>NZ_JBYTEN010000002.1:0-402348 GCF_058790595.1 Sphingomonas sp. EU05-FHT14C10 | reverse complement strand
GGGCAGTGCTGGAGGCAGCCGATGGTTTTCTTCCTCGAACCCCGGATTGGGGCTGGACTGTCAGGATATGTCGCCGAAATGGCGTCGGCGTTCACCTGCGCTTCGCTCGGCATCGCGCCGACTGTTCGGCATGCTGATTATATCGCGTCGTGGCTGTCGGTGCTGCGAGGCGATGAGAAAGCAGTCTTCCGTGCAGCCAGTCAGGCGAGCAAGGCGAGCGAATATCTGCTCGCCCCTGTGGGAGGCGAGCAATGAGGCGCCGTGATCTTTCGACGGTCACTGTCGAGGACGCCGAACGCCGCATGGTGATCGCGCTAAGCAAGATGACCGCGCGGCAGGGCGACATCTTCATGTCGAAGCGGTTCGACGATACAACCCATGATGAACTCGCGGCGCGCTACGGGATCAGTGTCGATCAGGTCAGCGCCGACTTCGTTCGCGCCTTTGGTCTCTGGTCGCGATGCCTCCATGCGCGCTTCCCGCATCTGGTCTGGCCATGGCTCTAGCTGCGTTGGACTGGATGGCGCTTGCCATCCGGTCCAACGCCTTTCAGGGTGAACCTATGCGAACCGGCCTCGACCATCTTCCCGTATCCAAGCAGCGTGAACTTTCCGATGTCGTGCGCATATTGTTCGAGGAGTTCGAGACCGCGCATGCGCGCGGGAATTCGGACTGGAACCGCAAGGGCCGCATTTTCAAGATCGTCCTTTATGGGAGCTATGCGCGCGGCGATTGGGTCGACGATCCGGTCGGCGGCTATCAGTCTGACTATGATATCCTCGTCGTGGTCAACAATGAGCGGCTGACCGAGTTCGAACATTGGTCGGCGGCCGAAGATCGGTTGATGCGCGAGGTGACGATCAATCACACACTGACCGCGCCGGTGAGCTTCATCGTTCATTCGCTCAAGGACGTGAACGCGCAGTTGGAGCGCGGGCGGCCGTTCTTCATCGATATCGTCGAGCAGGGCATCGGCCTCTATGAAGCCGAGGGGTATGAGTTCGCGCAGCCGCGCAATCTGCCCCTCGACGAAGCGCGCATCGAGGCGCAGAAGAACTTTGACAGCTGGTTTCCGAAAATCGGCGCGGCCCGACGTGGCGCGCTCCACTACATTGATGATGACCAGCCGCTAGATGCCGCCTTCACATTTCATCAGGCGACCGAGCGCGCGTATCATTGCGCTCTCTTGGTCACGACGCTCTATTCGCCAAAATCCCATCGCCTCAACTTTCTCCGCTCGCAGTGCGAACAGATCGCGCCCGCCCTCGTCGAAGCTTGGCCGCGCGACGACAAGTTCAGCCGCCGCTGCTTCGAGCTTTTGCGGCTCGCTTATGTGAATGCGCGCTACTCGCCGCACTACAAGATCAGCGCCGAGGAAATGACCTGGATCGGCGAGCGCGTCGCGGTGCTCGAAGGCCTCGTCGAAAAAATTTGCCGCGATCATATCGCGGCCTTGGACGTATCCAGTGTCTCCGGCGGGAATGTATCGGATGGAAATTGAGAATGTGCAGCGCGTGACGCCGGATCGCAAGATCGCGCTGCTGATCGATGCCGACAATGTATCGCACGGCAAGATCGCGGCCATGCTTGCGGAGCTTTCAAAATACGGGACAGCCAACATCCGGCGAGCTTATGGCAATTGGGCCAGCCCGACCCTCAAGGGCTGGAAGGACAAGCTTCACGATTTTGCCATTCGTCCAATCCAGCAATTCAACTATTCGACCGGCAAAAATGCGACCGACATCGCGCTCGTGATCGACGCGATGGAACTGCTCTATACTCAGAAACTCGACGCCTTCTGCCTTGCTTCGAGTGACGCCGACTTCACGCCGCTGGTCATGCAGCTTCGCGCCAATGGTCACGAAGTTTACGGCTTTGGCGAACGAAAAACACCGAGCCCCTTCGTCAACGCCTGCACGACATTTCTATATCTCGACAATCTCGACGGGGCTGAACCGACCGCGTCGACACCGGAATCGCCGGAAGTAAAATCGACAAAGGCGAAGGCGGCGCCGAAGTCCGCTCCGTCTGCCAAGCCGGCAGGCAAGCTGCTCGCACAAGACACGAAACTTGTGACCATCCTGCGCGGTGCAGTTGAGGCTGCGGCGCGCGATGACGGATGGGCGGCAATGTCCGCGGCCGGGAGCGCGGCGAAGCGTCAAGCGCCGATCGATCCGCGCAACTATGGCGTCAAGAACTTCCCGGCGCTGTTCGAGGCGATCGGCTTGTTCGAGATCGTCAAGGGCGAGGGCGGCCACAGCTATGTCGCGGACAAGCGGAACAAGTACCGCACGCCCAAGCCCACCTCCTGATTACTTCTAATCTTCCGCGAATGCGCGCCGCCCCCTGCGGCGCCATAGCAGCAGTTGCTGCTCACGAGCTTCGCCGCGCAGCGCCGCCGCGGCATCGACCAGCAAACCAATTATCACGGCGCGATCATCGCCCGTCAGCTCGACCAGATCGGCCTTCGTGACGAGCCCGCCAAGCTCGATCAGTTGACGCGTGCGCTCACGGCGTTTCACCTGCCAAGCCCGCGTGTCATGCCGTGCCCGCTTCGCCTGAAGCCGGTTGCGGGCTTGCACCGATCGCCGATGCGCCGCCCGCGTTCCGGCTAGCGCCTTTGCGAACGCGGGCGCCATCGCCGCGAAAGAAGGCAGCGCCGCTTTTGCGCCACGCCTCCTTCCGCGCGGCGTCCGATCCGGCGGCTTCGATCAGCGCGCCAGCAAGCTGCTCCATCGACAGCGCGTCGGCGCCTATAGCAATCACCAGCTCGCCGAGCTGGCCTTGCTTCTTGGTCTTCAGCGCCTTGGCCTTGTCGGTGAGCGCCCGGAGTTCGGCATCGAAATCTCTCGGTTTGCGCATCGTCGGTCCTTCCATATTCATGCGGTCGGACGGACCAGCTATGCCGAGTCTTACGGCCCCGCAAGGTGCTGGAATTCCTTGAGATGACCTGATCCCGAGCGCGATGAATTCGTGTGAGGGCGCGCTTATACGTCGTGCCGACGTGCTCGTTTTGCTGTAAATGGATAGCCCTCATGGCGATCTACCATTTCTCGGCAAAAGTCATTTCGCGTACGGTCGGCAGCAGCGCGGTCGCCGCCGCGGCCTATCGTTCGGCCGATCGCCTGCACGACGAGCGGCTTGGACGTAGCCATGACTTCTCGAACAAAGCGGGCGTCGTTCATAGTGAGGTGATGCTACCCGAGGGCGCGTCCGGGGAATGGCGTGACCGCGAAAAGCTCTGGAATGATGTCGAGGCGTCGGAGGTCCGCAAGGACGCGCAGCTGGCGCGCGAAGTAGAGTTCGCGATCCCCCGCGAGATGACCGAGGGACAGGGCATCGAGCTCGCCCGCGACTTCGTCCAGCGCGAGTTCGTCGACCGCGGCATGATCGCGGACCTTAATGTCCACTGGGATATCGGCGCCGACGGCCTAGCGAAGCCGCACGCGCATGTGATGCTGACGATGCGCGAAATTCGGATTGGCGAGGACGGCAGCGCTGAGTTCGGTGCGAAGGTTCGCGATTGGAACCGGGCCGAGCTTCTGACGCATTGGCGTGAAGCCTGGGCGGACCATGTCAACGAGCGTCTTGCATCGCTCGACATCGACGCGCGTGTCGATCACCGCACGTTGGAAGCGCAGGGTATCGACCTCGAACCGCAGCACAAGATCGGACCCGCTGCATCGCGCATGGCGGCCGAAGGGCTTGAAGCGGATCGCCTCGCCGAGCACATCGAAATCGCGCGCTCGAACGGCGACAAGATCATCGCCAATCCGGGCATTGCGCTCGACGCCATCACCCACCGCCAGGCGACCTTCACGAACAGAGACCTCGCCATGTTCGTGCACCGTCACAGCGACGGGAAAGAGCAGTTCGACGCCGTGATGGCGGCGGTCAAATCGTCGCCCGACCTCGTTGCGATCGGACGCGATGGGCGCCGCGAGGACCGGTTCACCTCGCGATCGATGATCGAGACCGAACAGCGCCTCGAACGCGCGACGTCGACGCTCGACGCGCGGCGCCATCATGGTGTTGGCGATCGTCACCGCGAGCTTGCCTTGTCCCGCGCGCTGGAGCGCGGTCTCAATCTCTCTGCCGAACAGCGCTGCGCCCTCGAACATGTCACCAGCTCGCGCGGCGTCAGCAACGTCATCGGCTATGCCGGGACGGGGAAGAGCGCCATGCTCGGCGTTGCCCGCGAGGCGTGGGCGGCGGCGGGCTATCAGGTTCAGGGCGCAGCACTGTCCGGCATCGCGGCCGAAGGGCTCGAGCAGGGCGCGGGAATTGGCTCTCGGACGCTCGCCAGCCTCGAGCATCAATGGGCGAATGATCGCGAGCGGCTGACCGACAAACATATCCTTGTGATCGACGAAGCCGGCATGGTCGGCACACGCCAGCTCGAACGTGTCGTGTCCGAAGCCGAGCGACAGGGCGCGAAAGTCGTTCTCGTCGGCGATCCGCAGCAGCTGCAGGCGATCGAGGCGGGCGCCGCTTTCCGCGCGGCGGCCGAGCGCCACGGCGCCGTCGAAATCATGGATATCCGCCGCCAACAGGAAGACTGGCAGCGCGCGGCGACGCGCGAGCTCGCTACCGGGCGGACCGGCGAGGCGATCGGGCGCTACGCCGACGCCGGGTTTGTCCATGCCGCCGATACGCGCGAGGCAGCGCGGAGTGCCCTCGTCGATGCCTGGGATCGGGACCGGCAGGCGCATCCGAATGCGAGCCGCATCATTCTGACCCACACCAATGACGAAGTGCGCGAGCTCAACGAGGCGGTTCGCGAGCGGATGAAGGCCGGCGGAGCTCTTGGCAATGAGGTTGTGCTGACGGTCGAGCGCGGCCAGCGGAGCTTCGCGGCGGGTGACCGCATCATGTTCCTGAAGAACGAGCGCGACCTTGGGGTCAAGAACGGCTCGCTCGGAACGGTGCAGAGCGCGAGTCCGATGCGCATGGCGGTAATGCTCGACGACGGCCGCAGCGTCGCCTTTGACGTCAAGGATTATGCCCATGTCGATCATGGCTATGCGGCGACAATCCACAAGGCGCAGGGGATGACCGTCGACCGGGTACAGGTGCTCGCGACGCCGGGGGTAGACAGCCACTCGACCTATGTCGCGCTGTCCAGGCATCGCGAGCGCGTCGATCTCTACTATGGGCGCGACGATTTTGCGAACCAGAACAAACTCGTGCGCGCGGCATCGCGTGAACGCGGGAAGGATATGGCGAGCGATTATCGGATACCCGAAACGGCGAAGTCGGCCGAGCCGAAACGCAGCATGTTCGACGGGCTGAAGCTCTCGGTGTCGCGCGAAGCGCTGACGGAGCCGGCGCCCAGGATCAGGCGGGCGGCCGGCTTGGCGGAGGTGCGCGTGAACGCACGAGCGCTAGATCCCGCGCCCATGCGCGCCGAGCTTGACAAGGCAGTCGAGCGTTTTGCGCGGGCAACGAAGGAGATCGTCGACGTACGCCGCGCCGGAGGCAAGGAACTGCCGCACGAGATCGACAGCTACCGCAAGGCGTTCCGCGAGCTTGACGCGTTGCGTCCCGGTGGCGCGCGCGATCTGCGCGAGGCGTTCGGCAAGAGCGACAGGCTGGTCCAGAATGCGGCCGAAGGACGAACCGCAGGCGCGATCGAGGCGATGGACCGTCAGGACGCGGCCCGGGCCGCCGAGCGCGTCGCGGCAGAGCGCGCGGCTCGCGATGGGGTGCAGCAGGCTGCCGCAGCGAAGCGGCTCGCTGCCGAGCTCGAGAAGCGCGCCGAATTGTTCGTTGCGACTTGGAAGAAGGAGACTATGCGCGCACGCGAAGCGCCAACCTATGACGCGCGCGACAAGGCCCGCGCCAGTCTCACCGACATGGCGAAGAGCCTGCACCGTGACCCGCAGCTCGAGTCGCTGCTCCAGAACCGGCGCATAGAACTGGGCCTGACGCCTTCTGCGACGGCATCGCTGTCTCACGAACTACAGCAACATCTCGGCCGCTCACGCGGGATCGGGATATCTATGTAGGCCGGTGCCATGACGGAAAAACGCTCTCGCTCGACCCCGGCCTCCAACAATGCCGCCGAAGCCTTCGACAAGCTGCGCGACGAAATTTCGCTCCTGCATGCCGCAATCGAAGGTCTCACGGCAGCGAAGGAGAGGATGCCGGACTATTCCTCCACGCTTCGTGATGTGGCGGCTCGCCTCGACCGTATCGATCAGCAGATCGCAAGTATCAACGACAAGCCGGCCATGCGCCTCACACCGCTGACCCTTGCCGCCGAAAGCCATGAAGCCGCGCGATCCCTCGGTGCCGAGGATCGCAAATCCGTTGGGCAAGCCCGCGAGGAGCTGGCGCGGTCGCTTGGCCGCGTCGAGGGTATGTTCAAGCAGCGGCGGTCGACCGCCGATCAGGATTGGTGGGTGACATGGGCGGGGACAGGTGGAGTGCTTTGTGGGGCACTTCTTGCGCTGCTTGGCGTGGCGGCTTGGATGTAGCCCGGCATCGATTGAGCCGTGGCGGCTTTGCGCCCTAATGTCGGTCGTAGCGGGTTGCCTGACAATCGTCTGAAAGCAGACATGCCCGCCCATTGGTCTCAAAGGCCGGGTCCGGTAGTAGTCAATCATACCCAAGACTTGCTCGACGGCGGTACTCCGGCCGGAGTCCGACACTCACGCATTCCCAAAACGTCCGTCGCAACGCGGCTGCACATGTGCCGCTACCCGGAATGGGTGCTGCTGGAGAGAGTGGCGTCTCGTCCACCTTACACAGTGAACTGAGCGGCGAAGGCGACCTTGATTTCCCCCGTTGGCGCTGGGGAAATCGAGAATCGAAACGTTGAGCGATTGCCATTCGTTCCGCCAAGCTGCGCTGCGTCTCCCGCTTTTGCCAGTTCGATCCCCAGAACTGAGCGATCAACACGTGATGCGGGAGAAGCTGTCTCCCCTGAGATGCGGGCGAACGTAGCCGTCCTTATGATGACACGTCCTCGTACGGCACTGCGCTCGCATGAAGGTACAGCAGCAAGCTAGCCGTGATTGCAAGACGTGTTGAATAGAGGGGGACTCCGCGTATCGATGTTCAAGCGAGGGGGCCGCCGCGCTCCAGTTGACGAGGGACAGCGAGGGACCATTTCGTGAAGGGTACTCCATCGTGAATGACTTCTCCAAGATGGTTCGCACCGAGCCGTTCGGGAACGCGCCGCGAGCGGGAATGCGGTAGCAGGAAGGTGACTTCCCTGACGTCACGATGGACCGAGAGCCATGCGATCGCCTTATCGAAGATCAAGCCGCCGAAAGAGAAATACTCGGGCCGCAGGACCAAACCGAAGTCCCAGTCGTTGCCCTCTTTCTGAAATCCGCCCCATCCGGCATAGGTCTTGTCGATCAGGATTAAGGCGGCGGAAACCCAAGGCATGTTGCTGCTCGACGGCGGCGTGGGCGTCTTCGCCGGTCTCGACAATCTGATGATAGATCTGACTGTCCGGCCCCTTGCTGTTGAGGATCGGACCGGCCGTGAGGAGGTGCGGCCCGCACAAAGCACCAGCTTCCAGCTGTTCGGCCAGGCGCAGGTGAAACGGCATCCCCGACATGTTCCGGACGGTCGTGACCCCGTGCATCAGATTGGCGGCGAGTTCGGTCTGATCCCAGATGTGGACATGCATGTCATGCAATCCGGGGATCACCGTCAGACCGGTACCGTCGAAGACCATCTCCGGCGTTGCGGGATCGGGTTCGCCTTGCGGCAAAATTCCGACAATCCGGCCATCCGCGATGAAGATCGACACGTTTTCCGTCATGTCGGGCCGCTCACCGCGAAAATCGATGGCTGTGACATTGCGGATCACAAGTGACGCGACCGGTGGGGCGCAGCGCATTTGGGCTGGCGCGTCAGTCTGCGGGGATTCGTTGGCGAAGGTCTTGGACCCGGCGAAGAGAGCAACAATCGCCAATGCAAGGCAAATTCGAACACTCATTATGGAACTCCGAACCCGGGTTCGTCAGGATCGCAAATACGTTACAGAGGATCTTGAACCGACGGCCGCATGGCCGCGAGAATCCCGGCGACGCGCTCACGCAGGTGCGGCACAAGATCCGCTTCAAACCAGGGGTTTCTGGATAACCACATGCGATTGCGCGGGCTTGGATGCGGCAGCACCACCATGGCAGGAAAGGTCTTTTTCCAGCGGCAGACCAAACCCGTCAACGCACCCTTCTCGTCAGGGTAATGCCATGCGGCGGCATATTGTCCCACTATGATCGTGAGCTCGAGGCTTTGCATCGGCCCAAGCAACCGGTTCCGCCAAAGTTGCGCGCAGACGGATGGTGGTGGCAAATCACCAGATTGGCCTGTGCCCGGGTAGCAGAACGCCATCGGCACGATGGCGAAAATGCCGGGATCGTAGAACGTTGCGCGGTCCACACCGAGCCAGCCTCGCAGGCGGTCGCCCGAAGGATCGTCGAAGGGAACGCCCTTTTCATGGGTAAGGCGACCCGGCGCCTGGCCGGCAATCAGGATCCGTGCGTCCCGCTGCCATTGGAGTATGGGACGCGGACCCAACGACAGATCCTGACATTGCGCACAGTTGCGAATGGCATCGAGCAACAAGCTATCGTTAAAACCTGCCGTCATGGGTTCGCGTCCCTGTCCGGAAGCTTCCCGGATCAACCCAGCTGCAAGCCGATGGCAAGGATCGCCGCCCAGGATACCAGGTAGGTCGGCGTGCGAAGGTAAGGTACGCCAAGCGCATAGACGATGTAATGTACCACCCTCGCGTAGTAGAAGACCATGGCGCATTGGCCGACGAATGCTGCGTCGATCCGGTCGGGCAGCATTCCTGCGGCGACCACCACAGCCACGAAGGCGGGCAGGGTTTCAACCATGTTGAGATGGGCGCGCTTGGCCCTCTGTGCCCAGAGTGGCGGAACCGGCTCCTGTGCGGGGTAACCTTCAGGATAGTTCTTGAGAAAATCCCCGATCCCCCACACGAACAAGCGCGAGACGATATAGGGAACCCACATCAGGACCGTGAAGACACCCGACAGGGCGAGAAAGTGATAGGCCTGTTCCATGTCATAGCCCCTTTAAGCTGCAAAGCCGTTGTGGATCGCTTCGAGCTTGTGCCCGAAAGGATCGCGCACGAAGGCCGCATAGACATCGCTGGCGGGATAATCCGGACGCGGTCCCGGTTCCCCGGCGCAAGCACCGCCGCCCTGTATTGCAGTCGCATGGAAGGCGTCGACGACGGCCTGGCTCTCAGCCCGGAATGCGACGTGGGTGCCATTACCTTGCGTATAGGCCGCCCCGTCGGCCGGAACCATCAGCAGGAACTGGACAGCACCGTTGCCGTATGCCGCGAACGCGTCGTTCGCGGCGAGACAATCGAGCCCAAGAGTCGCCATGGCGGTATCGTAGAACTTGCGGGCGTCGTCGATGGACGGAACGCCGAGGCTGATGTGGTCAAGAATGTTCATGGGAATTCGCCTTTCGAAATGAGGGGGAGGACGACGACCGACAGCCGTGGAGGGGGTCGGGACCGGCATTGCGGCCGCCGTCATCCGGCGCGCGGCGTCAGAGCGACGCGGCGGCCAAGCTGCGGATCTGCTTCCAGTTGGCTTCGGCCTTCTTGATGGTACCGGCCTGGTCCTTCTGGAACGCCTTCAGAATGTCCTCGTTCAGGAAGACATAGAGCTTGCCGTTGACGACAGCCGCGTAGCGCGGGTCGCCATCGAACTTCTTGCCGACCGAAACCCCGAAGGTGCAGTAACCGCCATTCTGCGGCGAGAACCGGCCGGGGTCAGCCTGGAAGGTCTCGAGGTTTTCCTGCGACGTGAAGTAGTAGGCGACGCCGTCATGAACCGCAGTGAACTTGGCGGTGCCTTCGATGCGGTTGCCCAGCGTCACGAAGGCGACAGGGTCGACGCCATGCAGGCCAAGCGGCGCGCCGGCGGCGGTCAGGCCGTTGGAAACATTGTTTTCTTCGACAGCGAGCGCGGGCGAAGCGAACGATACGAGTTGGGCAGCGATCAGCGCAGCCATAAGCGGCTTCTTCATAGGTATTCTCCAGATTGTTGGTTGAGGTGTGTTTGGTGGCCGCTCAGGCGGCCTTGGTCGAGACAACCGGGAAATCGATGTCGGTTGCAGCGATATGGTTGAAGTAATTGGTGAAGATGTTCATCGCGGTTGCAGCGATAAGTTCGACGAGGTGACCGGCGTCGAATCCTGCGGCGTAGAAGGCTTCGATCTCGGCATCCGAAATCACGCCCTTGCGGCTGACGATAGTGCGAACCATCGCAATGATCGCCCCGTTGCCGCCGGAAAGTTCGCCGCCAGCAATGACCTGCTGCATGTCAGCCTGGCCGAGACCCGCCATCTTGCCAAGCGCGGTATGGGCCGATGCGCAATAGTCGCAGCTGTTCTCGCCTGCGGCGGCGAGCGCGATCAGCTCACGCTCGCCGGCCGTGAAACGGCCCTTGCCGAGCGCATTGCTCAGGCCGAGGTAGGCCTCGAGCGCGGCCGGCGACTGCGCCATGGTCCGCATGATGTTGGGCACGCCGCCCATCTTGGCGCGGATGGCGCTGAAGAGCGGCGCCACAGCTTCGTCGGTGGTTTCGAGGGGTACTGCAGAAATCCGTTGCATGTCTGTCTCCTTGTCTACGTTCATGACACAGGAGCGATGCTGGATACTGGACGATAGAGCAATCCACCCGCCCGTTATTGGGATTTCATGCAAACGCAAAAGGACAATGTGCAAATTTATGCGGCAAGACGGTGACGAAACGCACTCGGGGTCTCGCCGAACATGTTGGCGAATGCGCGGGTGAAGGCTGCCGGAGACTGGTAGCCGATTCGGCTCGCAACTTCCTGCACCGAAACGCGGCTATCGCGCAGCAGGGCGCAGGCCTTCTGCAGCCGCCATTCGGCCAGATATGTGAGCGGTCCGCACCCGACCAGTTCCTGAAAGCGCGCGGCGAAGCGACTGCGCGACATGGCGGCCTCACCGGCCAGCGTCTCGACTGTCCATTGCATCGCGACATCTCGGTGCATGGCCTGGATCGCCCGCGAGATCTTGGGGTCGGCGAGTGCTTCCATCAGACCGCTGAGTTGCTCGGACTGGGCAGAACAAGCCCGGACAGTCTCGATGAAGATGATCTCGGACATGCGCCGCACGACCGCGAGCGAACCGGGTTGTTCGCCCGTCATTTGTCGCGCCATCAGCCGAAGCGCCTCATCCAGCCAGAACGAGACGCTGCGCATGCCGGCACTGAGGTGAAGGAGTTTCGGAAGCGATCTGAGCAACGGGTGGCGGCTACCCTCGGCGAAGGTGAAATGCCCGCACATCAACTGTGTCGCAGCACGCTCGCAACCGTGACCGACGATGAAGGTCCCGGTCCCCGGATATCCGGAGTCCTGCATAACGGTTTCGAGCGATACAGGCTTGCGCTCCGGCGTGTCGGACAGGGAATGAGCCGCGCCGGCAGGAACCAGAACCAGATCGCCCTGACGCAGCAGAATGGGCTCATCTTCGCCTGCGCGGACATAGCATTCGCCCTGCACTGCAAAGTGAAACCGGATGGCCGAGGCATAATCGGGCACTCCAATCGCCCAGGGAGTGTTGAAGCATGTCCTGAAATAGAATTGCCCTTGCAGGGCCATGGAGTCGAGAATGTCGCTCAAAAGATCCATCGGCCGCGCTCTCCTGACCTTGAACGGCAATGACCGGGCGGGCCCTTGCAGCCCGCCCCGCCTTGATGACTACAAGTTCAGCAGCGGGCTTGCCAGAACCTGTTAGCGGTCCCAATTGGTTCCAATCGAACCGAAATCGCTGTAGCGCTATTCGATCCGGGTGCGCACATCGTTACCGAACCCGTCTTCAAGGCTGCCGCCAGCACGCCTGCCGTCTGGTGAATGACCTAGAATTCGCAGAACCGAGATGGGGATAAGCACTGACTGGCCAATTTGACTCAGCGTATTCGCAGGTTCTTGCAAATGCGGACATCCACGGTAGCCGGCTTGAACAACGGGGTTTGATTGGATGCTGCCGCCGAACCCGTGCTTTGCGAATGTCCGCTAAGCCAAAGCGATTTTCCGAAACCAGACAGTCTCCTCCCGGCCATCCTGACCAAACTCGGTCGGGAAGAAAATGCGCTTGCCCATGATTAATCAGTGGTGTTTAACACGTCTCAGCAACCGGATTGGGAACCAAACCGGTCCCGAAAATCGGCCTTGGGGCTACGATCGGGGCTCCATTTTAGTCGGAATCGGATAATTTTTTTCCGTTTCAATTCATAGCTTTAGAGACGGGTTTCCCGCTACCCGCTCCACGGTTTTCCGCCGTTTTTTAGGCGCTGCGCCCGCATTATTTTGTTTTTGATTGGCTCGGTGGCGCTCCGCCTGCAGCCTTGGCTTCAACCCGCGTTAATTCAGGCAATCATCCAGCCCGCCGCGCGCGACTACGCCGACGCGGCGGTCGATGCGGTTGCCGTAACGCCGGGTGTAGCCGCTGGGGTCGATCGCGTCGCGCTTCTTGGGGAGCGGCAGGACGGCAGCGATGCGACTTGCCTCCAGCGGGCTGAGGCGCGAGGCGTCGTGATTGAAATAGCGGATGGCGCCGGCGTTGACGCCGTAGGTGCCGATGCCGGTCTCGGCGAGGTTGAGATAGACCTCCATGATCCGCCGCTTGCCCCAGATCGCCTCGATCAGGACGGTGAACCAGGCCTCCAGTCCCTTGCGGACGAAGCCGCCGCCTTGCCAGAGGAAAGCGTTTTTCGCGGTCTGCTGGCTGATCGTCGATCCGCCGCGGATCACATGGCCGCCCTGCGCATTGCGCTCGGCCGCCTTGGCGATCGCGCCGAAATCGAAGCCGTGATGGCTGCAGAATTTGGCGTCCTCGGCCGCGATCGCGGCGCGCGGCATATCGGGATCGATCTGCGACAGCGGCATCCAGTCCCTGGTGACGCTACGTCCACTCATCACGTCGCCCAGCATGGTCAGCGTGAAGGGCGGGGGCACGAAGCGGTAGACGATCACCCAGAGCAGGCTGATCCCCACGAACCAGGCGATCGCCTTGAAGATGATGCGGATGATGCGGGTGGGAAGCGATCGCTTCGTCTTGCTGCGGGTGGCCATCGACTATTGGATGTAGCGCGGAACCGGCCCCGCTGAAAAGCGTAAGAGCAGCCGATGAGGAGGGGAGTTGCGATGAAGCTGAGGATAGGTTTGCTGATCCTTGCCGCGATCGCTTCGCCGCTGGAGGCGCGCGACCTGTGCCCCGACCGGCCGGGGCTCGATACGCCGCCCTGCACAGTCGATCCCGGCCGGCTCGTCCTTGAAACCGGGATCGGCGACTGGACGCTCGACAAGACTGCATCGCAGCGTACCGATACGCTGACGCTGGGTGACGCGCTGCTGCGCATCGGCGTGGCCGAACATGCGGAGATACAGATCGGCTGGACGGCCTTCGGCCATGTCCGCACGCGCGACATGGCGACGGGTGCGGTGAGCCGCGACGGTGGCGTCGGCGACGTTATGCTGGCGGTGAAGCGCAATCTGACGAACCCCGACGGGTCGGGCTTTTCGGCCGCGCTGCTGCCTTATGTCACGCTGCCGGCGGGCGGGCAGGCGATCGGGGCGGGGACATGGGGGGCAGGGATGATCCTGCCGATCAGCTATGCGCTGACCGACAGGCTGTCGCTCAGCGCCACGCCCGAGATCGACGCCGCGCCCGATGGCGACCGCAGCGGCCGGCACCTGCGTTATGGCAGCGTCGGCGGGCTGGGCCTGAAATTGTCGGGCAGCGTGCAGGCCTCGGCCGAGCTTTCGCTATTCCGCGATCGCGATCCCGACGATCGCGCCACCGAGGCGCTGGCGGGCCTGTCGGTCGGGTGGCAGCCGGGCAGGGAGTGGCAGCTCGATCTGGGCGTTAACGCCGGGCTCAACCACGCCAGCCCCGATGCCGAGGTCTATGGCGGGATCGTGCGGCGATTCTAGCAACCGGGCCAAAGAGAAAGGGCGCCGGATCGCTCCGACGCCCTGTCCCTATGCAAAGCAGAAGGTGGAAAGCCTGGGCTTTCCGTCCAACCTTAGTTGGTTTCGGCCATCTTGCTGGTGGCCTTGCCGAAGGTCAGCGAGAGCTGGCTGCCCAGGCTGGTCATGGCAGTGATCGCGGCGATCGCGATCAGAGCGGCGATCAGGCCATATTCGATAGCCGTCGCGCCCTTGTTGTTGGCAATCATCTTGCGAAGCGTCTTCATCCCCGGTCTCCCGACTTGAAAGCATGCCGCAGCCGAAATGGCGATCGTGTTCGCGGCCATCCGAAAGTATGTGCGCTTCGTTGAGATTTGCTTAAATCGCATCGTTAACCCGGCAGGAAAGCAGGCCTGTTGCCCAGTCGAAACGGATTTTTGCGGGAAAGCAAAGGAGAAAGGGCGCCGGATTGCTCCGACGCCCTGTCCCTTTGCAAAGCAGTTTGGAAGCCCTGGCTTCCGGCAAGACCTTAGTTGGTCTTGGCCATCTCCGACTGAGCCTTGCCGAAGGTCAGCTTCAGCTGGCTGCCCAGGCTGGTCATGGCGGTGATCGCGGCGATCGCGATCAGAGCGGCGATCAGGCCATATTCGATGGCCGTCGCGCCCTTGTTGTTGGCGATCATCTTGCGGAAAGTCTTCATTCCCATTCTCCTTGGTCCAAAGCGTATTCACCCGGCTTCCCGATAGGTTTCCCTTCCCGGGCGCACGGTGAAATTAGGGCGGTGATATTGCCAATTACTTAAATGTTCCCGGCAATCGACACTAATGACCCGTTAACCAGCTCCGACGACTCTGTGTGCGACCATGTTCCACATGTCGATCGTCTGACTCGCGAGGGCCGATATGGCGCCAAGAGCGCTCAGGCAGACGAGCGCCGCGATCAATCCATATTCAATCGCCGTGGCCCCGCGCGGATCGCGCGCAAGCCTTGTCGCAAATCCGTACATAGTTGTTCCCGATCATATGCTGTTCCAAAGCAATCACACGCTATGGCCTCGGCCGTTAAGATTTTCTTATGACGTGGAGGACGGATGGATTCGCTGCTCGTGGTCGCGGCCGCGCTGATCGATCGGGACGGGCGGGTGCTCGTCCAGCAACGCCCCGAGGGCAAGGCCCTGGCGGGACTCTGGGAGTTTCCGGGCGGCAAGGTGGAGCCGGGAGAGACGCCCGAGGCGGCGCTGGTGCGCGAGCTGGCCGAGGAACTGGGCGTCGAGACCGAAAGCGCCTGCCTCGCGCCCGCCGCCTTCGCCAGCGAGCCGCTTGCGGGGCGGCATATGATCCTGCTGCTCTATGCCTGTCGCAAATGGCGCGGCACACCCGAGCCGCGCGAGGCCGCCGGATTGCGCTGGGTCCGGCCCGTGGAGCTTCATGCGTTGCCGATGCCCCCGGCGGACAAGCCGCTGATCGGGCTGCTCGACGCGCTGCTCTGACGTCTCGCGCCGAGCCGGACCGCCGCACCCGCGAACATTAAATAATACGGGACTTAACCCATGTGCTTGGGCGGCGCGTTGTAGGAGGGTAACTCCGTAGCGGAGACTCGCCATGCCCGAACATCCCACTGCCTATCTGCTGCGCCGCGCCGATGCGGAGGAGGCGAAGGCGCGGCTTTCGCTTGAGCCCGGCGTCGCCGCCATCCATACGCGGATGGCAAGCGAATATCGCCAGCGCGCCGCCGAGCACGGCATAGCGCCGGTCGCCTCCTGATAGCTGGATCATTTCGCCGTCATTACGAGCGCAGCGAAGCAATCCAGAGCAGCGTCCGATCTCGGACTGGATTGCTTCGCTGCGCTCGTAATGACGATGTGGGTTCATGGCGAAGGCGGCGTTATCTTCAGCGCCGGGGTGATCCGCGTCGCGACCAGTTGCCTTGTGCTGCGCTGGATCGACCAGAGCGTGTCGGGCGCGGAGGGATCCCAGTCGATCGCCTGGCCGTTGGTCGGGATGGCGTAAGTCGCGACATGATCGAGCGTGGTGCCGCCCGCGGGCACGCGGATCGCGTAGAGTTCCTGCTTGTCGTGGCCGGTCGCGTAGAGCAGCCCGTCCTTGCCCCACGCCCCGCCCGAGCAGCTTCGCGGCGCGAAGCGGGCGAGGATCGTCGGCGGGAAGGAGAAGCGCCGCACCTCGCGCATCCTGTCGTCGAGCTCGACGAGGAGCGTCGCGCGGTGATCGCGCCCCGCGACGCCGCCCTTGCCGTCATAATTGGCGAAGATCGCCCACCAATGGCCGCCATGGCGGGTCAGCACGGTCAGCGATCCGGGAAAGCCGTCGAGCGGTACGGTGCGCTTGTGGCGGAGGGTGCGCGCGTCGAAATAGTCGATCATCGATCGCTGCGGCGTCGCCGGATAGTTGGACGCGGCGCAGATCAGCTCGGTCCCGCGTTCGATACAGCTGTTCATATGCGGAAAGAGCGCCGGATCGCCGTCCCAGTGCGCGACGCGCTTGCCCGTCGCCTTGTCATATTTCCCGATCGCGTGGTTCGAGATCGCATAGACGTGGCGGCGGCCGGCGGCGACGCCCTGATCGGCCTCCTCGGCCGCGATCGGGCTGGCGAAGGCGGCGAGCAGAAGCGGGAGGAGAAGGCTCATCGGCTGGCTCTCAATTGTCGGCGGGTGCGGTCGTCCAGCCGAGGCGGGGGATGGTGATCGAGCGGCGGCCTGACAGGTCGACGCGCGTCACGATCAGGTCGCGGCCTTCCATATAGCTGATCACGCGGCGTGCGCGCCCCAGCGAACTGGTGCCGTAGCTGTGCGCGATCGCCTCGTCGCCGGGGGCGGGCTCGCCCTCGCGCGCAGCGCGGGCGATGAGCAGGAAGGCGCCCAGCATATCGTCGGGCACGTCGCGCGCGGCGTCGAGCGCGGGCGCCCATTCGCCGTCGAGTCCCTCGAAGATGCCCGCGCGCGCGGCGGCAAGCCGGCGCGTGAAGGCGCTGAGATCGATCGGCGGGCGGCGCAGGCCGTTCATCCGGCAGCGGACCTGGAAATCTTGGAACAGCACCGATGCCGATCGTCCGGCGGCTTCCATATCCTCGACGATGGCGCGCAGCGCCGTGGCCATCACCGCCTCGCGATCGATCGGTTCGGCTTCGGGTTCGTCGGCTTGCGGCGCGATCGACGATTCGGCGAGGAGCATGTCGAGCGACGGCGGCGGCGCGGGGCGGGGGAGCGGATCGAACAGCGAAGGCGCGGGCGGTTCCTCGATCCCCGCGAGCAGGAATTCGCGCATATCCTCGGCCGGAGCGGCCTGCGGCAGGGGGACGAGCACCGGGCTGCCGCTGCGCGCCGCCGTCTCGACCGCGCCGATCCTGACCGAGATCGGCCGGCGGGAGATCGCCGGGCCAAGGCCGAGGAAAGTGCCCCGCGAAAGATCGCGGATCGTCTCGGCCTGGCGGCGCTCCATGCCGAGCAGGTCGGCGGCTCGCGCCATGTCGATGTCGAGGAAAGTGCGCCCCATCAGGAAGTTGCTCGCCTCGGCCGCGACATTCTTGGAGAGCTTGGCGAGGCGCTGGGTGGCGATGACGCCCGCCAGCCCGCGCTTGCGCCCGCGCGACATGAGGTTGGCCATCGCGCCCAGCGACAGGCGGCGCGCCTCGTCGCTGACCTCGGCCCCGGCGGCGGGTGCGAAGATCTGCGCTTCGTCGACGATCACCAGCGCGGGGAACCAATGTTCGCGCGGCGCATCGAACAGCCCGGCTAGGAAGGCGGCGGCGCAGCGCATCTGCCCGTCCATCTCCAGCCCCTCGAGGCTGAGGACGACCGAGGTGCGATGCTCGCGGCAGCGCGCGGCGAAGCGGGCGATCTCGTTGGCCGAATAGTCGACCGCCTCGACGGCGACATGGCCGTAGCGATCGGACAGGGTAACGAAATCGCCCTCGGGATCGATCACGATCTGCTGGACCTGGCCGGCGCTGCGTTCGAGCAGGCGGCGCAGCAGGTGCGACTTGCCCGAGCCGCTATTGCCCTGGACGAGCAGGCGCGTCGCGAGCAATTCCTCCAGATCGACGAAGACCGTATTGCCCGCGCCGTCGACCCCCATATCCACCTTGAACGTCATAGGCGAAGCCCATGCGCGAAGCAGGGCAGGGTCGGCAAGCAGTCTGTTCGGGAAATCCGGCTATCGCCGGATTGCGGAGCGGGCCGGTGCCGCATCCGAAATGCGCGGCGCGCATTTCGGAACCAACTCTTACTCGCCTGCGAAAGTGAAGGCGGAAAGGCCACGCTCGCGATCGTCGACGGTCAGCGCGCGGGCGGCGGGGGGCGTGGATCGCTGAGCGCAATCGGCGCGCGTGCAGTCGCGGCAACCAAGGCCGATCGGCGCGGCGAGGCCGTTGACAGGATCGATCCCGCGCGCGGCGGCAAGCGGCGCGGCAAGCCCGGCTTCGACCCCCAGTGCGATCGCGAAGATCGCGTCGCTGCGCCCCGTTCCCGCCGACAGCGGGCGGACGGTGCGCGACAGCGTGAACCAGCGCCTGCCATCCTCGAGCTCGACCATCTGGGTGACGATTTCGCCCGGACGATCGAAAGCGGCATGGATCGACCAGAGCGGACAGCGGCCGCCGGTTTCCGCAAGCGGCGATCCGGATGCGCCGCCATAGCGCTTCGAAACCTGACCGGCGCGGTCGATCCTCAGCATGAAGAAGGGCAGGCCGCGCCCGCCGACGCGCTGGAGCGTGGTTAGCCGGTGAGCCACCTGTTCGAATCCCGCACCGAAGCGGCGCTGGAGCAGCGCGGTGTCATAGCCCGTCGTCTCGCACGCGCGCAGGAACCGGGCATAGGGCATCATCACGGCGGCGGCGAAATAGCTGGTGAGGTGGCGGCGATAGAAGCGCTCGGGGAGTCGATCGCCAAAGGCGGCGCCGCGCGCCAGCGCCTCGATTTCGGCGCGCGCCTCGATCTGGGCAAGCTGATAGGCGAGGGCGAAGGTGCGCGAGGCGGGATCGAGCAGCTCGGACAATTGGAGCTGGCGGGCGTGAAGATCGAGCCGGCGCAGCTTGTCGGGCATCACGTCGACGGGAAGGATGCGGATGGCGAGTTGATGCTTGATGCGCAGCCGCTCCGACAGCGCGCCATAAAGATCGCCGGCGCCGAGGCGAAGCTCGTCGGCGACGGCTTCGGCTGCGGCATCGAGGTCGGGATAGTGATTGCGCCAGCGTGCGATTTCGCGGCGCACCGCATCGATCGGATCGGCCTGGCCGGGCACGGACGTGGCGCCGCCGGCGTGGAGCGCGTCGAACGCGCGCGCAAACGCCGCCGCACCGCCCGGCGCCGCCGCCAGCCATTCCTCGACCTCGCTGCGATCGACCTCGAGATCGCCGAACATCGGATCGGCGAGCCTGCGCCGGATCGCATCGGCCCCGCCGCCCGGATCGTCGGTCGAGAGACTGCGCGGATCGAAGTCGAAATTCTCGGCCAGCCTGAGGATCAGCACGGCTGACAGCGGGCGCTGGTTGCGCTCGACAAGGTTCAGATAGCTGGGCGAGATGCCGAGCATCTCGGCCATCGCCGCCTGCGTCACGCCCACGCTGCGCCGCAGCCGCCGCACCGCATGCCCCGCGAAGATCTTCCGTTCCGCCATATCCGGTCTGTAATTTAATTTACAAGTTTACTCAACTTCGCATAGCACTGCGCACGCGAACACGCCGAAATCGGGCAATATCACTCTCGAATCATACGATCTGCGCGTATCTCGCTTTCATCCAGCGGGCGGGGTTGCCCGGATTTTGTGAAGGATTAACCAATGTTGAGCTTCTCCGATCTGATCGCGGCTCCCGAAGGGCGCTTCAACGGCATCAATCGCACCTACACGCCCCAGGATGTCGAGAAGCTGCGCGGCTCCTTCCCGATCGAGCATACGCTGGCGCGGCGCGGCGCGCTGAAGCTGTGGGAGCTGCTCAACACCGAAGACTATATCAACGCGCTTGGCGCGCTCAGCGGCAACCAGGCGATGCAGATGGTCCGCGCCGGGCTGAAGGCGATCTATCTGTCGGGCTGGCAGGTCGCGGCAGACGCCAACACCGCCGGCGCCATGTATCCCGATCAGTCGCTCTATCCCGCCAATGCCGGGCCGGAACTGGCGCGCAAGATCAATCGCACGCTCCAGCGCGCGGACCAGATCGAGCATAGCGAGGGCGGTGCCAAGCGCGACTGGTTCGTGCCGATCGTCGCGGATGCCGAAGCCGGCTTCGGCGGCCCGCTCAACTGCTTCGAGATCATGAAGGCCTATATCGAGGCGGGCGCCGCCGGCGTTCACTTCGAGGACCAGCTGGCATCGGAAAAGAAGTGCGGCCATCTGGGCGGCAAGGTGCTGATCCCGACGCAGGCGCATATCCGCAACCTCAACGCCGCGCGCCTCGCCGCCGACGTCTGCGGCGTGCCGACCGTCCTCGTCGCTCGCACCGACGCGGAAAGCGCCAAGCTCATCACCTCGGACATTGACGAGCGCGACCACGAGTTCCTCACCGGCGAGCGGACCCCCGAGGGCTTCTTCCGCCTCAAGGACGGCACCGGCGTCGACCATTGCATCAAGCGCGGCATCGCCTTCGCCGAGCATGCCGACCTGCTGTGGTGGGAGACCAGCCACCCGAACCTCGCCGACGCCAAGCGCTTCGCAGAGGCGGTGCAGAAGGCGCATCCGGGCAAGCTGATGGCCTATAACTGCTCGCCCAGCTTCAACTGGGAAGCCAAGCTCGACAAGGAAACCATCGCCAAGTTCCAGCGCGAGCTGGGTGCTATGGGCTACAAGTTCCAGTTCGTGACGCTGGCGGGCTTCCACCAGCTCAACCACGGCATGTTCGAGCTGGCGCGCGGCTACAAGGATCGCGGCATGGCGGCCTATTCGGAGCTGCAGCAGGCCGAGTTCGCGAGCGAGAAGGACGGCTACACCGCGACGCGCCACCAGCGCGAAGTTGGCACCGGCTATTTCGACGCGGTGGCGACGGCAGTCGGCGGCGGCCAGGCATCGACCACGGCGCTCGCCGAATCGACCGAGGCCGACCAGTTCAAGAAGGCGCACGCCGCCTGATCCGACCGATCTTTTCCTGGGGAGGAGAAGGCGCCCGCCGGTGGGAGACCACCGGCGGGCGTTCAGTTTGGGGGTTACGCGAACGCGAGCACGGAACGCGACGAACGAAGCTGTGGACTAGCCCTGAAAGCGATAGGTGATGCTGTAGCCGGCATGGTCGGACAGCGAATTATCCTCGCGGTCGAGCGTGAAGATCATGCGCGGCGCGCCTGCCGATACTCCACCGGTGGCCATGCGCTCGACGAACTGCCAGTCGCTGGCGTGGCGCAGCGGGACGTTGGCGGCGATTGAGGCAGCCCCGCCGCAGTTTTGCGGCGCGGCGCGGCATTCGGGGGTGAATTCGGGGCGGCCGAAGGCGGAGACGGGGCGGGCGCCCCAGTTGCGCGCACCGCCCAGCAGCGCGCCCAGCCGCTCGTCGCTGTGGCCGACGTTGAAGTCGCCCGCCACGATGCGCGCGGCGACCGGTGCAGGGGCGTGATCGACGAAACCGTTCAGCGCGGCGATCTGCGCGGCATAGGCCTGCCTGCGCGCCGCGACCGAGGCGCGCGAGCGACCATTGGCGTTGAGGTGCGTCGTCACGACCTCGACCGGAAGGACGACGCCCGGCACGGCGATCCGCGCCGCCATCGCGCCCTTGGAAGCGAGGCAATCGACCCCCGCACAGGCGCCGTGGGGAAACAGCATCGAGCGCAGCGAGACGATCGGATAGTCGGAGAGGATGACGAGCCCGCTGCCGAGCGCGGCGTTGCCCGCCGGGCCGATGGCGCGGTAGCGATAGCCCGCGCGCGCGCCGATCGACTGCGCTTCGTCGGTGAAGGCTTCCTGCAGCACCACGACCTGCGGCGCGCGGCCTTCGGCGCGCAGCTGGCCGAGCCGGTCGGCGATCGCCGCGAGCGCGCCCGGGCGTCCGAAAGCGGCGGGCCAGGGCAGGCCCTTCACATTATAGGTCATGACCTCGAGCTGGCGTTCGGCCGCCGGCTGCGGGGCATGGATGCGCGCGCCGAGCGCCGCCCAGTCCACACCCACGCCCGATGCGCTCGCCTGAAGCGCGGCACTCGCCGGCACCAGCGCGGCGATAAGGAGAAGGGCGGTCTTGCGCATCGCGTTTCCCATGCCGGGAAGACGCCATGGCCCCCTGCGGCCCGCATCCCGGCCCCATCCACCTATCGGAGGACGGGGACGGGGGCGTTACGCGCATACTACGAAGCGATGACCGAAAGGCTGCGCTTTGGTTACGGCCGCCGCAGCCGTCATTGCGAGCGCAGCGAAGCAATCCAGAAATGTCCGGCGACACTCTGGATTGCTTCGCTGCGCTCGCAATGACGGGGATGGGCTCAACGCTTCGCGAGCAGATCCAGCGACGCCGTCACCATCGCTTCGGTCGCGGTAGAGATCACTGCTTCGGCATCGGGTGCCCAGCCCGAATTGTGGAGCGAAGGCAGCTTGGCGGGATCGCCCTTTGCCGCATCCCACTTGGCCTGCGGCACGCCGCCGACCCAGAAGATCAGGCTCTGGATATGCTGGGGGTCGACGAGGCGATACTGCGCGAAATCCTCGCTGACCATCGCCGGCTTGACGGCGCGGACGCGGTCCTTGCCGAATTCGCCGACGAAGGATGTCGCGATGCGGCCGGTCAGCGCTTCGTCGTTGAAGGTCGGATCGGCATAGGTGCCGAACTGCGTGACGACGGGCATCAGATCATCGGGCAGCCCGGCCGCGATCGCCTCGCCTCGCGCGATGCGGCGGATGCCTTCGAGCAACTTCGCGCGCGTTTCGGGCGCATAGCTGCGCACGCTGAGCTGCAGCTTCACGCTGTCGGGGATGACATTGTGCTTGGTGCCGCCATGGATCGAGCCGACGGTGACGACGACCGGTTCCTGCGGATCGATCTCGCGCGAGGCAAGCGTCTGGAGCGCGCCGACGATGCGCGCGGCGAGCACGATCGGGTCCTTGGTCGTCGCCGGCGCGGCGCCGTGGCCGCCGATCCCCTTCACGACGATGTCGATCGAATCGACGGCGGCAAGCGCATAGCCAGGCGTGTAGCCGACGACGCCGGCGGGCAGCGAAGCCGAATCGTGGAAGGCCACGACATAGTCGGGCTTGGGAAAGCGCGTGAACAGGCCATCCTTGATCATCGCGGTGGCGCCGGCGTTAATCTCCTCGGCGGGCTGGGCGATCATGATCAGCGTGCCCGACCAGCGGCCCTTGAGCGCCGCCATCAGCCGCGCGGTGCCCACCCATGTCGACATGTGCGTGTCATGCCCGCAGGCGTGCATTACGCCGGTTTCCTGCCCGTCCGCGCCCGTCGCCTTGACGGTGCTGGCGAAGGGCAGGCCGGTCTGCTCGGTGACGGGAAGTCCGTCCATGTCGGTGCGCAGCATCACCGTCGGCCCCGCGCCGTTCTTCAGTATCGCGACGACGCCGGTGCCGCCGACCCCTGTGGTCACGGCGAAGCCCGCCTTGCGCGCCTCTTCCGCCAGCCGCGCCGATGTCTTCACTTCCTGCGTGCTGAGCTCGGGCGATGCGTGGAGCGTACGGTAGAGCGTCATCAGCGACGGCATTTCCTTCGCGACATCGGTGCGCAGCGCGGCGTCGGGCTGCGGCAATGATTGGGCGATTGCGGGGGCGGCGACGGCGGCGAGAAGCAAAGGCAGGGCAAAGGCGCGCACGAAGGACTCCGGTCTATGATCGAAGCCGCCACCATCGGCGCTGCCGCGCGCGATGTGAAGAGGGGGCGAGCGCGGATCAGATCGATGTGGCGCGGAAACCCGAAGCTGCCGCGTGCTCTTATCCGGTGGAAGCCTAATCCGTATCGGATGTGGTCTCCTTATCGGCCCGCTGCGCGATCCACGACAGCAGCGCATCGAGCGCGGGGCAAAGCGCCTGCCCCCAGTCGGTCAAACCATATTCGACCTTTGGCGGAACCTCCTGGTGGACCGTCCGGCAAACGATCCCGTCCCTTTCCATTTGCCTGAGTTGCTGGGCGAGCATTTTCTGCGAAATGCCGGGGGTCGCCCGCTCGAGATCGGAAAAGCGCATGATCCGCCCGCCGAACAGGTGAAACAATATCACCAATTTCCAGCGGCCGTCGATCAGCTTAAGCGCATTCTCGATGCCTTGGGTCGCCGTCTCGCGCGTATATTGGTGTCGCATACTTTTCCGTGAGTATCTTACTTTTTCGTGCGTTCTTGCATCGATCTGAAGTTAGGCCGATCTGCCCCGATGAACAACGCCGATGGAACGCACCTGCCGAGATCCATTGCCGACTATTTCGTCACCGGTGCGGGCGGACGACGGCGCTATTGCAGGATTGGAGACAAGTCATGACCATGGATCTTGCCCTGGCCGGACGGCGGGCGCTGGTGACCGGCGGCACCAAAGGTATCGGCGCTGCCGTCGTCGAGGCGCTGCTAACCGCCGGCGCTCAGGTGATTGCGACGGCGCGCAATACCCCCGCCGCCCCACTGGATGGCGCTCACTATGTCGCGGCGGACCTTACGACCGCCGATGGTTGTGCAGCCGCCGTCGATGCCGTGCTCGATCTTTTCGGGGGCGTGGACGTCATCGTCAATGTGCTCGGGGGATCGGATGCGCCTGCGGGCGGTTTCGCCGCGCTGGACGATGATCAATGGATGAAGGAATTGAACCGCAACCTCATGCCGGCGGTCAGGATCGATCGCGCGCTGCTGCCGTCGATGATCGCGCAGCGCGCCGGCGTCATCATCCATGTGACGTCGATCCAGCATGTGCTGCCGCTTCCTGAATCGACCACGGCCTACGCCGCCGCAAAGGCCGCGCTCTCGACCTACAGCAAGAGCCTGTCGAAGGAAGTGACACCGAAAGGCATCCGCGTCGTGCGCGTCTCTCCCGGCTGGGTCGAGACCGACGCCGCCGTGGCGCTGGCGGATCGCCTCGCGACCGAAGCCGGCACCGACTATGAAGGCGGCAAGCAGATCATCATGGATTCGCTGGGCGGCATCCCGCTGGGCCGTCCGGCAAAGCCGCGCGAAGTGGCCGACCTCATCTGCTTCCTTGCCTCGCCGCTGGCCGGGGCAATTACCGGTACCGAATATGTCATCGACGGCGGAACGGTGCCGACGGCCTGACGCGGACCTCATCCTTCTCCCACGACCGGCAGCAGCAACTTGGACGTGGCGAGGACGCTGTTGAGCGTGCTCGTGCCGATGCTGGCATGGCGGAAGAGGAGGGCGGCGGGCTTGTCTTCGCCCTGATCGTCCGAGGTCAGATAGAGGCGGATGCGGTGGCCGGCCCTGAAGTAGCGCGCGTTGGGAACGAGCGGGATGCGGTAGTGGACGGGCTTGTCCACCGGCACGGCCTCGAAATCGCGGCAGGGCAGGACGGGCGCGCCGGGCAGGCTGGCTGCCTCGTCGACGGCGCGGAGGCCGGCGCGGAGATAGCCGGCAGTGACATTCGTCGCCACGCCCGCTTCGTCGATATCCTGCAGGATGGCGATGAAGGCGGTGTCGGGGGCGGTGCTGACGACGTCGAGCGCCAGTTCGATCGGCCCGCACATCTCGACGTCCTGGCTGAGCGGCGGGGTATCCCAGGCGAGATGGTCGGCGGGATCGGTCTCGCTTGCGCGGGGGCGATTGAGCCCGGCGCCAAGGTTCATATAAGTCCGCTCGCCATCGGAGGCGGCGCTGCCCAGCACTGCGTCGGCGCCGAGCGCATAGGCTTTCGGGGCGGCCTCGGGGACCGGCCACTGCGCAGCCGATCGCCAGCCTTCAGCGCCGGGCATGACATAGCGGAAGCGCGGGCCTTCGAGGATGCCGGTGTCGGCGCCCTTCAGCCAGTGGTCGAACCACGCCAGCGCCTCGATGTGCAGGCTTTCCCACGGCCATGACAGACCATGTTCGCCCATCATCGCCACCTGCACATGCGGGCTGCTGGTCAGCCCCTTTATCGCGGTAAAGGTGTGGGGAAGGTGGAGCGGCACATTCTGCCAGTCGCAGCCGAGATAGACGGGGATATCGACGCGGTCGAGCAGCGGCAGGATGTTGCGCTCGTCCCACCAGCCGTCGCGGAAGGGGTGCTCGACGGCAATGGCGCGCCAGTGATCGTCCCATGGGTGCGGATCGTGGTGGAGCTTGAGCATCTCCCTGATCCCCGCGATCGCCGCTTCGCCATTGGCATGTTCGAAGGATTTGTGGATCGCGGGGATGTGGAGCACCGCGCTCACCGCCTGCAGCAGCCTGCCGCGCCACAGCTTGTTGGTGTGACCCGACGTCATGCCGATCATCGACAGGAAAGGGGTGATGAAGCTGCTGCTCATCAGCCCGTTGTGCGTGGCCGATTGATAGAGGTCGTAGGTGCCGGCGATGGGCATGATCGCTTTCAGATGTGGGGGGCGTTCGACCGCCGCCTCCATCTGGGTACAGGCGAAATAGCTGATTCCGACCATGCCGACATTGCCGTCGGACCAGGGCTGCGCCGCCGCCCATTCGACCAGATCGTGCATGTCCTGCCGTTCCTGGCCGTCGAAGAAGCCGAAGGTGCCGCCCGATCCGCCGGTGCCCCGGCAATTGGCGATGACGTGAACATAGCCGCGCGGCGCGAAGAAGTCGCTCGCCCCCGCCTCGACGAAACCCAGCGGAGCGCCGCTGTTCTGGATCTGGCGCGGATAGGGCGAAGCGGCGATCAGGACGGGATAGCGGCCCGGTGCGGCGGGACGGTGGACATCGACCATCAACTCGACGCCGTCGCGCATGACGGCGGCGACATCCTCGTCGCAGGTCGTTTCATATTGGGGAATGGAGAGGTTGCGATAGGTGCGGCCCGTCGTCTGCGGTCCGTTGAGCCTGCGCTGCCCGGGTTCGATGCCAGCTACCGTCGTCGCCATCACCAGTCTCCAACATTGTAAACACGTGTTTGCATATCATCAAGGCTGGACAATGTAAACGATTGTTTGCAAATTAATGCGATGACCGAGACCAAATCGATCAGAAAATCCGATCTCGCGCGCGAACGCATTGCCGCCGCCGCGCGGAAAATCTTTGCGGAAGAAGGCTATGAAGGCGCGACGATCCGCGCGATCGCGGCCGAGGCAGCGATCAACCCCGCAATGGTGATCCGCTATTTCGATTCGAAGGAGGGGCTGTTCGCGACGGTGACCACGCTTAACTTCAGGCCCGAGTCGCTCGCGGGGATCGCGCCCGAAGCGCTGGGCGAGGCGCTGGTCACGCATGTGCTCGACCTGTGGGAAGACGAGCATGACGGCGCGGCGCTGGCGGCGATGATGCGCGCGTCGATCTCCAACGAGGCGGCGCGCGAGGGCGTGGTCGCGCAGTTTGGCGGACAGCTTGCGCAGGTCTTCGCGATCATCGGGCCATGGGCGCTGGGCGCAGCCCCTTTCGTCGCGACGCAGATATTGGGCCTCACGATGGCGCGTTTCGTGTGGAGGATACCCGTCGTCGCCGGACTGCCGCGCGCCGTGGTGATCGAGCGCGTCGGCCGCGCGGTGCAGCGTTATCTGGACGAAGCGCGGCTGGTCTAGCGCTCGGCTGAGGCCGCAGGCCGGAGCCTTGCGGTCGCCAGCCGTCAGGCCTCGATCGCTTCCAGCGCCTCGCTTGCCTCCATCCACGCGGACTCGGCGCTTTCGATGCGATCGTTCAGATCGGCCCGGCGCTTCATCAGTTCGGTCATCGTCAGCTTCGCGAGCGCGGCGTCGGCGCTGGAGGGATCGAACATCGCACGATCGATCGCGCCGCGCTGCTCGTTGAGCCTTGCGAGTTCGGTTTCCGCGGCCTTGGCGACCTTGCGCAATTCCTGATTCTTCTCGCGCGCTTCGGCGGCGGCGCGGCGGGCTTCCTTCCGATCGGCCTTCTGCGCCTTCGCGGTCGCATTGTCCTTGCGGAGGACGAAGGCGATATAATCGTCCATGGACCCGTCGAACTCCGACGCGGTGCCGCTGTCGACGAGCACGAGCCGGTCCGCCGTCATCTCGAGCATGTGGCGATCGTGGCTGACGATCACGACCGCGCCCGAATAGGCGTTGAGCGCCTGAACCAGCGCTTCGCGCGCATCGACGTCGAGGTGGTTGGTCGGTTCGTCGAGGATCAGCATGTGCGGCGCGTCGCGCGTGATCAGCGCCAGCGCCAGCCGCGCCCGCTCGCCGCCCGACAATTTGCCGACCAGCGTCGTCGCCTTGTCGCCCTGGAAGCCGAAGCGGCCGAGCTGCGCACGCACCGCCGACTGGCTGGCGCCTTTCATCAGCGCGGTCATGTGCTGGAGCGGGGTTTCGTCACGGTCGAGCTCCTCGACCTGATATTGGGTGAAATAGCCGACGCGCATCTTGCCCGATGCGGTCATGCCGCCTTCCATCGGCGCAAGCTGGGCGGCGAGCAGGCGGGCGAGCGTCGTCTTGCCGTTGCCGTTGCGGCCGAGCAGCGCGACCCGATCGTCGGGATCGAGGCGCAGGTTGAGACGCTTGAGGATCGGCGTCTCGCCATAGCCGACCGTCGCCATGTCGAGCGTGATCAGCGGCGGGCGCAGCGCATCGGGATCGGGGAAGTCGAAGCTGAGGCTGGGATCGTCGTGCAATTCGGCAATCGGCTGCATCCTGGCGAGCGCCTTGGCGCGCGACTGCGCCTGCTTGGCGGTCGAGGCGCGGGCGGAATTGCGGGCGATATAGTCGCGCAGCTTCTCGCGCTCGGCTTCCTGCTTGGCGCGGGCCGAGGCGATCTGCGCCTGGCGCTCGGCGCGCTGGCGCTCGAATGCGTCATAGCCGCCTGGGTAGAGCGTCAGCTTGCCGCCGCCCAGATGCAGGACATGATCGACGACATTGTTGAGGAAATCGCGCTCATGGCTGACGAGCAGGATGGTCGCGGGGTAGGATTTGAGGAAATCCTCCAGCCACAGCACGGCTTCGAGATCGAGGTGGTTCGACGGTTCGTCGAGCAGCAGCAGGTCGGGCTGCGAGAAGAGCAGGCTGGCGAGCGCCACGCGCATCTTCCACCCGCCCGAAAAGCTGCTGAGCGGCCGGTGTTGCGCCGCTTCGTCGAAGCCGAGGCCGACGAGGATCTGCGCGGCGCGCGACGGTGCGCTGTACGCGTCGATCGCGATCAGACGGTCATGCACCTCGCCCAGCCGGTCGGGATCGTGGCTGGTCTCGCTTTCGGCAAGCAGGGCGGCGCGCTCGGTATCGGCGGCGAGGACGGTCTCGAACGGAGTCGCGTCGCCGTCGGGCGCTTCCTGCGCGATATAGCCGAGGCGTGCGCCGCGCGGCATGTCGATCGATCCGGTGTCGGGCTCCAGCATCCCCGCGACCACGCGCACCAGCGTCGTCTTGCCCGCGCCGTTGCGGCCGATCAGCCCGATGCGGCCGCGCGGCGGCAGGCTGGCGGTGGCGCCGTCAAGGATCGTGCGGCCGCCAAGGCGCACCGTTATGTCGCTGATATTGAGCATGGCGCGGCTCCCTAGCAGGGGAAGGCGCCAAGCCCAAGCGATGTTCAGCGCTTCTGGAGCCTAGAGCCGTATCCGGTTCAGACGCAACGCATTGGTGACGACGGTGAAGGACGATAGCGCCATCGCGGCGCCTGCCAGCATCGGCGAGAGCAGGATGCCGGCGATCGGATAGAGCACCCCCGCCGCGATCGGGATGCCGATGCCGTTGAACAAGAAGGAGAAGAACAGATTCTGGCGGATGTTCGCCATCGTCGCGCGCGCCAGCCGCCGCGCGCGGACCATCGCGGACAGATCGCCGCGCGTCAGCGTCAGCCCCGCGCTTTCGATCGCGACGTCGGTGCCGGTGCCCATCGCCACGCCGACATCGGCGGCGGCGAGCGCGGGTGCATCGTTGATGCCGTCGCCTGCCATCGCGACGCGCGCGCCGCCGGCTTTCAGCTCGCCCACGATCCGCGCCTTGTCCTCGGGGCGAAGATCGGCGTGGACCGTGTCGATGCCGCCGATCGCACGCGCGACGGCTTCGGCGGTGGCGCGATTGTCGCCGGTCAGCATGACGATGCGCAGGCCTTCGGCATGGAGCGCGGCGATCGCCTCGCGCGCATCTGCGCGGATCGGATCGGCGACCGCGATCAGCCCCGCGCTATGCCCGTCGATCGCGACCAGCATCACGCCCGCGCCGTCGTGCCGATAGCGTTCGGCCTGTGTTTCGAGCGCGGCGGGATCGGCGCCGACGCGACGGAGCTGTGAGGCATTGCCGACGACCACCGCCTTGCCGTCGACCGCGCCGCTGACCCCAAGTCCGGTCTGCGACTGGAAATCGGCGACGGCGCCGATGGACAGATGCCTCGCGCCCTCGACGATCGCGCGCGCCAGCGGATGCTCCGACTGCGCCTCGATCGCGGCGGCGAGCGCGAGCAGCGTATCGGCGTCGACGCCGTCGACGGGCTCGACCGCGATCAGGCGCGGCTTGCCTTCGGTCAGCGTTCCCGTCTTGTCGATTACCAGCGTATCGACGCTGTCGAGCGCCTGCAGCGCCTCCGCATTGCGGACGAGCACGCCGGCATGCGCGCCGCGCCCGGTGCCGACCATCACTGACATGGGCGTGGCGAGGCCAAGTGCGCAGGGGCAGGCGATGATGAGCACGGCGATGGCGTTGAGCAGCGCATGGCCGAAGCGCGGTTCCGGCCCGACCAGCAGCCAGATCACGAAGGTCGCGACGGCGACCAGTACGACCAGCGGCACGAACCAGCCCGATACGCGATCGGCGACGGCCTGGATCGGCGCGCGGCTGCGCTGGGCGGCGGCGACCATCGCGACGATGCGCGCGAGCATCGTATCGGCGCCCACCGCGCGCGCCTCGATCAGCAGGCTGCCCGTGCCGTTCACCGTGCCGCCGGTGACGTCCGCGCCGACACTCTTGGCGACGGGGGCGGGCTCGCCGGTGAGCATCGCTTCGTCGACGCTCGAACTGCCTTCGAGGACGACGCCGTCGACGGGGACGGTCTCGCCGGGGCGGATGCGCAGCCGGTCGCCGGCCACGACCTGATCGAGCGGCACTTCCTGCTCATCGCCGTCGGGCGCGACGCGCCGTGCGGTCTTGGGCGCGAGGTTGAGCAGCGCGCGGATCGCCTGCCCCGTCGCGGCGCGGGCGCGCATTTCCAGCACCTGCCCAAGCAGGACGAGCACCACCACGACGCCCGCTGCTTCATAATAGACCGGAACCATCCCGCCATGATCGCGGAAACCGGGCGGGAAAAGCCCCGGCGCGATCGTGGCGACGAGGCTGTAGAGAAAGGCTGCACCCACGCCGAGTGCGATCAGCGTGAACATGTTGTAGTGGCGCGACCTGAGCGAAGACCAGCCGCGCTGAAAGAAGGGCAGCCCCGCCCACAGCACGATCGGCGCGGCAAGCGCGAGCTGCACCCAGGCCGACCAGTGCGGCGGGACGATATGGATTCCCAGCATTTCCGCACCCATCGAGACGAGCAGCAGCGGCACTGCCAGAACGCCGCTGATCCACAGCCGCCGGGTGAAATCGATCAGCTCGGGATTGGCGCCTTCGTCCCCGGTCGGCGCCTCGGGTTCCAGCGCCATGCCGCAGATCGGGCATGATCCCGGCCCGGACCGCCTGATCTCCGGATGCATGGGGCAAGTCCAGATCGCCCCCGGCGGCGCGGCCGGCGCCGGCGTAGCAGTTTGGGGAGCGAGATAAGGGGCTGGATCGGCGACGAATTTCTCGCGGCACCGCGCGCTGCAGAAATGATAGGTCGCGCCGCCATGCTCGGCATGATGCGCCGTCTTCGCCGGATCGACCGTCATGCCGCAGACGGGATCCTTCACCGCCGCCGCTGCGTCATGATCATGATGGTCATGATGATCGTCCATCCGCGCCTCCTGCCGCGCGAAAACCAACTGGTTTCGCGCGCCGGCGTATTAGTGTCAGTTTTTAAGGCGATAGCCAGTCCGGAAAATCCCGCGCAGGACGAGCAGGCACAGGAGCAGGAAGACGAAGGTCAGCGCCAGGCTCACCCCCACGTCCACGTCGCCTTTTCCGTAGAAGCTCCAGCGGAAGCCGCTCACCAGATAGACCACCGGATTGAACAGGCTGACCGCGCGCCAGAAGGGCGGGAGCATGTCGATCGAATAGAAGGCGCCGCCGAGGAACGTCAGCGGCGTGACGACGAGCGTGGGGACGAAGCTCAGCTTCTCGAAACCGTCCGCCCAGATGCCGAGGATGAAGCCGAACAGGCTGAAGGCAATCGCGGTGAGCAGCAGGAAGGCGATCATCGCCAGCGGGTGCTCGATCCTGACGGGCACGAAGAAAGCCGAGGTAAGCAGGATGACGAGGCCGAGCACGACCGATTTGGTCGCCGCCGCCCCGACATAGCCGATCACGATCTCCGTCGCCGAGACAGGCGCCGAGAGCAGCTCGTAGATCGTGCCCGTGAACTTGGGGAAGTAGATGCCGATCGAGGCGTTGGAGATGCTCTGCGTCAGCAGCGCGAGCATGATGAGCCCGGGGACGATGAAGGCGCCATAGTCGACGCCGCCGACCTGCTGCATCCGCGATCCGATCGCGCCGCCGAAAACGACGAAATAAAGCGAGGTCGTGATGACGGGCGCGGCAAGGCTCTGCCACAGCGTCCGCAGCGCGCGGTTCATCTCGAAACGATAGATGGCGCGGATTCCGTACCAGTTCATGCCGCGGCTCCTTCGCGTTCGGCCTGTGCGACAAGCTCGACGAAAATATCCTCCAGCGAACTGCGCGTCATGTCCATGTCGCGGAACTGGATGCCGAGATCGGCGACGCGGCGCAGGAAGGAGGGGACGCCCGTGCGCTCGGCATTGGCGTCGAAGGTGAGGACGAGGCCATGGCCGTCGTCGATCAGCGCCGGCGCCCATTCGGCAAGCTGGGCCGGCACGGCGGCAAGCGGCTCGGCAAGCGTGAGGACCAGCCGGCGCTTGCCGAGCTTGGCCATCAGCGCCGCCTTGTCCTCGACGAGGATCAGGCGGCCGCGATCGATCACGCCGACCCGATCGGCCATTTCCTCCGCCTCCTCGATATAGTGAGTGGTGAGGATGATGGTGACGCCCTTGTCGCGCAGATCGCTGACGAGGTTCCACATGTCGCGGCGCAGGTTGACGTCGACCCCCGCCGTTGGTTCGTCGAGGAAAAGGATATCGGGTTCGTGCGCCAGCGCCTTGGCGATGAGCACGCGGCGCTTCATCCCGCCTGACAATTCCATGATCCTGCTGTCGCGCTTGTCCCACAGCGACAGGTCACGCAGCACCTTCTCGATGATCGCGGGGTTGGGCGGCCGGCCGAACAGCCCGCGGCTGAAGCGCACCGTGCCATAGACCGATTCGAAGCTGTCGGTCGAAAGCTCCTGCGGCACGAGGCCGATCTTCATCCGGGCAGGGCGCGGTTCGCGCACCACGTCGTGCCCGTCGACCATGACGGTGCCGGTCGACGGATTGACGATGCCGCAGACGATGCTGATCAGCGTCGTCTTGCCCGCGCCGTTGGGGCCGAGCAGTGCGAAAATCTCGCCCTTGCGGATTTCGAGGTCGACCTTGTGAAGCGCCGTGTGGCCTGACTTGTAGGTCTTGGAGACATTTTCAACGGTGATGATGGCGGACAAGAGCGAACCCCCGCGTCGAGACAGGGCGCATAGCTAGGGTGTCGGAGCGCCGGCTCCAACCCCCGTCTGATGCAGAGCTTTCGCGGTGTTTTCGCGACTGCGAAATGGGTGAACCGCGTGTTCCAGGCGACGGCATATGGCAGGGGCAGGAAACGCCATATTTCCCGAGGCTTCGTGGTTAACATTATTTTAACCTGTGATGGGCTCCACTCACCGCGAAAATTGCTGCAATGCAGGAACCGTTCCGGCGGCCCGCATTTGAGCGCGTGGGCGGAGCTGGGGCTTCGTCTGCGGCGGCTCGGTCGGTCGTCGGTGTGCCAGTATGCTTCGAGGGGAATGAAAAATGCTCAAGGCTCTTGTCGCGACCGCCTTGCTCGCCGGCACCGCCGGCGCTGCATCAGCGGCGACGTTCGTCTTCGTGCCCGGTTCGGATGCGCTTCTGCCGGGTGAATCGGTTGCCTACGACTTCAACAGTCCCAGTGCCGATGGTCTCGTCACCGGATCGGGCTTCGCCTTTCTGACCGGCTCGTCCGGGCAGGGCGCGTTGCCTGCCGCCGGCGACGGTACGCGTTATCTGTCAGTGCTGGGTGGCGGAAGCGCGAGCATCGCGTTCGCCGGTCCGCTCAGCAGCTTCAGCCTCGATATCGGTTCGGTCGACAGCTACAACACGATCATGTTGAGCTTCGCCGACGGCACGACGCAGAGCTTTACCGGCGCCGATCTGGTCGCGACGCCCGACGGCAACCAGACCGAGGACCGCACCAACGGCCGCTTCCGCTTCTTCGCCGATGCGGGGCAGACGATTGCCGGTATCACGCTGACTTCGGGCAGCAATTCGTTCGAGGTCGACAACATCGCGGTGACCTCGGCGGTGCCCGAGCCGGCGACCTGGGCGATGCTGTTCGGCGGCTTCGGTGCTGCGGGTCTGGCGCTGCGGGCGCGCCGCAAGCGGCAGGGTCAGCGCGTCCTCGCCTGACGATCTGATCTGATTGGCGTCCGCCGGCTGCAAATGCCGGCGGGCGTTATCGTGCCGGCGGCGCGCGGCGCAGCGTCGAACGAACCGGAATGCCCAGCATGTTGGCGCGCGTGCGCAGCGCTTCCTGCGTGCGGCCCATATCCTTGGCCATGGCGGGAAGCAGTTCGCCCCGCGCGCTGCGCTCGGCAAGTTCGGCATCGGCTTCCGGCGTCCAGCGCTGCCCATTATGTCGTGCGGCCATATGTCCCACTGCCTCCATTCCCACGGCGAAGGCTTGGCGCATCGCGCCTGAACCGGGCGCGAACCCCCCAGTCAGCAAATATGCAGCTTCAGCGGAGCAGCGCGGCGCGGGCGCGCAGATAGTCGCGCACGGCGTCGCGCTCGGCCACGGTGAAGTGGGAGAAGCGGCTGCGCGCCACCACTGACATCAATTCCATCTCGCGCCCGTTCGCGGCCCGGCCGCTGTTCATCAGCGTTGCGAACTGGGCGTCGTCATAAGCCGCGACGATGCGCAGATCGGGCGTGCTGAGCGTGCCCCTGCCGCCGTCCAACGCATGGCCGTGACATTCGGCGCAGGTGACGCTGGCGATGTAGCGGCCGCGCGCCGTTGCCGGCCCCGTGTCGATCGGAAGCGCGCGGCTGAACCAAGCGATCGCCACAGTCTCGTCGAAGAAAGTGCCGGCCTTGATCTCGGCACGCGCGCCGGGACCCATGACGATGCGCGGATGATCGACGCCGGCGGGCGGGACGGTGCGTAGATAGGCGATCAGATCGCGCATGTCGGCAGCCGAGAGACGCGCGAACATCCAGGATGGCATTTCCCACAGCACGCTGCCGTCAGGGCGCTTGCCCGTGCGCAGCATAGCCTCGATCTCGGCGTCGCTGGAGCGCGGCGCGAGGCGCGACAGGTTGGAGCTGAACTGGATCGCGAATTTCGGGTCCGTCTCCCATTCGTCGCCCGCCAGATCGGCGCGGTGGCAGCCCTTGCAGCCATAGATGGTCGCCAGATGTTCGCCGCGCCGCGCGGCAGCGCCATCGGGTCGCTCGCCGCGCCGGAGACTCGTCTGCACTGCCAGCGCGAAGCCAAGCAGAAGCAGCCCGATGAAAATCCATCGCCCCATGTCGCTACCCCCGTCGCCCAGAATAACCCAATCGGCGATGCTTGCCGATTCACTTTCCGTTCGCCGAGGTCTAGGGGGAGGGATGGCCGCCGCGCTCAACATCGCCCGATCGATTCTTGGCCAGCCCTGGCAATGGCGCGGCGGCGATGCGGCCGATCCGGATTTCCAGCCCGACGATCTCGTCACCCGCCTGCTGTTGACGCGTGGCTGCCCGCGCGACGCGATCGACGCGCACAAGGCGCCCAGCATCCGCGCCTTCATGCCCGATCCTTCCATCTTCCGCGACATGGACAAGGCGGCCGAACGGCTGGCCGACGCGGTCGAGGCGGGCGAGGCGGTGACGATCTTCGGCGACTATGATGTCGACGGGGCTACGTCGGCGGCGCTGCTCGTACGCCTGCTCAAGGCGTTGGGGCTGAGCCCGAAAGCCTATATCCCCGATCGGCTGATGGAAGGCTATGGCCCCTCGGGCGAGGCGCTGGTCCGCATTGCGGAGGGCGGCGCGCGGCTGATTGTCACCGTCGATTGCGGGGCACAGGCCTTCGATGCGCTCGCCATGGCGAAGGCGGCCGGCGTCGATGTCGTCGTCGTCGATCATCACAAATGCGCGACCGCGCTTCCCGAGGCGCTGGCGCTGGTCAACCCCAACCGGCTCGATGAGGATGAAGGCGCGGCGCACGGCCATCTCGCGGCGGTGGGCGTTGCCTTCCTGCTCGGCGCTGCCTTGCTGAGGACGCTCAGGGCGCGCGGTTATTTCTCCGGGCGCGAAGAGCCCCGGCTGCTCGACCTGCTCGATCTGGTCGCGCTTGGCACCGTAGCCGACGTCGCGGCGCTGCGCGGGCTCAACCGCGCTTTCGTGGCGCAGGGGCTGAAGGTGATGGCGGCGCGCCCCAACATCGGCATGGCAGCGCTGATCGATGCGTCGCGCCTCAGCCGGGCGCCGCTGTGCCACGATCTCGGCTTCGCGCTCGGGCCGCGCATCAACGCCGGCGGGCGCGTCGGCAAGTCCGATCTCGGCGTGCGGCTGCTGACCACCGAGGATCCCGAGGAAGCGCGCGCGATCGCCGCCGAGCTCGACCGGCTCAATGAGGAGCGCCGCGCGATCGAGGCGGCGGTGCAGGCCGAAGCAGAGGCCGCCGCCGATCGCCAGGGCAATCGCTCGGTGGCGCTGATCGCGGGCGAGGGCTGGCATCCCGGCGTGATCGGGATCGTCGCGGGACGGATCAAGGAAAAGCTCGGCCGGCCGGCGATCGTCGTCGCGCTCGACGAGGCGGGGATCGGCAAGGGATCGGGGCGTTCGATCGCGGGCGTCGATCTGGGCGCGGCGATCCTTGCGGCCAAGGATAGCGGATTGCTGATCGCCGGCGGCGGCCATGCGATGGCGGCGGGCGTGACCATTGCCGCCGATCGCATCGATGCGCTCGCCGAGTTTCTTGAGGAGCGGCTGGCCGCAGACGTGACGCGCGCGGAGGGCGAACGCGCGCTGCTGCTCGACGCCGTCGTGGCGCCCGGCGGGGTGGCGCCGTCGCTGGTCGAGGCGCTCGATGCCGGCGGACCATACGGCATGGGCTGGCCCGCGCCGCGCGTCGCGACGGGGCCGGTGCGAATCATCAAGGCGGATATCGTCGGCAGCGGGCATGTCCGTGCGATCGTGGCGGGCGACGACGGGCGCAGCCTCAAGACCGTCGCCTTCCGCGCGGCCGATAGCGCCCTGGGGCAGGCTTTGCTCGGCGCGCCGCGCGATCGGCGGCTGTGGCTGGCCGGGCGCGTGAAGATCGACGACTGGGGCGCAAGGCCCGCAGCGGAAATGCATCTCGATGATGCGGCCTGGGCCGATTGAGGCATTGACCGACCGGCCGGAAGCGAATAACGGCATCCGGCCTTCGCACGGCCCCTTCGTCTAGCGGTTAGGACGCGGCCCTTTCACGGCTGAAACACGGGTTCGATTCCCGTAGGGGTCACCATTTGCGACGCGATAGCCGGAGGGCGATCGCTCCGGCCGCGAATGGTGCGGCTTTCCTAGATTCGTTCGACTTTCGACGCTTCCAGCGCGGTGCGCAGATCGGTGTCGATCAGCCGCGAATGTTCGGGTCCACTGATCACGATCACGCTATCGCATGTCGCCACGCAGCGGCCCTGCTGGAAGGCGGCCGAATAGATGGTCCAGGATCGGTTGGCGATCTCGCCGATGCCGCTGGCGATCGTGATCTCGGCGGGGAAATAGGCTTCCTCAAGATAGTTGATGTTGACCGCGGCGGTCAACCAGCGCTGGTCGTCGCGCTTGTAGATGACGAGCGTGCGGTTGAAGCGGACGCGACCATTCTCGAACAAGGCCGCCATCGCGACATTGTTGATGTGATCGTGCGGATCGAGATCCTGATATCGCGTCGCCGTCGTATCCGAGAAGGGGTAGGTGCCGGGGCTCATCCGCCAGGCTTCCGGTTTCGACATTGGCGACTCCTTCTCGTCCGCCCGGCAAGAGGCGGGCGGGCAGGGATTTAGCGGATGGACGGGGTATGCGTCCAGCGAGGCGCGCGGGCCGTCTGTCGCCCCCTCCCCGCAGGCGGGAAGGGGAGCAAGGTCTTAGCGCGGGGCCATGCGGATCGCGCCGTCGAGGCGGACGTCCTCGCCGTTGAAATAGCCGCATTCGATCATGGTCATGGCGAGCTGGGCATATTCGTGCGGCTGGCCGAGGCGCTTGGGGAAGGGCACCGACGCGGCCAGCGCGTCGCGCACATTCTGCGGCGCGGCGGCGAGCAGCGGCGTGTCGAAGATGCCCGGCAGGATCGTGTTGATGCGGATGCCTTCGCCCATCAGGTCGCGCGCGACGGGAAGGGTGAGGCCGATCACGCCTGCCTTCGATGCCGAATAGGCCGCCTGACCAATCTGCCCATCCTCGCCCGCGACGCTGGCGGTGTTGACGATCGCGCCGCGCTCGCCGTCCTCGAGCGGATCGAGCGTCAGCATCCCCGCCGCCGACTTGGCGATGCAGCGGAAGGTGCCGACGAGGTTGATCTGGATGATCCAGTTGAAGGCATCGAGCGGGAAATGCTTGATGCTGCCATCCTCCTTCGAACGGCTGGCGGTCTTGATCGCATTGCCCGTACCCGCGCAGTTGACGAGGATGCGTTCCTGCCCGTGCGCCGCACGCGCCTTGGCGAAGCCGGCGTCGACGCTCTCGTCGCTGGTCACGTTCACTTCGCAGAACACGCCGCCGATTTCGTTCGCGACCTCGGTGCCCTTGCCTTCCTGAAGGTCGAAGATCGCGACCTTCACGCCCTTCGCCGCCAGCGCACGTGCCGTCGCCGCGCCCAGACCCGATGCGCCGCCGGTGACGACGGCCGATATGCTGGAATCAAGTTTCATCTGTCTCTCCGTTCGTCCCGAGCGAAGTCGAGGGACGTTGCTTATATGCCTGCGTGTCTCGACTTCGCTCGAGACGAATAGGTGAAGGAAACCGGCGCATGATGACGTCGTCTGAATCCGCTTTCGTCATTGCGGGCGAAGCGCGGCAATCCAGCGGGTGGTGCCAGGGTCTGGATTGCCGCGGGGCTTTGCCCCTCGCAATGACGGGCAAAGCCCCGCGGCCATCGTGACCTACAGCCGCTCGACGATCGTGACGTTGGCGATGCCGCCGCCTTCGCACATCGTCTGCAGGCCATAGCGGCCGCCATGGCGCTTGAGCGCGTTGATCAGCGTCGCCATCAGCTTGGTGCCCGACGCGCCGAGCGGATGGCCGAGCGCGATCGCGCCGCCATGGACGTTGAGCTTCGCCGGATCGCCGCCGACATGCTTGAGCCAGGCTAGGGGGACGGGCGCGAACGCCTCGTTCACCTCGTAAAGATCGATATCGTCGATCTTCAGCCCCGCGCGCTTCAGCGCCTTGTCGGTCGCGTAGAGCGGCTCTTCGAGCATCACCACCGGGTCGCCGCCGGTGACGGTGAGCGCATGGATGCGCCCGATGGGCGTCAGGCCATGATCCTTCAGCGCCTGTTCGGAAACGATCATCACCGCCGACGATCCGTCGCAGATCTGCGAGGCGTTGGCCGCCGAGATGACGCCGCCTTCGGCAAGCAGCTTGACCGAGGATATGCCTTCGATCGTCGCGTCGTGGCGGATTCCTTCGTCGCGGTTATGGATTTCCGCGCCTTCGGGCGTCTCGATCTGGAGACCCAGAATCTCGGCGTCGAAGGCGCCCGCCTGCGTCGCGGCCGACGCGCGGCGGTGGCTTTCGAGCGCGAAGGCGTCGAGCTCCTCGCGCGAGAAGCCGAACTTCTTCGCGATCATTTCCGCGCCCATGAACTGCGAGAACTGGATGCCGGGATAGCGCTCTTCCTGGCGCGGGCTCTTGGCCTTGCCGAGCCCCGCCTGCGCGAACAGCACGCCCGTCGACCCCATCGGCACGCGCGTCATCGATTCGACGCCGGCGGCGATCACCACGTCCTGCGTGCCCGAGAGCACGGCCTGCGCCGCGAACTGCATCGCCTGCTGCGAGGAGCCGCACTGGCGGTCGATGGTGACGGCGGGGACGCTTTCGGGAAGCCTGGAGGCGAGCACCGCGCCGCGCCCGACCTGAAAGCTCTGCTCGCCGCCCTGGCTGACGCAGCCCATGATGACGTCCTCGACCGCGGCGGGATCGATCCCCGTGCGATCGACCACCGCATCGAGCACCGCGCCCGCCATGTCGGCCGGGTGCCAACCCGCCAGCCTGCCGCCGCGCTTGCCGCCTGCGGTCCGCACCGCTTCCACGATATAGGCTTCGGCCATCTCCTGCTCCTTACGTAAAGGGAAATTGTTTTGGCCAGTCTTGCTGCAAGCGAAGGCGGGCGGCAAGGGGGATGGACGATCGGCGGGAGAAGCGCGATGGATGTGCGGGAAGCGGTGGCGGCAAGGCGTTCGGTGCGCGGTTTCCTCGACAAGCCGGTCGATCCGGCGCTGGTCGAGCGGCTGGCCCGGCTGGCGGCGCGGGCACCCTCTGGCGGCAATCTCCAGCCTTGGCATATCGATCTGGTGACCGGCGATTCGTTCGCCGAGCTGCGCGGCATCATGCGCGCGAAGCTGATGTCGGGCGTGGTCGAGCAACCGGCCTACGACATCTATCCCCCCGCGCTCGTCAGCCCCTGGCGCGACCGGCGCTTTGCCGTCGGCGAGGCGATGTATGCGCATATCGGCATCCCGCGCGACGACAAGGTGGCGCGGCGCATGTGGTTCGCGCGCAATTTCGACTTCTTCGGCGCGCCGATGGCGCTGTTCTGCACGGTCGACCGGCGGATGGGGCCACCGCAATGGTCCGACCTCGGCATGTATCTGCAGACGCTGATGCTCCTCCTCGTCGAGGAGGGGCTGGCAAGCTGCCCGCAGGAATGCTGGGCGGTCTATCCCGAGACCGTCGCCAGCTTCCTCCAAATGCCTGATGACCGCATGCTCTTCTGCGGCATGTCGATCGGCTATGAGGACCCCGCCGAGCCGGCAAACGCGCTGCGCACCGCGCGCGCGCCCGAGGCGGAATGGCTGCGCGTGATGGATTGACGACGGCTTGCGTCGAACGATGCGGTCGCGCAGTCTGGGCGTCGCATAACAAGGGGGAAGATCATGGATCGCCGCGACTGCCTTCGCCTGCTCGCATCCACGCCTTTCGCGCTTTCGGCCGTCGCCGGGCGCGCTGCGGTTCTCTCGGACAGACAATATGCCGACGCCATCGTGATTGACGGGCTGGGCGGCTTCTGGGATCCCTATGGCAAGTCCGAGGATGCGAAGATCTCGCCGCGCGCGCTTTCCGAGATGCGCGCATCGGGGCAGACGGCGTGCAGCATCACGATGAACGAAGTCGGCAATGCGCCCGACGTCTATGAAAAGACGATCGCCAATATCGGCGCCTATGATCAGGCGATCGCCGACAATGGCGAGACGCTGGTCAAGGTCCGCAGCGTCGACGACATTCGCGCGGCCAAGGCGAGCAAGCGCTTTGCGCTCATCTACAATGTCCAGGACACTTCATGGGCAGGGACGGACCTCGATCGCATCGCCACGCTCAAGGGACTGGGCGTGCGCACCGTCCAGCTCACCTACAATCTCCGCAACCTGTCGGGCGACGGCTGCCTCGAGCCCGCCAATGGCGGCCTGTCCAAGCTCGGCCGCGCGACGATCGCGCGGATCGAGAAGGAAAAGCTGCTGCTCGATCTCTCGCACGCCGGCCAGCGGACGGTTTCCGAAGGGCTGGCGGCGGCCACGCGCCCGCCGACGATCAGCCACACCGGCTGTCGCGCGCTCAACGACAATCCGCGCAACCAGTGGGATGCCGAGCTCAAGGCCTGCGCCGACAAGGGCGGCGTGGTCGGCATCTATTGGATGCCTTTCCTCGTCGCGAACGGCAAACCGACGGGGGCCGACCTGATCCGTCACATGAGCCATGCCGTGAACGTCTGCGGCGAGGATCATGTCGCCATCGGCACCGACGGCATCCTGTTCAAGACGGTGATCGACGACAAGGCGCGCGAGGCGCAGAAGAAATTCTTCGAGGATCGCAGCAAGGCGGGGATCGCCGCGCCGGGCGAGGGGGCGGACATCTTCAACATCGTCGCCGAATGGGACGATCATCTCCGCTTCCGCCACCTCGCCGACGGGCTGGCGGCGGCCGGCTGGAGCAGCGCGCGGATCGAGAAGGTCCTGGGGGCGAACCTGATGCGGCTCTATGGCGAGGTCTGGGGCTGATCGGCCCGGCTCTGCGTTCCTGCCGGCCGAAGTACGGTTATTGCGCGGAGGCGGCGCGCGCCTGAGCGATCAGATCGATGGCCGCCTCGCGGGTCACGATGCCCGTGTAGCGCGCGATATTGCCGCAGAAGCCGCCCACGCGCCCTTCGCGCTCGACCTGGGCCGTCAGGGGAATCGTCGCGGTCGATCCGTCCGCGCGCGCGAAGCGCGCCTCGGCCGTGATCCGCACGCGATTCTTGCAGATCGCCTCGAGGTCGTTCTTGCCCATGCACCGCAGGACGGTGGATCCGGAGAGGATGTGCAGGGTAAGCACGGGACGGTCGGCCGCGCCGCCGCCGGTGGGCGGCGCTTGATTGGCCGCTGTGGCGAGATCCCGGAGCAGCGACGAGACCGGGTTCTCGATGTGATAGGCCTGGCAATAGAGGCTCGCGACGATGACGCGATGATCTGCGACGGCGGGCGTTTCCAGCGCGATCGTTGCGCTGTCCGGGCCGGGTGGCTCCGCAAAGGGGCCAGCGATACCCTGATCCTCGGCCGCCGCCCGGATCGCCGCCATGTCGCTCAGGTAGACGACGCTGCGCGCCACCGCCGGTCCCGCCGCAAGCAGGGCGGCGGCGGCCAGCGCGCTATTGCGGAGGGGCCTGAGCGCCACCTGCTTCACTGGCCCGCGTCGCCGGTTTTGGAAGCTCCCTTATCGGTCGCCGGCGTTGCTTTCAGGCGCTTTTTCCAGTCCTTCTTGGTGCTGCCGGTCAGGATACGCGAGCTTTCGAGCGCGAATTCCTCAACGAGCTTTTCGCGGATGCCGTCGCCGCGCATGGCAAGGCCTGCGAGGCCGCCATGGCTGTTGACGACCTGAACATAGAAATTGCCGATCTGCTGCTGCGTGGCGGGATCGAGCACGACGACTTCGCCAGAGAGTTCGTCGCTGCTGCCGAGAAGCAGGGCCATGCCGGCATTGGCGGTCTTGATGTTCTCGACGGTGATACGGAGATTGACGGGTCTGCCGCCGCGTTCCGGCGTAAGCCCCCATTGGCGCGTCACGTCGCGCATGACGAGAGGCATCATCGTCGCAAAGGGCAGCGTCGCATATTGGTTTTGCGCCGGCGCCGGCGCATCTACGGTATAGGGCGCCAGTCCGGCCGCTGTCCGTTTTTCGCCCGCCTTGGTTTCCAGCTCGGTCATTTTCTTGGTCGCAGTGTCGGCGACGACGACCTCGACCTGGTCGACATAATTTTTGTCGACGAACTCAGGCGATAATTGTTCGATGATGGTGCGCTGCTTGGCGGCGGCCGGATCCAGGACGGTAGGCGAAAAAAGAGCGGCGGCAACGCCCGCCGCGCACAATAGCTTCTTCATGATGTTCCCCCGAAGGCCGGCATGCCGGTCCAACGGCGGACACTAGAGCGCGCCATCGGCCTGTCAACGGAACAGACGACGGCGAAACGAATATCGCGCCGACGAGGCGGTAAAGCCGGGCGGCCCTATTCGCCTCTGGGCCAGAAATGCGCGATCACGTCCTGCGCCAGCCGGGCCGGGCGGCGCGTGTCGGCGTCGAGGCAGCACCAGCTCGATTTCACTTCGGCCAGCACCTCCTCGCCGCGCTTGATCAGCGTTTCGTAGAAGGCGCGCGCGCCCTGCACCTTTTCCAGCACGACGGTGGCGATCACCTGATCGTCGAGGAAGGCGGGCTTGCGGTAAGTGATCTCATGCTTCAGCGCGACCCACAGATGCGCGGCCACCGCCTGCGGCGGCGCCAGCTTCTGCCAGTGCGCGATCACCGCTTCCTGCACCCATTTGAGATAGGAGGCATTGTTGACATGCCCCATGAAGTCGATGTCGCCGGGGGCGATCTCGATCGGATGGCTATGCGGAAGCGCGCGAGTCATCATTACTACTTACAATAATGTAATGAGCAAATTGTGACAGCGAAAAATCGCGCGCGCGTCACCGCGCCGCCGCCGTCATTGCGAGCGCAGCGAAGCAATCCAGTGCGATGTGTCCGGCATCCCTCTGGATTGCTTCGCTGCGCTCGCAATGGCGGCAGGAAGCTCTCACCCCCGGCCGCGATAGTTGGGCACGTCCTGCGGCGGCAGCCACAGGCCGGCCGGCGGTTCGCCCGATTGCCAGAAGACGTCGATCGGGATGCCGCCGCGCGGATACCAATAGCCGCCGATGCGCAGCCAGACCGGCTTCATCTCCGCGAACAGCCGCTCGCCGATGCCGACGGTGCAATCCTCGTGGAAGGCCGCGTGGTTGCGGAAACTTCCGAGAAACAGCTTCAACGACTTTGATTCGACGATGGTTTCAGCCGGCGCATAGTCGATCATCAGATGCGCGAAATCGGGCTGGCCGGTGACCGGGCAGAGCGAGGTGAATTCGGGCGCGGTGAAGCGCACCAGATAGGGCCGGCCCGGGCGCGGATTGGGGACATAATCGAGCACCGCTTCCTCGGGAGACGCGGGCAGGGGGCTTTGCTGGCCGAGATGGGTGATGGTCATGCGCGAGCCTCTAGCGCATTTCGGCGCGGCGCGGAAATGCGGGGTAACGCTCCCATCGCCCGCCCCGCCCTTTGGCCGTCTCGACGCCAGCCGCGCCGCCGACTAGGACATTGGAGAATCATATGTAGCGCGAAGGAGAGACTCGCATGGACCTGCTGGTGACGACGGAGTGGCTCGATAACGAGCTGGGCGCCTCGGATCTTCGCGTGGTGGATGCGACCTGGTTCCTCGACGCCGATCGCAAGGCATCCGCCGAATATGAGGCGGGGCATATCCCCGGCGCGGTGTTCATGGATCTGGACGAGCTGGCCGACAATACGACCGACCTGCCCAACATGTTGCCTCCGCCAGAAAAATTCGCCAGTCGCATGCAGTCGCTGGGCCTCGGCGACGGCAGCCGCATCGTCGTCTACGACGATTCGCCCTATCACACCGCGGCGCGCGCCTGGTGGATGCTCAAGACCTTCGGCGCGCACGACGTGGCGATCCTCGATGGCGGCATCGCGAAGTGGAAGGCCGAAGGCCGCGCGCTCGAGACGGGCAAGCCTGTGCTGCGCCACCGCCACTATACGGTCTGGTTCGACGACAAGGGCGTCCGCACGCTCGCGCAGATGAAGGCCAATATCGGCAGCAGGGCGGAACAGGTGCTCGATGCCCGCTCGGCCGATCGCTTCGCCGGCGACAAGCCCGAGACGCGCGCCGGCGTGCGCCCCGGCCACATCCCCGGATCGAGGAACATGCCCTATGAACTGGCCATCAACGCCGATGGCACGTGGAAGCAGGGCGACGCGCTCAAGGCCGAGTTCGAGGCGGCGGGCGTCGATCTCGATCGCGGCATCGTGACGACCTGCGGCTCGGGCATCACCGCATCGGTGCTGGCTTTCGGGCTGGCGCTGCTCGGCAAGAAGGATGTCGCGCTCTACGACGGTTCGTGGACCGAATGGGGCGGCGATCCCTCGACGCCGAAGGAACTCGGCGCAGCGTGAGCGGGCAGGGCGGCGACGGCGAAGACGATCGTCCGGCGACCAAGGCGGTCACCGCCGGGCGTCGCCCCGAATGGACGCAAGGGGTGGTCAACCCGCCGGTCTGGCGCGCATCGACCATCCTCTACGACAGCGTCGCGGACATGCGCGCGCGGCATCATGATACGCATGAGAAGCTCTATTATGGCCGGCGCGGCACGCCGACCCAATGGTCGCTCGCCGCCGCGCTGACCGAGCTTGAGCCGGGCGCGGAAGGCACGTTGCTTTACCCGTCCGGCGTCGCTGCGGTGATGAGTGCGCTGATGGCCGTCCTCCAGCCCGGCGACGAGCTTCTGATGGTCGACAGCGCCTATGAGCCGACGCGAGCCTTGTGTGACAAGCTGCTCAAATCGCACGGCATTGCCACGCGCTATTATGATCCGTTGATCGGCGGCGGCATCGCCGACCTGATCGGCGATCGGACGGCGGCGATCTTCATGGAAAGCCCGGGCAGCCTGACCTTCGAGGTTCAGGACGTGCCGGCGATCGTCGCGGCGGCGAAGGCGCGCGGCGTGGTGACGATCCTCGACAATACATGGGCGACGCCGCTCTATTTCTCCGCGATGGCGCATGGCGTCGATCTCTCGATTCTCGCCTGCACCAAATATGTCGTCGGCCATTCGGACGTGATGATCGGATCGGTCACCGCCGCGCCGGGCGTCTGGCAGAAGCTGCGCTCGATGACCTATCTGCTCGGCCAGTGCGTCAGCCCCGACGATGCCTGGCTGGCGGCGCGCGGCCTCAGGACGATGGCGGTGCGTCTTGCCCAGCATCAGGACGGCGCGATCAGGGTCGCGCGCTGGCTGCAGGGGCGGGCGGAGGTCGCGCGCGTGCTCCATCCCGCGCTGCCCGGCGATCCGGGGCATGCCTTGTGGTCGCGCGATTTCAGGGGGGCGTCGGGGCTGTTCTCGTTCGTCCTGAAAGGCGGGGACGATGCCGGTCGGACTGCATTGCTCGACGGTCTGCGCCTGTTCGGCCTCGGTTTCTCGTGGGGCGGCTATGAAAGCCTCGCCATTCCCTTCGATCCGCGGCCGATCCGCACCGCGACGCGCTGGCAGGCCGAAGGGCCGGCGATCCGGCTGCATATCGGCCTTGAGGACCCCGACGATCTGATCGCCGATCTGGAGGCCGGCCTCGCCCGTTTTGCGGCGACGCACTGATCCCTCACTGTTGCGACCGCGCAACAGCCTGTCGCAGCAAGGACATATCGCGACATTTTTGCGTTGTGCAGCGCAACGGATTCCGTCACATCCCTGTCATCGCGTCAATCCGCTCGACCCAATGAGGCCACAGAAGCGGAGACCGTGATGCAGGTGGGACGAACGCACATTCCAGGGAAGGAAGAATATGCGCACGTCCATCCAGGCCCTTTCGGGCCTATTCCTCGTTGCCTGCGCCGCTCCGGCGCTTGCCGACGATACCGCGCCGCCGCCGGCGTTCACGATCAACGGCAGCGCGACCTTGGTCTCCGACTATCGTTTCCGCGGCATTTCGCAGACCGACAAGCGCTTCGCGGTGCAGGGCGGCTTCAGCGTCTCGCACAAAAGCGGCTTCTACGCATCGGTCTGGGGTTCCTCGATCGACGACTATGTCGCCAATGGCAGCGATCAGGAAATCGACTTCATCGGCGGCTTCAAGAAGACGTTCAGCGGCACCACCGTCGATGTCGGCGTCCTCTATTATTACTATCCGGGCAGCCACGGCGCGAATACCGACTTCGTCGAGCCCTATGTGGCGGTTTCGCATACGTTTGGCCCGGCGACCGCGAAGATCACCGGCAATTACGCGCCAAAGGCGAAGGCGCTTTCGGTCGGCAACGGCAAGGAGGATAATTTCTACCTCGCCGGCGATTTCTCGCTTGCCGTTCCCAAGACGCCGATCGGCGTTTCGGCGCACATCGCCCACAGCTTCGGTCCCAGCTATCTGACGATCGGCAAGGGCTATACCGACTGGGGTCTCGGCGTGTCCTATACGTGGAAGGTGATGACCTTCGGCGTGAACTATGTCGACACCAACAAGTCGCTGTTCGTGCCCAGCGGGCGCAATGCGTCGAAGGCCGGCGTCGTCGGCTCGATCGGCGTAGCCTTCTGATCGCGACGGGTTTCAGCGCGAACGGAGCAGTCCGCCAGCGCTGAAATCACGACAGAAGAAAAAAGCCCGTTCCGGTTCGATCAGGACCGGGACGGGCTTTGATTTTTTGCCGCGCGCTCCCGCGAAAGCAGGAGCGCTCAGGCGGTCATTACGGCTTGGGCGAGGGGCCGGGCGCCGGGGCCGCGTTGGTCGCGGCGCGCGCATCCTGCCCGTCGCCCTCGGGCGCCGAGATGATGTCGCGCGTCACGGCGCCCTTGTCGACGGCATTGGTGCCCGGATCGGCGACGGCCGACCGGATGCCGGGATCGGCGACATCGGCACCGGCCTGAAGCAGCGCGGCGGTCTCGCCGGCGCTGCGCTGGGCGGGGCCGCCGAACATCGCGGTCAGCGCCTGCGTGCTCGAATCGGCTTCCTGCGGGCGCGGCGCGCCGGGCGAAGGCGGGGCGAGCGCGAAATCGGGGGGCACGACGAGCGGCGCGCGACGCGCCACCGCGAACTCGTCCGGCCCGCGGCGGTTGAACAGGCCGCTCGAACAGCCGCCAAGCGCTACGGCGAGGATCAGGGACGCCGGAACAGCCTTACGCATTCGCATTCTCCGAAACAGACTTCTTGTCGCGCACGAACAGGGCGCGGCCGAGCAGGATGAGGACACCGATGGTAATCGCCGCGTCGCCCAGATTGAAGACCAAAAAGGGGCGCCACGCACCGAAGTGCAGATCGGCATAGTCGATGACATGGCCGAAGCGGATGCGATCGGTGATGTTGCCGAGCGCGCCGCCGAGGACGAGGCCGAGCGCGATCACGTCCGCCCGGCTCTTCTCGCGCCACATCCACACCAGCACGGCAAGGCTGATCGCGGCAGTGAGCGCCACGAGCAGCCAGCGCGAAAGATTGCTGTCGGCGGTGAGGAAGCCCATCGACACGCCGTAATTCTCCACCCAGGTCAGGTTGAAGATCGGCAATATGTAGATGCTCAGCACGTCCTTCAGCGCGAGCGGGCCGGTGACCGCATATTTGACGCCCTGATCGGCCGCGAAGACGATCGCGGCGGCGACGAGGCCGATCGCGCGGGGATTAGCCATTGACCACCTCCGCGCAGCGATCACAAAGCTCGCCGTCGGTCTTGACCTCGGGCATATGGCGCCAGCAGCGGCCGCACTTCTCGCGCTCAGTGCGTGCGACGGTGATCGCATCGGCCGCGCCGACCTTCGAGACGATGAACAATTCTTCCAGATCGATGCCGTCGTGCGCGCCGGGCACGGTCACTTCGGCCTCAAGGCTCGATCGGATGATCTTGTCGCGACGATAGGGCTCGATCGCTTCGGTCACCTGCGAGCGGAGCAGCCGCAGCGCGGTCCACTTGTCGCCTAGCGCCTCATTGGTCCATCCGGCGTCGATCGTCGGCCATTCCTCGAAATGGATCGATCCTTCGTCGCTGGGGTAGCGGCTCTGCCACACTTCCTCGGCGGTGAAGGCGAGGATCGGCGCGGCGTAGCGGACGAGCGCATGGAACAGCGTGTCGAGCACGGTGCGATAGGCGCGGCGCTTCACGTCGCCGGGCGCGTCGCAATAGAGGCTGTCCTTGCGGATATCGAAGAAGAAGGCGCTCAGGTCATCGTTGGCGAAATCGGTCAGCGCGCGGATATAGCGGTTGAACTCGTAATTCTCTGCCGCCTGCCGCAGATCGGCGTCCAGCCGCGCGAGCATGTGAAGCACGTAGCGCTCCAGCTCGGGCATGTCGGCCACCGCGACGCGCTCGGCATCGGTGAAGCCGTCGAGCGCGCCGAGCAGGTAGCGGAAGCTGTTCCTGAGCTTGCGATAGGCGTCCGAGGTGCCGGCCAGCACTTCCTTGCCGATGCGGACATCCTCGAAATAATCGGTCGAGGCCACCCACATGCGCAGGATGTCGGCGCCGCTCTCGCCGATCACTTTCAGCGGATCGACGACATTGCCGAGCGACTTGGACATTTTGCGGCCCTGCCCGTCGAGCGCGAAGCCGTGGGTGAGCACGGCGTCATAGGGCGCGCGGCCGCGCGTGCCGCTCGATTCGAGCAACGAGGACTGGAACCAGCCGCGATGCTGGTCCGATCCCTCGAGATAGAGGTTGGCGCGGACGCCCTCGCCATAGCGCGCCTCGATCACGAAGGCGTGGGTCGATCCACTGTCGAACCACACGTCGAGAATGTCGGTGACGACCTCATAGTCGGCCAGATCATAGGCCGGCCCGAGGATCGCCTGATGATCGCCGGTGAACCAGGCGTCGGCGCCGCCGGCCTTGAACGCATCGACGATGCGCGCGTTGACCGCGGCGTCGCGCAGATAATGGCCCGTCTTGCGATTGACGTAGAGCGCGATCGGCACGCCCCAGGCGCGCTGGCGGCTGATCACCCAGTCGGGGCGGCCGGCGACCATCGCATGGATGCGGTTGCGCGATTTCTCGGGCACCCAGCGCGTATGCTCGATCGCGTCGAGCGCGATCTCGCGCAGCGTCGCGCCATTGCCCATCGGGGCGATGCTCGCGCCGGTCGCGCTTTCCTCGCTGCCATGGCTGATCGGCGGCGGCGTCGCGCGGTCCATCGGGATGAACCATTGCGGCGTCGCGCGGAAGATCACCTTGGCCTTGGACCGCCAGCTATGCGGATAGCTGTGCCTGTAATCGGCGCTGGCCGCGAGCAGCGCGCCGACGTCGCTAAGGTCGCTGCAGATCGGGCCGTCGGGCGCGTTGAACTTGGGATTGATCACCGATCCCTGGCCGCCGAGCCAGCCCCAGTCGGCGCGATACTTGCCGTCGCCCTCGACCGCGAAGACCGGATCGATGCCGTTCGCCTTGCACAGCTCGAAATCGTCCTCGCCATGGTCCGGCGCCATGTGGACGAGGCCGGTACCGGCATCGGTGGTGACGAAATCGCCAGCGAGGAGCGGACGGGGCTTGGCGAAGAAGCCGCCGAGATGATGCATCGGGTGCCGCACGACAGTCCCGGCGAGGTCGGAGCCTTTGCCGATGATCGTCCACTCCGCAGCCGGCAGGAAGACGTGCTCAGACGAACCGTCGTCGGCTTTCTCCAGTTCGCGCCGCCAGCGATCCAATAGCTGTACGACAAGAGGCTCGGCGATCAGGATCGCGCGGCCCTCATGCTCGGCAAGAGGCTGCCCTTCCCTGAACTCGCCGCGCTTGTGCGTGTGCAGGTTCAGTGTGACCAGCGCATACTCAACCTCCGGCCCATAGGCGATCGCTTGGTTGACAGGGATCGTCCACGGCGTCGTCGTCCAGATCACCGCATAAGCGCCGACCAGCTCGGGGATCGGGCTCTCCACAATCTCGAACGCCACGTCGATCTGCGTCGAGGTGATGTCCTCATATTCGACTTCGGCTTCGGCGAGCGCGGTCTTCTCGACCGGCGACCACATCACCGGCTTCGCGCCGCGATAAAGCTGGCCGCTCTCGGCGAATTTCAGCAGCTCGCCGGCGATCGCGGCTTCGGCCTCATATTTCATCGTCAGATAGGGATCGGCCCAGTCGCCCATCACGCCAAGACGCTTGAACTGCTCGCGCTGGATGTCGACCCACTTCTCGGCATAGGCGCGGCATTCGGCGCGGAACTCGGCGGCGGGAACGTCGTCCTTGTTCAGCTTTTTCGCGCGATACTGTTCCTCGATCTTCCATTCGATCGGCAGGCCGTGGCAATCCCAGCCCGGAACATAGGGCGCGTCCTTGCCGAGCAGCGACTGGCTGCGGACGATGATGTCCTTCAGCACCTTGTTCATCGCATGGCCCATATGGATGTCGCCATTGGCGTAGGGCGGGCCGTCGTGAAGGATGAAGCGCTCGCGCCCCGCGCGCTGCTCGCGCAGCCGCTGGTAAAGGCCGATCTTCTCCCACCGTTCCAGAATCGCCGGTTCCTTGGCGGCAAGGCCGGCCTTCATGGGGAACTCGGTCTTCGGCAGGAAGACGGTGTCTCGATAGTCTGGTGCGTCGCTCATGAGGCTTCGGCGCTTAGGCGAGGCGCGGGCGCTCCGCAAGGATTTGCGCGGCATCGGCGCAATCCTGCGCGATCTGCTCTTTCAGCGCGTCGAGGCTATCGAACTTCGTCTCGGGGCGGAGAAAGTGGTGCAGCTCCACTTCGATCCGCTGGTCATAGAGATCGCCCGAGAAATCGAAGAAATAGGGCTCGAGCAGCTCCTTGGGCGGATCGAAGGTCGGGCGGATGCCGAGGCTCGCCGCGCCGTCGAGCAATCGGCCGTCGGGCAGGCGGCCCCTGACCGCATAGACGCCGTAGCGCGGGCGCAGATAGGGGCCGAGCGCGATGTTCGCGGTGGGATAGCCGATGGTCCGGCCCAGCGCGTCGCCATGCTGGACGATGCCTTCGATCGCGAAGGGGCGGGTGAGGAGGCGCGTCGCCGTCTCGCAGTCGCCGGCCTCCAGCGCCTCGCGGATGCGGCTGGAGGATATGGTCTCGCCCCCCGCCGCGACGGGCGCCACCGTCTCGACCAGCAACTGATAGTCGCGCCCCAGTTCGGCGAGGACGCGCGTGTTGCCGTCGCGGCCCTTGCCGAAGGTGAAATCCTCGCCGGTGACGACGCCCGCCGCGCCGATCGCCTGGATCAGCCGTTCGGTCACGAATTCGCGTGCGCTCAGCCCGGCCAGTTCGGCGTCGAAGCGGAAGACGATCATCGCGTCGGCCCCGGCGGCGGCGAACAGCCGCTCGCGCTGGTCGAGCGTGGTCAGCCGGAAGGGCGGGGCATCGGGCTTGAAGAAGCGCACGGGATGCGGGTCGAAGGTCGCGACCAGCACGGGGCGATGCTCGGCGCGCGCCATCGCCACGGCGCGCCCGACCACGGCCTGATGGCCGAGATGAAATCCGTCGAAATTGCCGAGCGCGACGATCCCGCCACGCAGATGCGAAGGGACCGGCGCGGCTCCGTCGAGGCGCTCCATGCGCGCGCTATAATCGGTGCTGCGCGGGAATCCATCCCTCGCGTGCCGCTTCGTCATTGCGAGCGAAGCGCGGCAATCCAGATCGACGTCCGACATCGCAGCTGGATTGCGTCGTCGGCTCCGCCTCCTCGCAATGACGGCGGGGTTTATTGCTGAGGCAGGTTCTGCATCAGCAGGCGTAGCGTGTTGCCGCCCATCACCGCGCGAATCTCGTCGTCGGTAAAGCCGCGGTCGATCAGCGCCTGCGTGATCTGGGCCAGTTGCGAGGTATCGAAAGCGGTGGTGACTGCGCCGTCATAATCGCTGCCCAGCCCGACATGCGCGATGCCCACAAGGTCGCGGACATGCGCGATCGCCTTGGCGATCGACGCGGGCGCGATGTCGCAAACCGCCCCGTCCCAGTAACCGATGCCCACCACGCCGCCGGTGCGCGCGACGCCCCTTATCTCGTCGTCGGTCAGGTTGCGGTTGACCTTGCAGGTCGCCTGCACGCCGCCATGGCTGGAGACGACGGGTTTCTTCGCCATGGCGAGAATCTCGGCGACGGCGGCATGGCTCGAATGCGCGATGTCGACGATCATGCCCTTGGCCTCCATCGCGCGCACCACTTGCCGGCCGAGCGGGGTGAGCCCGCCTTTGGCGACGCCGTGCATCGATCCGGCCACCTCATTGTCGAAGAAATGGGCAAGCCCCGCCATGCGGAAACCGGCGTCGTAGAGCGTGTCGAGATTGCCGATCCTGCCTTCCAGATCCTGCAGCCCCTCGATCGAGAGCATTGCCCCGGTCACCTGCCTGCCCTTCGCCCGGTCGGCGAGCAGGCTGCGCAGGTCGGTCGCGCTGCGGATGATGCGCAGATGCCCGTCCGATCCCGCCTCGGCGCGGCGCAGCTTCTCGGCGTGCCAGAGCGAACGCTGGAGCAGCGAGCCCCAGGTGCGCGGCGGCTGGAGCTGCGCGATGGCAAGCATGGTGATGTTATCGCTGTCGGCGCCATTGGCGTCGTAATTCTGGCCCTTGGGCGTCTTGGTGACCGAGGAGAAGACCTGCAGCGCGACATTGCCCGCCATCAGCCGGGGCAGGTCGACCTGCCCGCGATCGGCGCGGGTCAGCAGGCTGCGGCTCCACAGCAGCGTATCGGCGTGGGTGTCGGCGATCTGCAGGCTCTTGTGGAGCGCCGCCGCGCGCGGCGAGACGGTCAATATGCCCTTGGGGCTGACCTTGTTCATCCCGCGCTCGACGATGCCGGGCGCGAGGGTGAAGAACAGGATCGCGGCGAGGATGAGCAGCAGGACGATCGTCAGCACGATCTTGCGCGTTCCGGTCATCTTTTCCCCTCCGTTCGGGCCTGGCCTTCGGGTGCCCTTTCTTTCCCGCTCCTTAGGTTGCAGAAGAAAAGCGCTTCGACAAGCGCCGCCCGAACGACGAGCGCCTGTCCTCCGGCGCGGCGCGATCGATATTTGCCAAGTGTATAATAACTTGTTTCGCAGGCGATTCTCGGGTAAATTGGTCGCAGGGCCGCATGGGGCCGGTTCCCGAGGGGGATATCATGAATCTGTTGCTGGCGTTTGCGCCCTTCCTTGCATTTGCGCTGGTCTGTCATCTCGTCGGGGCCGTTCCGGCGCTGGCGGCGGGCGCGGTCGTTTCGCTGGCGCTCAATGTCCGCGACGCGCTGACCCCCGGCCGCTCGCCCAAATTGCTCGAGATCGCGACGTTCGTGCTGTTCGCGCTGCTGCTCTGCTATGCGCTCGTCGCGCAGCCTGACTGGTCGCTGATCGAGGTGAGGCTGATGGTCGATTGCGGCTTGCTGGTTATCGTGCTCGGCTCGTTGCTCGTCGGCCGCCCTTTCACCATCCAGTATGCGCGCGAACGCGTGCCCAGCGAACAATGGGGCAGCCCGGAATTCATGCGCATCAACCAGCGCATCACGGGCGTATGGGCAGGCGCCTTCGCGGTGCTGGTGATCGCGGACATCGCCATGCTCGGCGCGCCGCAGGCGCACCGCTTCGGCGTGTTTCTGACGATCGCCGCGCTGGTCGTCGCGGTGAAGCTGACCGACAGGTTGAGTGGGCAGGACGACTAGCGTCCCGGCGTTCAGCCGCGTTCCAGCGTCACGAAGCTGTGCGTGTCGAAATCTTCGCGCGCGACTTCGCCCCAGCCGGCAAAGGCGGGTAGGTGCGTGTCGCCCTCGGGCGCGGCATGGACTTCGGTCAACTCGATCCGGTCGGCGAAGGGCAGGAACAGGCGGTATATCTCGGCGCCGCCGATGATCGAGGCGCGCGGGCCGCCGACAAGCGCCAGCGCCGCCTCGACATCATGGACCACCTCCGCACCCTCGGCCCGCCAGTCGCCGCGCGTCAGCACGATATGGCGGCGGCCGGGCAGCAGACCGGGCAGGCTCTCGAAGGTCTTGCGCCCCATGATCATCGGCGCGCCCTGCGTCAGCGCCTTGAAGCGCCTGAGGTCGGCGGGCAGGTGCCAGGGCATCGCGCCGTCGCGGCCGATCACGCCATTGTCGGCGCGCGCGACGACGAGGGTGAGCTGGGGATGGAGCATCATCTTTGTCGGCAATCCCTTGGAATCATCATCGTCATTGCGAGGCCGCAGGCCGAAGCAATCCAGCCCGACGCTCGGCATCACCCTGGATTGTGTCGTCGGCTCCGCCTCCTCGCAATGACGGATGCATGGACTAGACCGCGACCGGCGCCTTGATATGCGCCTGCGCCTCATAGCCGACGAGGCGGAAATCCTCATAGTCATAGGCGTCGATCGAGGCCGGCTTACGCAGGATTTCGAGCGTGGGGAGCGGCCCGGGTTCGCGTGATAGTTGCTCGCGCGCCTGATCGAGATGGTTGGAATAAAGGTGGCAGTCGCCGCCCGTCCAGATGAACTCGCCCGGCTCCAGCCCCGTCTGCTGCGCCAGCATGTGAGTGAGCAGCGCGTAGCTCGCGATGTTGAACGGCACGCCGAGGAAGATGTCGGCCGAGCGCTGGTAGAGCTGGAGCGACAGCCGGCCGTTCGCGACATGGCACTGGAACAGGCAGTGGCAGGGCGCCAGCGCCATCGCATGGAGATCGCCGGGGTTCCACGCCGATACGATCATGCGGCGGCTGGCGGGATTGACTTTCAGCGTCTCGATCAGCTCGGCGATCTGGTCGACATGGCCGCCATCGCTCGTCGCCCAGTCGCGCCATTGCTTGCCATAGACGGGGCCGAGGTCGCCATCCTCGCGCGCCCATTCGTCCCAGATGCTGACCTTGCGGTCCTGCAGCCATTTGACGTTGGTGTCGCCGCGCAGGAACCACAGCAGCTCGACGATGATCGATCGCAGGTGCAGCTTCTTGGTGGTGAGGACGGGAAAGCCCTCGGCCAGATCGAAACGCATCTGGTGGCCGAACACCGATCGCGTGCCCACCCCGGTGCGGTCGTCCTGGATCGCGCCATGATCGAGCGCGCGCTGCATGAGATCGAGATATTGGCGCATGCGAGTCTTCTATGGCGCGGGCGCGGGCAGGCCAAGGGGAGAATAGGCGGGGGCGCCGCTTCCGCGCGCCTCAATTCGCGCAGGCGGTGATCGTTTCCGGGTCTGGGCGCGGGCCGACCGCCTCATAGGCGGCAAGATAGCCCCCCGCGCTCGGCATCGCCTGCATGTCGACGCGGCGATAGCCGACGGCGGCGAACTCGCAGTCGAGCAGCGTGTGCGGCGTGCCATGCTTGTTGGTCGGGCGATCGGCGTCGACCACGATCACCCGCCCGCCCGCGCGTAACGCCGGGCGGAGGTTCCACAGAAATTCGTAGGGCGAGCTGATCTCATGATACATGTGGACCATGAGGATGCGGTCGAAGCTGTCGGCGGGCAGCATCGGGTTGGCCGGCTCGCCCAGCTTCACGCTGACATTGTCGAGCCGCTCGCGATTGACGCGCTCGGCCAGCGCATCGCGGACGTCGGGCACGATATCCTGCGCCAGCACGCGTCCCTTGGCGCCCACGCGCGCGGCGAGGCGGATGGTGTAATAGCCTTCGCCCGCGCCGATGTCGGCCACGGTCATCCCCTGCGCGATGCCCGCGCGGTCCATCACCTCGCGCGCCTCGCTCAGCCGGTCGCGCGCTTCCTCGTTCGACCAGCGGCTCGACACGATCGGCGCGACGGGGCGCGCGGCGATGGGGAAGCGCGGATCGGGGCCGGCGGCCTCGTGGCTGTTGTTGCCCGGCGGCGCGACCTTGCAGGCGGCGAGGACCAGCAGAGCGGCAATGGCTACCGTTCGTCCCGAGCGCAGTCGAGGGACGCCCGCGCGATACCCAACGTCCCTCGACTGCGCTCGGGACGAACGGAGGGGAGCGGGCGATCCCACGGTCAGTCGACGTCCTCGACTTCCACGGTCTCGCCAGTCACGCGCTGCGAAAGGGCGGCGGCCATGAACGGATCGAGATCGCCGTCGAGCACGTCCGACGGGCTGGTAGAGGTCACGCCGGTGCGCAGGTCCTTCACCAGCTGATAGGGCTGGAGGACGTAGGACCGGATCTGGTGGCCCCAGCCGATGTCGGTCTTGGTCGCGTTCTGCGCATTGGCCGCGGCCTCGCGCTCGGCCAGCTCGCGCTCGTAGAGGCGGGCGCGAAGCTGGTTATACGCCTCGGCCTTGTTCTTGTGCTGCGAACGCTGGTTCTGGCACTGCACCACGATGCCCGTCGGCAGGTGCGTGATGCGCACCGCGGAATCGGTGGTGTTGATGTGCTGGCCGCCCGCGCCCGATGCGCGATAGGTGTCGATGCGCAGGTCGCTCTCGTTGATCTCGACGTCGATATTGTCGTCGATCACCGGATAGACCCAGATGCTCGAAAAGCTCGTGTGGCGCCGGGCCGAGCTGTCATAGGGGCTGATGCGGACAAGGCGGTGGACGCCGCTCTCGGTCTTGGCATAGCCATAGGCATTCTCGCCCTTGATGAGCAGGGTGGCGGATTTGATGCCCGCCTGCTCGCCGGCATGATAATCGACCAGCTCGACCTTCAGCCCGTGGCGCTCGGCCCAGCGCGTGTACATGCGCTGCAGCATCTCGGCCCAGTCGTTGCTCTCGGTGCCGCCGGCGCCCGAATTGATCTCGAGATAGGTGTCGTTGGCGTCGGCCTCGCCCGCGAGCAGCGCCTTCACCTTGTCCTTCTCGGCGCGCTGGGCGAGTTCGGCGAGGTTGGCGACGCCTTCGTCGGCCAGCGCATTGTCGCCCTCGGCCTCGGCAAGGTCGATCAGCTCGACGGTGTCGTTCAGCTCGGTCTCGATCGCGCGCGTCGCGGTGATCGCCTCGTCGAGGCGGCGGCGCTCGCGCATCACGTCCTGCGCGGCCTTGGCGTCGTTCCACAGCGTCGGGTCCTCGACGCGGGCGTTCAATTCGTCCAGGCGGCGCAGCGCGCGGTCCCAGTCAAGGAAGCGGCGCAGGAGCGCGAGCGCATCCTTGATCTGATCGGCATGGGCTTGCGCTTCGGCGCGCATAGTCTCGTTCCTCTATTCAAATATCCGTTCGTCCCGAGCGCAGTCGAGGGACGCCGGGTCTCGCGCGGACGTCCCTCGACTGCGCTCGGGACGAACGGCGGGGTGTTTGCTGCGATTTAGTAGATACCGCCCTCGCGCTCAAGGAAGTCGCTGTCGCGGCCGCGCGCGGCGCCCGTGGCGGTCTTTTCCTTGGCGCGCTCGGCCAGCAGTTCCTCGCGGCGGATGGTGCGGCGCGGTTCGCTTTCGGGCTTGAAGGCTTCCCAGATCACCGCCGCCTTGGGGTCGTCGTCCGGCCATGTGCCATAGACGCGCCGGCCCGAACGGCGATCGATGCGGACCATGCGGATGCCCGATGCGGCGCGGAAGGGCACGATCGGCATGTCCTTCATCGCTTCCTTGGCGAACTGCTTGAATATCGGCGCGGCGACGGTGCCGCCCTGCGCATAGCCGCCGAGCGAACGGGGCTGGTCGTAGCCCATGTAGAGCCCTCCGATCAGGTCGGGCGATCCGCCGACGAACCACACGTTGGTCGGGCCGCTCGTCGTGCCGGTCTTGCCCATCAGCGGTCGATTCAGATCACGCAGCGTCACGGCGGTGCCGCGCTGGACGACGCCTTCGAGGATGTGGACGACCTGATAGGCGGTCATCGCGTCCAGCAGCTGCTTGCCGCGCACCGGCGGGCGCGGCATCGGCTTGCCGTCCCAGTCCTTCGCGTTGCAGCCGTTGCACGGGCGCGCGTCGGCGCGGAAGATGACCTTGCCGTTCCGGTCCTGCACATAGTCGATCAGTGTCGGCTTCAGCTCGCGGCCAAGGTTGACCAGCGTCGCATAGGCGTTGGTCAGCTTCATCACCGTCGTGTCGCCCGCGCCCAGCGCGATGGCGAGATAGGGCTGATAGTCGCCGATGTTCATCGCCTTGATCGTCTTGACGACGTTGGGCATCCCGGTCTGCGACGCGGCGCGCACCGTCATCAGGTTGCGCGACTGTTCGACGCCCCAGCGCATCGTCTGCGGCCCCGCGCCGCGCATATTGCCGAAATTGCGGAAGCATTTCTGGCCCAGCGCGGCCGACTGATAGATGCAGAACGGCCCGTCGACGATGATCGAGGCGGGGGTCATGCCGTTGTCGAGCGCGGCGGCATAGACGAACGGCTTGATGGTCGAACCCGGCTGGCGCATCGCCTGCGTGGCGTTGTTGAAGCTGTGGAGCCGCGCGTCGAAGCCGCCCTGCATCGCATAGAGGCGGCCATTGTGCGGGTCCTCGACCACCATGCCGCCGGAAATGGCGGGGATGGTACGCAGCGACCATGCGCCGCCATCGGCCTTCACCACGATCACGTCACCCGCCTTCATCGCCTGGAAGGCCGATGTCGCGGTGCCGCTGCGCGGCATCTGCGCGCCCGATGCGGGGAGGGTGCCGGTCGTGCCGTCCTGGAAGCCGATCGTCGCCGTGCCGCCCGCCTTGTCGAGCACGACCGCGATCCGCCAGTCGTCATAGTCGACGCCAAGGTTGAGCGCGGCGAGCCGGCCGACCCAGCCCTCGGACGGATCGATGCTGCCCAGCGGGCCGTGCCAGCCGCGCCCGCGATCGTAGCGGACGAGGCCGTCCTGCAGCGCCTTCTGCGCCAGATCCTGCAGGCGCGGGTCGAGCGAGGTGCGCACCCACAGGCCGCCGGCATAGATGCTGTGCGGCCCGTCCTGCGCGCTTTCGCCGAACTTCTCGATCAGCTCGCGGCGGACTTCCTCGATGAAATAGCCGCCATTGCTGTCATATTTGGGCTGGGTGCGCTTGACCGCGCCGATCGGCGTCGCATCGGCTGCGGCATATTGCGCGGCGGTGATGTAGCCGTTGCGCTGCATCTCGCGCAGCACATAGCGGCGGCGCTCGAGCGCGCGGTCGCTGTGGCGTTCGGGATCATAGTTGGACGGTGCCTTGGGCAGGATGGCGAGATAGGCCATCTCGGGCAGGCTCAGCTGATCGACATCCTTGTCGAAATAGGCGCGCGACGCCGCCTGCACGCCATAGGCGTTACGGCCGAGGAAAATCTGGTTGAGGTAGAGCTCCATGATCTGCTGCTTGGTCAGCGCGCCTTCGATCCGGTAGGCGAGGATCGCTTCCTTGACCTTGCGCGCATAGCTCAGCTCGTTGGTGAGCAGCAGATTCTTGGCGACTTGCTGGGTGATCGTCGATGCGCCGACCGGGCGGCCCGAGCGCCCGATATTGGTGACCATCGCGCGGATGATGCCGGGATAGTCGACGCCGCCATGGGTGAAGAAGGTGCGGTCTTCAGCCGAGATGAAGGCGTCGACCAGCAGCTTGGGATATTCGTCGTAGCGCAGCTGGACGCGGCGTTCGCGCGCGAAGCTGTAGACCGGCGTGCCATCGGCGGCGCGCAGGTTTGTCGGCAGCGGCGGCTCGTAGGTGCGCAGATTGTCGACCGAGGGCAGACCGCGCGCGAAGAGGAACCAGATCAGCAGCCAGGCGATCAGCGCGAGGCCGAAGATGCCGATCAGCGCCTTCACCCACCAGCGTGCGAGCCAGGGCGCGAGAAAGGATTCGCCGCCATCGCGGCGCAGGCGGAACCGGACCTTGCTGGGAGACGCGTCGACCATGTGGGTGCGGCTCTAGCAAAGTTCGGGCGCTTTGCCAGCGGGGATGCGACAGGGCGGGGCGGGAGGGGCAGGCGCGTCGCCTGTGTCGCCTCCCCGTCATTGCGAGCACAGCGAAGCAATCCAGAAATGCCGGGCATCGGGCTGGATCGCCGCGCTGCGCTCGCGATGACGAGATGGCGGCTCACCTAGCGCGAGGCCATCTTGCGCGCGAAGTGAATCTCGATCGCCTGGCGGAAGCCCTTGGCGATACGCTCCTGCCCATCCTTCGAGCTGATGAAGTCGTGATCCATCTCGTTGGTGATGTAGCCGCATTCGAACAGCAGCGACGGGACGTCGGGCGCCTTCAGCACCATCAGCGACGCCATGCGGTGCGGGGTCGAGCGGAAGGGCACGTCGCTCGCTGCCTCGCGCTGGAGCAGGCGGGCGAAGCCGGCGGCGGTGTTCATCGTCTCGCGCTGGGCAAGGTCGATGAGGATCGACGTCACGTCGGCATTCTCGCCCGACAGGTTGACGCCGTGGACGATGTCGACCTTGTTCTCGCGCTGGGCGAGCAGCGCCGCCTCGCGGTCCGATGCGACCTCGGACAGCGTATAGATGGTCGCGCCGTGCGCATCGGGCGAAGGCGCGCTGTCGGCGTGGATCGAGATGAACATGTCGGCGCCCAGCCGGCGCGCGATCTCGAAGCGGTCGCGCAGCACGATGAAACGGTCGTCGGACCGGGTGAGCGCGACGCGCACGCGCCCGCTCTTGACCAGTTCGTCGCGGATCGCGCGGGCGACGGCCAGCGTCACGTCCTTCTCGCGCGTGCCCTTCTCGGGCGAGATGGCGCCGGGGTCATGCCCGCCATGGCCGGCATCGATCACCACCAGCGGGCGGCTGCGGTCGGTGCCATAGACGCGCGGCAGCGCGACGCCGCGCTGGGGCGGGTCGAGCGCGACCGAGACGTTGTAGCGCGCGCTGCGCAGGCCTGCGACGGCGGCGGCCGGCGGTGCGAAATTGGCGCGCCCGCGGCGCACCCCGGTCTGGAAGCTGTAGGCATCGACGCGGCGCAGCGCCAGCGTCAGCGTCTGCCCGTCGGCCGAATAGCTGCCGCCGGCGACGACGGCGGGCTTGGAAAGATCGAAGACGAGGCGCGTCGTCGCCTTGTCGAAGCGCCCCTGGCGGATGCTGGCCACGGGGCCGCCTGGCGTTACCAGCGCGCCCGGCTCGGCGCCGCTCACGTCCACCGCGATGCGGCGCGGCGCGTCGATCACGAACGCCGATGCCGCGTTGACCGGCCCGTCGAAGCGGATGGTGATCGCGCTCGGCGAGGCCTCGACGGTCTGCACGACCGTGCCGTGCGCAGGCGTGCCGAAAAGCATCGCTGCCAGCGAAACCAGGAGGGCGATCATCGGCGCCCTTTGCATTGTCGGCCGACCGGCCGTCCAGACGGAAATCATGACGTCCCCCGCGCACTCCCTGACGCGCTTCCAATGTCTTATTAACCATTTCTGCAATGAAAGTCTAAACAGGGCGTTAACGCCGCCATTTCGCATGATCGCGCATGAATAATTCGGCGCGATGGTTGCCGTTCGGGATCGGCGATGCTAGCTAACTCAAGTGCCGGAGGGCGTAATCCGCCCGTGCCCGGTTCGATATTGTCGCCGAAAGACGCGGCGACACAACAGGTTGACGCTGCATGAGGCATGTTTCCCCCGCTTTCCATCGCCCGGCCATCGCCGGCGATGTGCATGGCCGGGGGCTTTGGACGGACGGACAGTCCGGCCGTGCCGATGCGGCGAAGGCGCTTTCCATCGTAACCATCCGGACGAGCGAGGCGATGCAGAGCATCCAGCCGCCGTCCCCCTATAATCGCGCGCCGGCGGCCGAAAGGGCCATGATCCGGCGCGCGCGGAGTATCATGAATGACCACGCGCATGTTGATCGACGCGCGCCACCGGGAGGAAACCCGCGTGGCCGTCGTCAAGGGAAACCGCATCGAGGAGTTTGATTTCGAGTCCGCTGAGCGCAAGCAGCTCAAGGGCAATATCTATCTCGCCAAGGTGACCAGGGTCGAACCGTCGCTTCAGGCGGCGTTCGTCGATTATGGCGGCAACCGCCACGGTTTCCTCGCCTTCAGCGAAATCCACCCCGATTACTACCAGATCCCCAAGGAGGATCGCGAGGCCCTGCTCCGCGAGGAAGCCGAGCATGCGGCCGAGGAAGAGGCACTGCGCGCCCGCGAGCAGGACGACGAGGACGAAGGCGAGATCGACGAGGATTCGGTCGAGCGCTACGAGGATGACGGCGGCCACGAGACGCGCGAGGAACTGGGCGAGGACGCGCCCCGTCCCGAGGCGCTCAACGCCAGTGGCAGCGACGACGCGGTCGAGAATCTGCGCCAGAAGCGCATGAACCTGCGCCGCCGCTACAAGATCCAGGACGTGATCCGCCGGCGGCAGGTGCTGCTCGTCCAGGTCGTCAAGGAAGAGCGTGGCAACAAGGGCGCGGCGCTGACCACCTATTTGTCGCTCGCCGGCCGCTACTGCGTGCTGATGCCCAACACGTCGCATGGCGGCGGGATCAGCCGCAAGATCAGCAACGCCGCCGATCGCAAGCGGCTGAAGTCGATCATGGCCGAGATGAAGCTGCCCCGCACCATGGGCTGCATCGTCCGCACCGCCGGCCTCCAGCGCACCAAGACCGAGATCAAGCGCGATTTCGATTATCTCGCCCGCCTGTGGGACGGGATTCGCGAGAATACGCTGAAGTCCGCGGCCCCGGCGCTGATCTACGGCGACAGCGACCTCATCAAGCGCGCGATCCGCGACATCTATAATCGCGACATCGACGAGGTGATCGTCGAGGGCGAGGAAGGCTATCGCCTCGCTAAGGACTTCATGAAGCTGCTCATGCCCAGCCATGCGCGGCGCGTGCAGGCCTATTCGGATGCGGTGCCGCTGTTCCAGCGCTTCGGCGTCGAGGATCAGCTGTCGCAGATGTACCAGCCGGTGGTGCAGCTCAAGTCGGGCGGCTATCTGGTCATCAACCCAACCGAGGCGCTGGTGTCGATCGACATCAACTCGGGCCGCTCGACGCGCGAGCACGGCATCGAGCAGACGGCGGTCGCCACCAACCTCGAAGCCGCGCACGAGATCGCCCGCCAGCTCCGCCTGCGCGACATGGCGGGCCTCGTCGTCATCGACTTCATCGATATGGAGAATGGCTCCAACGTCCGTAAGGTCGAAAAGGCGATGAAGGCCGCGCTCGCCAATGATCGCGCGCGCATCCAGGTCGGCCGGATCAGCTCGTTCGGGCTGATGGAGATGAGCCGCCAGCGCCTGCGCACCGGCGTGCTCGAGGCATCGACGCGCACCTGCCCGCACTGCGAAGGCACCGGGCTCGTCCGCACCGCATCGTCGGCGGGTCTCTCGGCGCTGCGCATGCTGGAAGACGAAGCGGCGCGCGGGCGTGGCTCGCTGCTGCTGCTGCGCGCCAGCCAGGAAGCGGCGTTCTACGTCCTCAACCACAAGCGCGCGGAACTGGCCGAGATCGAGGATCGCTACGGCGTCCGCATCCAGGTCGTCCATGACGGCGAGATCGAAGGCGCGCGGATGAGCGTCGAATCGAACGGTCCGCCGCCCGCCCATGCGCCGCGCTTCACCCCGCCGCCGATCGAGATCGATGACGACATCGTCGACGAGATCGAGGACGAGGAAGAAGAGGAAGAGATCGAGGAGGAAGAGCGCGAGCAGCAGCCGCGCCAGCGCGAGGAAGGCCGTGATGGCGAGGGCCGTGGCCGTCGCCGCCGCCGCCGCCGGGGGCGTCGCGGCAATCGCGATCGCGAGCAGGGCGAAGGCCAGCCGCAGTCCGACGAGGCCGAGGAGGGTGACGAAGCCGCCGAGGCCGGCGAAGAGGCCGGTGCGGACGAAGCGATCGTCGAGGCCGAAGCCGGCGAAGGCGAAGCGGGCGAGCAGCGCCGCAGCCGTCGCGGTCGTCGCGGCGGGCGTCGTCGGCGCGGTGGCGGCGAGCAGCCGGCCGTGACCGAGGGCGAGGCTGTCGTCGCGGTCGATGCCGAAACCGTCGTCGCGGCGGAACCGGCTCCGGTCGAGGCCGAAGCCCCCGCCGAGGAGGAGGCGCCCAAGAAGGGCCGTCGCCGTCCGCGCGCCCGCAAGGCCGATGCGGCCGAAGCGCCTGCCGTGGTCGCCGAGGCAACGCCGGCGCCTGTCGAGGCACCGGCCGAACCGGTTGCGGAGGAAGCACCGGCCAAGCCGAAGCGCACGCGCCGGAAGAAGGCCGATGCGGCCGAAGCGCCTGCCGTGGTCGCTGAGGAAGCGCCTGCTCCCGCCGAGCCGGTCGCGGAGGAAGCGCCGGCCAAGCCCAAGCGCACGCGCCGCAAGAAAGCCGACGAGGCCGTTGCGGTCGTCGAGGAAGCCGCTGCACCCGCGGAAGCCCCTGCGGCCGATGCCGCACCGGCCGCCGAACCCGCCAATGATCAGGCGGCGGAAGACGATGCCGGTCAGCCGCGTCGCGGCTGGTGGCAGCGGACCTTCGGCGGCGAGTGATCCGACAAAGGCCCGGCCGGCTTGAAACCGGCCGGGTCATTGCCCGTTCATCGCCTGCGGGATAGGCTCTCGCCCGAATTGGCTGAATCATTCCCTTCCCCGTTCGCTTCGAGCGAAGTCGAGAAGCATCGGCGTGGACGTGTCTCGACTTCAGCCCGATGGACTGAAGCCCGTCCTGAGCGGCTGGCTTGCCAGCCAGTCGAAGGGCTCGACACGAACGGTTGATGCTTTGACGCGATGGCATCACGCGCTAGGAGCGACACATGGCGAAAGGCGTTGAGCTGAAAGGCGGCATTGCAGGCATGGCCCCGCGCCTGGTCGTCGCGCTCGCCGTTTCGCTGTCGCTGGGCGTCCAGCCCGTCGCCGCCCAGTCGATCCTGCGCGATGCCGAAACCGAATCCTACCTTGCCGATATCTCGCGTCCGATCATCGCAGCGGCGGGGCTCGATCCGCGCAACGTCTCGGTCGTCGTCGTCGGCAGCGACGAGATCAACGCCTTCGTCGCGGGCGGGCAGATCGTCTATCTGCACAGCGCGCTGATCGAGGCTGCCGACAACACGAACGAACTGCAGGGCGTGATCGCGCACGAGCTTGGCCACATCACCGGCGGCCACATCATCCGCTTCAACGATGGCGTGAAGGAAGCCACCGGCATCACCATCGTCAGCCTGCTCATCGGCATCGCCGCCGTGGCGGCGGGTGCGGGCGAGGCGGGGCTGGGCGCGATGGGGCTGGGGCAGCAGGTCGCGGTCAACCGCTTCCTGACCTTCAGCCGCGCGCAGGAGGCTTCGGCCGACGAGGCGGGCGTCACCTTCCTCAGCAAGGCCGGCGTCAGCGGCAAGGGGTCGCTCAGCTTCTTCAAGAAGCTGCAGAGCCAGGAATATCGCTACGGCCGCACGCTCAATACCGACAGTTTCGGCAACGATCACCCGATGACGGCGGATCGCATCGCGTTCCTGACCGTCCATTATCAAAGCGATGCGGCGTGGAACAGCCAGACCGATCCCCGGCTCGACGCGCGCTTCCGCCGCGTGAAAGCGAAGCTGACGGGCTTCATCGAGGATCCGAAAGAAACCTTCCGCCAATATCCCGAAAGCGATCTCAGCGTGCCCGCGCGCTATGCCCGCGCCTATGCCTGGCATAAATCGGCTTATCCGGAAAAGGCGGTGGGCGAGGTCGATGCGCTGCTCGCCACCGCGCCGCACGATCCCTATTTCCTCGAGCTGAAGGGGCAGGTGCTGCTCGAATCGGGGCGCCCCAAGGATGCGATCGCGCCGCTGCGTGAGGCGGTCGCCGAAACCGATCAGCCGCTGATCGCCGCGATGCTCGGCCATGCGCTGATCTCGACCGAGGACCGCGCCAATTTCGAGGAAGCGCGCCAGGTGCTGCGCGTCGCGGTGGCGCGCGACAACAGCAATCCCTTCGCCTGGTATCAGCTGGGCATCGTCTATGACCGCGAGGGCGATCAGCCGCGCGCGGCGCTCGCCACGGCCGAACGCTATAATCTGATCGGCCAGCCGCAGCTTGCGTTGCTCAGCGCGCGGCAGGCGCTCATCGGCCTCAAGGAAGGCACGCCCGACTGGCTTCGGGCGCAGGATATCGAAATGGTGTCGCGCGAAGCGTCCGGAAAGAAGAGAAGATAATGAGCACTCCCGGCTGGAAGCTGCTGAGCGTCGTCGCGCTCGGCTCGGCGGCGTTGACTGCCGTCGCGGTGACAGTGGCGATGCGCCCGGCGGACGAAGCGGCCTCGGGCTCGGCGGTGCGCGACTATCTGCTTGCCCATCCCGAAGTCATTCCCGAGGCGATGGAGAAGCTGAAGCAGAAGGATGCGGCGCGCCTCGTCGACCAGAACCGCAAGGCGATCGAAACGCCCTTCGCCGGCGCCTGGGCCGGCGCGAAGGACGGCGACGTCACCCTCGTCCAGTTCTACGATTATGCCTGCGGCTATTGCCGCGCGAGCCTGCCCGACATCAAGCGGCTGCTGGCCGAGGATCACAAGATCCGGATCGTCTATCGCGAGTTGCCGATCCTCAGCGCCGAAAGCGAGGATGCCGCGCGCGTCAGCCTCGCCGCCGCAGAGCAGGGCCGCTTCACCCAGTTCCACGAAGCGATGTGGGATGCCGGCCGCCCCGCCGCCGACACGATCGCCAGCGCCGAGGCGAAGGCCGGGCTCAACCCCGCCACCACCGCCACGACTGCGAAATCGCCGGCGGTGGAGCAGGAACTGGTCAAGAATATCGGCCTGATGCGCACGCTGGGCATCGCCGGCACCCCGGCCTGGGTGGTCGGCGATCAGATGCTGTCGGGCGCGGTCGGCTATGACGCGCTCAAGAAGGCGATCGCCGAGGCACGCGCGGCGAAGAGCTGAGTCCCTCACAATTCCCCGTCATTGCGAGCGCAGCGAAGCAATCCAGCCCCGCGATGCTCCGGGATGACCCGGATTGCTTCGCTATGCCCGCAATAGCGGCGATTTCAGTGCTTCCCTGATCCGCTGCGTCCGTCGAACCAGCCGCCGTCCGCAAGCCAGTCGGCGAGCCGGTCGGGCCAATGGATGATCGACAAGAGGCTCGATCGTTCGCCCATGTTGAAGGCGTGGTCGGCATCGGCATACATATGCAGCTCCGCCGAAACGCCTGCCGTGCGCAACTGCTCATAGAGCCGCAGCGCCGGGATCGCGCAGCATTTGTCGAGCGTGCCGGCGGTCAGGAAGGCGGGCGGCGCGCTCGCCGCCGCCGCTGCGGGGATGCCGAGCGGTCCGGGAAAGACGAGGATCTGGAAATCGGGCCGTGCGCTCTGCCGGTCGATCGCGTCGGCCGGCGGCGCGGCGGGCGGCTCGGGATTGTCGGCGACCAGCGTGACCAGCTCGCCGCCCGCCGAAAAGCCCATCACCCCCACGCGGTGCGGATCGACGCCGTAGCGCGCGGCATTGGCGCGGACCCAGCGGATCGCACGGCGCAGGTCGCCCGCCGCGTCGCGCTCGATCGAATAGGGCGATCCTTCCTCGCGGCCGAGCCGATATTTGAGCACGAAAGCCGCGACGCCCATCTGGTTGAGGCGCGGGGCGACGTCGACGCCTTCGGTCGTCCACACCAGCATCTTGTGCGCGCCGCCGGGGACGATGATGATCGCCGCGCCGCTATTGTGACGCGGATCGGCGGGGAAGATGGTCAGCGAAGGATCATTGACATGCTTCACCCAATAATCCTGCGCGACTTCGGGCTCGGCGCGCTGGGCTGCAGTCGTGCCGGGTGCGCCGCCGCTCCATAGCGCCACGCGCTCGGGCGCGGGCATGTCGAGCGGCCAGGGCGCGCGCGAAGGCAGGGCGGCGGATGGGCCGGGGGCAGGTTGGGCGGCGGCCGCCGTCCCCGCGAGCATCGTCAATGTGAGCGCTAACATTTTCAGGGGCGTGATTTTCATCCTGTCCTCTCCGTCGATCGTCCGATTATTGACTACCGGTCGCTTGCGCGGCCCAGCATCCGGTCTGCCCAGGCGATGAAATATTTCATGTTGGGCGCGTCGTTATGGCCGCCGTCATGCTGCCGCCAGGCAAGCTGGCCGTCGAGCAGCCCTTCATTGACCGCCGGCATCGGCGCATGGCGATAGTCCCGCCCCGCTGCCACGCCCTTCGCGCCGAGCAGCGCGAAGACGCGGCTGGCGTCGACCGTCGCCATCCAGCTTCCCTTATGGTCCAGCCAGCGTGCGTCGCCGCGTTCGGGCACGCCATAGCTGATGAAGGTCGGGCGCGGCGCGGCCAGTGCGATTAGCTCGTTCGAATCGACGGGCAGGTCGCCAGGGTCGAGCGGGCGGGCCTTGCCGGGGATCGGCGCCGCGTCATATTTCATCAGATTGCCGGCGAACCAGTAATAGCCGCCGGTGGCGAGGTTGGACACGTCCTCGCCCCAGTTGCGCCGCAGCGGCGTCGCGCCGCCCTTGCCCGAGGATCCGACGAGGACGACGGCGAAGCGCTGGTCGAACGCCATCGTCACCAGCGCCGCCTTGCCGAAGCGCGATACGCCCTCGATCCCGATGCGCTTGGCATCGACGGCGGGGTCGGCGGCGAGATAATCGAAGGCGCGGCTGGCGCCCCAGGCCCAGGCGCGCAATGCGCCCCAGTCGCCGGGCTGGCGCGGCCGGCCCTTGTTGACCAGCCCGATGATCCCGCGCGTCAGCCCGGCGCCGTCATCGGCCTGGATGCTCGACGGGTCGAGGATCGCGAAGCCCCAGCCGGCGGCGGCAAGCTGCTCGTAATTGGGCGGGTCTCCGTCCTCATTCTTCTCGGGCGGGCGGAAGAAGGGCGGCTCGGGCGCGACGACGAAGCCCGGATGCGCGTCGAGCACCGCTTTCAGCGACGGGTCTTCGCGGACGATCGCCGCGCGCAGCGCCGCGTTGATTCGCGCGAACTCCGCATGATCGGGCTGGCTCGGCGCGGGAAAGCCGTCGCGGCCGAACATGATGAGTACGGGCACGCGCCCCTTGGCGCCGGCGGGCAGCACCAGCGTCATGCGGATGTCGACCGAGATTGCGGGATAGGCGCTGTTGTCGACATGGCCGACGATCTGGCGTGCGATCACCGGCACGCCGGGAAAGCCGAGCCGCTCCCGGTCGGTCGCGACCACGCGCCAGTCGACATGGGGCGTGCCGGCGGGGATGGCGCCGTAAACCTCGCGCTCATAGACGGCGAGAATCTCGGGCCGGCGGATTTTCCACCACATGTCGGGCGTCGCCACCTCGCGCCCGTCGAAGCTGGTCAGCGGATCGGGCAGGCCGGGATAGGGGTTGGCCTCCGCTTCGTCGTAATTGGCGTGGTTGGGCGCGCTTTCGTCCCCGCTCGGCCCCGGTCGCAGTGCCGCGATGCCCAGCCGGTCCATCATCGCCTGCCGGTCCTGGTCTGCGCTCATCGTGACGGGCGGGGGCGGGGAAGCCGCGCCGGCCAGCGTCATCGTGCCCAGGGCGATCGCCCAGCGCATCCTTCTCTCCGGCACCGGCATCGCTCTCCCTCGGCTGCCTCTTTTACCCGTCGGCGCGACCCTTAAACCCTTGCGCGATCACATACCATTCGGAAGATTCCTTGCGGCTTGCCGGAGGCTTGGCATGCTTCACCGTGGTGAAATTGCGCTTGAGCTCGGCGACGAGGTTGTTGTCCGCGCCGCCCGCCAGCACCTTGGCGACGAAGCCGCCGCCGGGGCGCAGCGTCTCGATCGCGAACTGCACCGCGGCCTCGACCAGCCCCATGGTGCGCAGATGGTCGGTCTGCGGGTGGCCGACGGTGTTGGCCGCCATGTCGGAGAGCACGATGTCCGCCGGCCCGCCGAGCGCCTCGGTCAGCTTCTCGGGCGCGTCGTCGGCCATGAAGTCCATCTGGAACAAGGTCACGCCGTCGATCGGGTCGGTCGGCAGCAGGTCGATGCCGACGACGATCGCGCGCGGGGCGAGCTTGCGCACCACCTGGCTCCACCCGCCCGGCGCGACGCCGAGGTCGACGACGCGCGCCGCGCCCTTGATCAGGCCGAAGCGCTGGTCGAGCTCGATCAGCTTGTAGGCCGCGCGGCTGCGATAACCCTCGGCCTTGGCCTTGCGGACATAGGGGTCGTTGAGCTGGCGTTCGAGCCAGCGGGTCGAGGCCGCGGTGCGGTTCCGCGCGGTGCGGACGCGCTGGCGCCCGCCGGGTCCTGGGCGGCTCACCAGCCGATCCCGTCGCGCGCCATCAGCGAGCGGAGAATGCCTTCGCGGATGCCGCGATCGGCGACGCCGAGACGGTCGGCGGGGAAGATGTCCAAAATCGCCTCCAATATCGCACAGCCCGCGACGACCAGGTCGGCGCGCTCGGGGCCGATGCAGGGCATCGCCTTGCGCTCGTCGATCGGCATCGTGGCCAGCCCGGTGCTGATCTCGCGCATCGCCGTCGCCGGCACGATCAGCCCGTCGACCGCCTGCCGGTCATAGCAGGGCAGGCCCAGATGCACGCTGGCGAGCGTCGTTACCGTGCCGCTGGTGCCGAGCAGCCTTCGCCGGCCCGACGGTTCCTTCGGCAGCCGCGCCGCGAAGGGCGCGAAGCTCGCCGCCACGCGCGCCTTCATCCGCCGATAGGCGTCCATGCGCTCATCGGTCGTCGCCAGATCGCCCTGATGCTCGACCTCGGTCAGCGAGACGACGCCCCACGGCGCGCTGAACCAGTCGATCGTGCGCGGCGAAGGCCCGCTGGTGTCCACGAGCACCAGCTCGGTCGATCCCCCGCCAATGTCGAAGATCAGCGCCGGTCCCTCGCCGGGCTCGAGCAGCGCATGGCAGCCCATCACCGCCAGCCGCGCTTCCTCCTCGGCGCTGATGATGTCGAGCGCGATTCCCGTCTCGCGGCGGACGCGCTCGATGAAGGCGCGGCCGTTGGTCGCCCGGCGGCACGCCTCGGTCGCCACCGATCGCGCGATATGGACGTGGCGGCGCCGCAGCTTCTCGGCGCAGATCGAAAGCGCGCCCACCGCGCGCTCGATCGCCGCATCGCTCAGGCGGCCGGTGGCGGCAAGCCCTTCGCCCAGCCGCACGATGCGCGAGAATGCGTCGACGATCACGAAACCTTCGACTGCCGGGCGGGCGATCAGGAGGCGGCAATTATTGGTGCCGAGGTCCAACGCTCCGTAGCAGCGGCGACCGGGGGCCACGCCGCCCACCGCCTGTTCTTTCGCCGCGCGCACCGGATTTCCGGCCCGCCGCGGCATCGCAGTGGACCGTCCCACCATTTGCCGCACCAATCTGTTCTCATCCGAAACGGCATGCGCCGCCGGTACTTGGGTCGCAGCCTATCGGGTGCGCTTCGTCGCGGCAAGGGCGGTATCGGCGTTGACAGAGTGGATTCGCCGCCCTATCTGGCGCGCCTCCGATGCCCCGTCGTTCAATGGTAGGACAACGGATTCTGATTCCGTTTATCGTGGTTCGAATCCACGCGGGGCATCCAATTTTTCCGTCCGATCCGCCGCAGGCCTGTATCGGACGGGCTCCCCAGGCCTAAGGCTGGTCGCCGGTTCGGAATATAGGATCGGAGCATCTGTGGGCGCACTCGGCGAAGCACTGGAACGATTGACGCGCGCGGGCGAAGGCTGGCGTGCCGAACCCGGCGAGGGCTGGCGGCAGGGCCAGACGCTCTATGGCGGGCTTTCAGCGGCGTTCGCAGTGAAGGCGGCGGGGCTCGATCATCCCGGTCTGCCGATGCTGCGCTCGGCGCAGTTCGCCTTCGTCGGGCCGGCGGTCGGCGCGCTCGATTATCGCACCACCATGGTCCGCCAGGGCAAGTCGAGCGCCTTCGTCTCGGTCGCGGCAAGCGGCGAGGCGGGCCCGGCGACGCAGGCGCTGCTCTGCTACGGGCGCGATCGCGATTCGGCCTACAGCTATGATGACGTGCCGATGCCGGCGGTCCCGTCGCGCGACGCGGGCGAACTCTTCTTCCAGGTGCGCGGCGTGCCGGGCTTCACCGTCAATTTCGAAGGCATACTCGTCGAGGGACGCCCGCCGGGCAGCGGCACCGATACGCCGTTCCTGCGCGTCTGGGTGCGCCATCGCGGTGGCGCGCCCGACGGCGCGGCATCGCTGATCGCGCTGGGTGACGCGCTGCCCCCGGCGGCGCTCAGCATGTTCACCAGCTTCGCCCCGATCTCGACGATGACCTGGTCGGTCGAACTACCGACGGGCGACGATCTCCCCGGCGGCGACTGGTATCTGTTCGAGACGCGCGGCGAGACGGTCGGCAACGGCTACAGCGTGCAGGACATGAAGCTCTGGCACGAAAGCGGCCGCCTCGCGCTCGTCGGCCGCCAGACGGTCGCCGTTTACGCCTGACTCCTCCCGTCATTGCGAGGAGGCGCAGCCGACGAAGCAATCCAGAAATGCTGGACGCCAGGCTGGATTGCTTCGCTGCGCTCGCAATGACGAGCCAATCTCCGTTCGTCCCGAGCGAAGTCGAGGGACGTTCGGCATCGCGCACACGTGTCTCGACTTCAACCCGATGGGTTGAAGCCCGTCCTGAGCGGCTGGCTTGCCAGCCAGCCGAAGGGCTCGACGCGAACGGAGAAAGGGCGAACGCCCTCGCCTAGAAGAAGATCGATCCGATCATCAGCGCCGCCGCGCCGCCCATCAGGCCGGTCGCGGCCCAGCCGAGCAGGCGGATGGGCTTGGAGGCGACGAAATCGCCCATCACCGATCGCCGCGAGACGAGCAGGATCAGCACGGCCATCAGCGGCACCGCGACCACGCCGTTGATCACCGCGCTCCAGAACAGCGCGCGCATCGGGTTGATCGGCGAGAACTGGATGATCAGCGCGGCCAGCACCGAGACCGCGATCACGCCATAGAAGCCCTTGGCCTCCATCACCTTGCGTTCCAGCCCGGTGTGCCAGCCCATCGCCTCGGCCATCGCATAGGCGGCCGAACCGGCCAGCACCGGCACGCCGACCAGCCCGACGCCTAATATGCCGATCGCGAACAGCGCGAAGGCGGATTCGCCCGCCAGCGGCTTGAGCGCGCTCGCCGCTTCGGCGGCGGTGTTGATCGTCGTCAGCCCGTCGGCATGCAGCGTCACGGCGGTCGCGAGGATGATGAAGCAGGCCGCGACGTTGGAATAGAGCATCCCGCTCCACGTATCCCACGAGATGCGGCGCAGTTCGGTCGGCGCGGCCTCGGGCGCGTCGATCAGCCCGGGGCCGCCGCGCAGATCCTCCACTTCCTCCGATGCCTGCCAGAAGAAGAGATAGGGGCTGATCGTCGTGCCGAAGACGCCGACGATCATCGTCGCCGTATCGCCGTCGAAGGTCAGGTGCGGCCAGACGGTGCGCGCCAGCACCTCACCCCATGGCACATGCACGGTGAACAGCACCGCTATATAGGCGAGCAGGGATAAGGTCAGCCATTTCAATATGTTGACGTAACGGTGATAAGGCACGAAAATCTGGAGGACCAGGGTCAGCGCAACGAAGGCGAGCGTCATCCAGTGGCGACCGATACCGGTCACCAGCTCGGCCGCCTCGCCCATCGCGGCGACGTCGGCGGCGATGTTGAGGATGTTGGCGATCAGCAGCAGCGCGACCAGCGCCCGCAGCAATGCCGGCGAGAAGACGGCCTTGATGTTCGCCGACAGCCCCTTGCCGGTGACGCGCCCCAGATTGCCGCACATCAGCTGCACCGCCGACATTAGCGGGTAGGACAGCGCCATCGTCCACAGCATGTTGAAGCCGAACTGCGCGCCCGCCTGCGAATAGGTGGCGATGCCGCTGGGATCGTCGTCGGCGACGCCGGTGATCAGCCCGGGGCCGAGCCGCTTGAGCGGGTTGCGCCAGTCGCGCAGCCGCCAGCGGGCAGGGGGGCTCTCGGCTTCGCTCTGCATGTCCATCGGCATCGTCTCCCTCGCCCGCCCGGCATAGGGGAGGATCGGCGCGCGGGCACTACAGTATGTTTGGCCGGCCAGCCATAAGCGACAAGTATGGGGCAGAACCCCCTCCCGTCATTGCGAGGAGGCGAAGCCGACGAAGCAATCCAGAATGCCCGACACCGCACTGGATTGCGTCGCTACGCTCGCGATGACGCCCCCCCCCCCCCCCCACCGTTCGTCCCGAGCGCAGTCGAGGGACGTGGGGCGTCGCGCGGTCGTCCCTCGACTGCGCTCGGGACGAACGGAGCCGAAGTCCTCAGACCGCCAGCTTCAGCGCCGCCGCCGGCTCGCGGCGCGGCTGGTCCGGCCAGATGCCGCGCGTGTCATAGACGATCTTGGCCGCGCGCTCGTCGACGGGCACCGATTTGAAGATGTCATGGTCGACAAGGACGATCAGCAGGTCGCAGTTGCCGAGCGCCTGATCGATGTCGACCAGTTCGGCGCCCGTTCCGGCGAAGGCGGCGGGCAGCGCCGGGATATGCGGCTCGACGATGCTCAGCCGCTTGCCGTGGCGGCGGGCGAGGCTCAGCGCGATGCGCAGCGCCGGGCTTTCGCGCAGATCGTCGATATTGGCCTTGAAGGCGAGGCCAAGGCAGGCGATGCGCGCCGCCGCATGCTCCGCCGCCAGCGCTTCGGCGCGCGCGATGACATGGTCGGTCTTGGCGTCGTTCACTTCGCGCGCGGTGCGGATCAGCGGCGTATGTTCGGGCGCCGCGTGGACGATGAACCAGGGGTCGACTGCGATGCAGTGCCCGCCGACGCCGGGGCCGGGCTGGAGGATGTTGACGCGCGGGTGGCGGTTGGCGAGGCGGATCACTTCCCACACGTCCAGCCCGGTCGCGTCGGCGACGCGCGACAATTCGTTGGCGAAGGCGATGTTGACGTCGCGGAAGGCGTTCTCGGTCAGCTTGACCATCTCGGCGGTCCGCGCCGTCGTCGTCACGCATGCCCCGCGCACGAAGCGGCGATAGAAGCCCAGCGCCTTGCGCGCGCAGCGCGGGGTGATGCCGCCGATGCAGCGGTCATTGTCGATCAGCTCGACGAGGATGCGGCCGGGCAGCACGCGCTCGGGGCAATAGGCGATGGCGATGTCGGCATGGTCGCCCGCGCGGCCGGGCAGGCGCAGGTCGGGGCGCGCGGCGGCGATCAGGTCGCGCAGCGCCTCGGTCGTGCCGACGGGCGATGTCGATTCGAGGATGACGCAGTTTCCGGGCTGCAGCACCGGCGCGATCGCGCGCGCGGCGGCGAGGATATGGCTGGTGTCGGGCGCGTGATCGGCGCCGATCGGGGTGGGGACGGCGATGACGAAGATATCGGCCGGCCCGGCCTGCGTCGCCGCGCGCAGCAGCCCGCGCTCGACCACGCCCTGCACCAGCCCGGCCAGGTCGATCTCCTCGATATGGATGCGCCCCGAATTGACCGTCTCGACCACGGCGGCATCGACGTCGACGCCCAGCACGCTCGCCCCCGATCGGGCGATCAGCGCAGCGGTCGGGAGCCCGATATAGCCGAGCCCCATGACGACGACCTTAGGCGGTTGATCCGAAACCATCGACGACGACCCTTGCGATACGCGCGCTCGCCTGACCGTCGCCATAGGGATTGTGGGCGCGGGCCATGCGTGCGTAGGCCTGCTTGTCGTCGAGCAGGGTAAATATCTCGTGGACGATGCGTTCGGGATCGGTGCCGACAAGGCGTGCGGTGCCCGCCTCGATGCCTTCGGGGCGCTCGGTCGTCTCGCGCATGACGAGCACGGGCTTGCCCAGCGCGGGCGCTTCCTCCTGCACGCCGCCGCTGTCGGTCAGGATGATTTCGGCCATGTCGAGCAGCCGCACGAAATGCGGATAGTCGAGCGGCTCGATCAGCGCGACGTTGGGCAGATCCTCCAGCGCTGCGCGCAGCACCGCGCCGGCCTGCGGATTGGGGTGGAGCGGGATGACGAGCGCCACGTCGTCGCGCGCGGCGATCCGCCTCAGGGCCGCCGCGATGTCCGTCATTCCCTGCCCGAAACTCTCGCGCCGGTGCGCGGTGACCGCAATCACGCGCTTTTCCCTGTATCGTTCCGCTATCGTATCGAGTCCGGCCGCCAGCCCCGGTTCCCGCCCGATCCGCGCCCGCATCTCCAACAGCGCGTCAATCCCTGTGTTCCCCGTGACAACCAAGCAGGATTCGGAAACATTCTCCCGCACCAGCGCCGCCGCCGCATTTTCGGTCGGCGCGAAATGCAGGTCGGCGATCACGCTGATGATCCTGCGGTTCGCTTCCTCGGGCCAGGGGTGCATCAAGTCGCCGCTGCGCAGTCCCGCCTCGACATGCGCGACCGGAATCCGGCGGTAATGCGCGGCGAGCGCTCCCGCCATCGCGCTGGTCGTGTCGCCCTGCACGATCACCCGGTCGGGCCGCTCCGCATCGAGCACCGCGCCGATCGCCACGATCAGCCGCGCGGTCAGCGCATCCAGGCTCTGCCCCGGCTGCATCATGTCCAGATCGTAATCGGGCGCGATCCCCGCGACCGCGAGCACCTGATCGAGCATCGCGCGGTGCTGCGCCGTCACGACGACGCAAACCTCAATGCCCGGCTTCGCCCGTAGTGCGTGGACGACGGGAAACAGCTTGATCGCCTCGGGGCGCGTGCCGAACAGGACGATGATCTTTGCCATGACGGCATTCGCCCATAGATGCTTGCGCTTAACAAGCTGTAGAGAGGGAGCCGTTCGGCCCCCCGGCCGTTGTCGGAACACGCCTATGGAGGAGCAGATGATGAAGAGCGCGACGATCCTGATGAGTGCGGCGGCGATGCTGGCGCTGACTGCGGCCGCGAAGCCCGGCGCCACCGCGACGGTCAGCGGAGCCGACGGCGTCGCGCACGGCACCGTCACCGCGACCGAAACGGCGAAGGGGCTCGAGGTCGTCTACAAGGCGACCGGGCTGACGCCGGGCCTCCACGGCGTGCATATCCACACGCTCGGCAAGTGCGAGGCGCCGGGCTTCACCACCGCCGGCGGCCACTGGAACCCCACCGGCAAGATGCATGGCAGCATGAACCCGCAGGGTCCGCACGCGGGTGACCTGCCTAATCTGAAGGTCGGTGCGGACGGCAAGGGCGTCGTCAAGTTCCTCGTCCCCGGCGGCACGATCGCGACCGGTGAGGAAGCGCTGCTCGACGTCGACGGGGCGGCGTTCGTCGTCCATGCTGGCGAGGACGATCTGAAGACCGATCCGGCGGGCAATAGCGGCGGCCGCATCGCCTGCGGCGTGTTCAGCGCGAAATAAGCCCTTCGTCGGGCAGGAAAGCGGCGGCGAACAGCGCTGAGGCCAGCGCCACCGCCGCCGCGATCCAAAGGCCCGAAAGCCCGAGGCGCGGGAATACCATCGCGCCCGCCACCGCGCCGGCGAGCAGCGACAGCCACATCGTCAGAAATGGCAGCCAGCCGAGCCTGTCGCCGCCCGTCAGCGCGGCGGCGATGCGCTGCCCGCATTTGACGAGCGTGCCCGTCATATAGGTCAGGCCGATGCGCACTTCGCCGTCATGCTCGAACACAGCGTTTTCGGTGCCCATGGCGAGGACGAGCGCCAGCGCCGTGCCAGGGATGCTGAGCGCCCCCAGCGTCGCGGCGACGGTCAGGAGCGCGGAGACGAGCAGCAACACCGCAATCTGTCGGCGCGGCCCGGCGGCGCGGCCGGCAAGCGATCCGATCACCACGCCGCAGACGAAACCCGCGATCAGCCCGAAGGCAGTGCGCGCTTCGGTAAAATTGTGCGCGGTGCCGACGGCGAGGCGTGTCGAATTGCCGCTCATGAACGAGACGAAGAAGCCGCTCAGATGCATGAATCCGAACGCGTCGACATAGCCGGCGAGCGCCGCAAGCGCATAGGCGAGCCCGCGCGCCCTGCCATCGTAGCGTGTCAGATGGGCTCCCCGGCCGCGCGGGCGCGTTCGATCAGGCCCGCTTCGGCGGCGGGCAGCTTGCGGTAGGCGAGGATCAGGCAGGCGATCGAGATCGGCGCGACGAGCAGCAGCGAGAGCACGCCAGTCGACAGACTCCCCGTCCACGCCGAAACGCGCCCTGCCATATAAGGCCCGAGCGCAAGGCCGATCAGCGTAGTGCCGATGAAGAAAGTCGCGGTCGCGGCCCCGCGCATGCGCGGCAGCACCAGATCCTGCGTCGTCGCCGCCGACGCGCCGAGCGCGAGGCTCGACAGTGCGGTCATCGGCAGTTGGAGCGCATAGTAGAGCGGCAGGCTGGTGGTGGTGAAGCTGATCACCAGCAGGATCGCAGGCAAGGTCGCGCCGAGCAGCGCGACGATCAGGCGGCCGGCGGGATTGGTCTTGCGCAGCCGGTCCGCGAGACGCCCGCCGATGATCACGCCCAGAAAACCGCCCGCCGCGCCGCTGGCGCCGATGATGAAGCCCGCCGTCGCCTTCGAGACATGGAAGACGCGCTCCGCATAGGGCAGCGACCAGAAGCTGACGGCATAGGCGGTGAAGGCAATGAGTCCGTAGCCGACCACCACCAGCAGGAAGGTGGGATTGCCCCAGATCAGGGCGAAGGCCGGCTTGTCGCGCGTCCTGAGCGCGGTGGCCCAGCTGAATACGGCATAGGCGCCCAGCCCGATCGCTGCCCATTGCGCGGTGTCGCCGGTGAGTCGGGTCATCGCGAAACCGATCGCGAAGACGATGGCGGCGGCGAGCAGGTTGATCGCGAGCGCCGTCATGCCGCGCCGCGCCGCGCCGATCAGCGTCAGCGGCGGGATGACGGTGCACAGTTCCTCGACGAAGCCGCGGAACGGGGCCGGGCTGGGCGGCGTGACGATCCCGTCCGACTGGCCGCGCAACGGCTCGCGCAGCGTCGCGACCCACAGCGAGACGAGCAGGCCGGGCAGGCCGACAGCGAGGAAGGCGGCCTGCCAGCCGACAAGGCCGAGCGGCCCGCCGCCGGGGAAAGCCTGGTTCCAGTTCTGGACGATCGCCCCGCCGATGAAGAGCGAGAGGCCGCCGCCGAGATAGAGGCCCGACGAATAGATGGCGAGCGCGGTCGCCCGCTTCTCGCGCGGGAACCAGTCGGACAGCAGCGAATAGGCGCTGGGCGACGCCGTCGCCTCGCCGACGCCGACGCCGATGCGTGCCGCGCCAAGCTGCGCCCCGGTGCGCGAGAAGCCGGAGAGCGTCGTCATCGCCGACCAGACGGCAAGGCCGATCGTGATCAGCCGTACGCGATGCCAGTTATCCGCGAGCCGCCCGAGCGGAATGCCGAACAGCGCGTAGAAGACGCCGAAGGCCGTGCCGTAGAGGAAGCCCAGATCGGCATCGCCCAGATGCAGGTCGCGCTTGATGTCCTCGGCCAGGATGCTGAGAATTTGCCGATCGATGAAATTGAGCATGTAGACGATGACGAGGACGGTCAGCACATACCAGGCGTAACGCTCCGTGGGTGGCGTCGCCGCCTGCGCCTCGCTCGTCGCCATGTCGCTCTCCTCGTTATTCTGTGTCGACATCACGGCTAGCAGGCTCAATCATCTGGATGGAAGGGGAAAATGTGGGCGTGAGCATACTGTTCGTCTGCCTCGGCAATATCTGTCGTTCGCCGCTGGCCGAAGCCGCCTTTCGCGCCGAGGCGGAGGCGCGGGGCATCGATGCGCTGGTCGACTCGGCCGGCACGGGCAGCTGGCATCGCGGCGATCCGCCCGATCCGCGGTCGCGAAGCGTCATGGCATCGACATCTCGACCTATCGAGCGCGGCAGGTCACCGAGGCCGATTTCACCCGCTTCGATCGCATCGTCGCGATGGATGCCGCCAATTTGCGCGATCTGCGCGGCATCGCCCCTGCCGTAGCGACGGCACGGCTCAGCCTGCTGCTGGATCATGTCGCGGGACGCGAGAGCCAGTCGGTCGCCGATCCCTATTATGGGGCGGACGCGGCGTTTGACATCACCTGGAACGAGGCGGTGGCGGGGGCCAAGGGGCTGGCGGGCGCGATCATCCGCGAGAGAGATTGGATTGAGATTTTTTAAGCAAAAATCGCGGAAACGTGTCAATAAATCTAAATAATTATTTCAAAATCAAAGTCCATCGAAAAAATATTCCTCTCCATATTTCCTTATATGTGAGACCGTATCTAGCAAATAATCTGGTTCATCAAGGAATTTTTGTTCAGGAATGCAATAGCGATAACTAAGAAATGTCGCCAGATTTAATCTAGAACGTGACGAGAGGGGGAGTGATGTGTCGATATATTCGATGCTGGTCGAGGCGAATCCCGCCAGATTTGATCGGCCGAGGGTTGCGGATCGCTTGCCGGCCAGAAGGGCTGACCATCCGACAACTGACGAGACAGTTATTACGGCATCAATGGCTTGAATTAGCCACTCCGACCGGCCCTGTTTCCACCGCTCCGGCAGCAACAGTAGGTTGGGCATTTGCTCTGCGATGCTCTCTTCAAGCGTGCGCGACAACTGATGGCCGGGATGGTAGGTCGCCACCGCACGCCACCCGGATGGCAGCGCATCTAGAGATGCCAGAAGCAGATCTTCGGGCGTGGTGCCGCGTCCTAACCCCTCGAAGGTTAGCCAATCGGGCGGCTGCATCGCAAACATCGCAACGGGCGCGCCGCCGGCTGCGGCGGCGAACCAATTTATCATTTCAGCCGTTTCCGGATCATTGAGATTGGGCTCCGTGAAGCGAACCTCCCAATCCCGCTGGATTGCCGCTTCCAGTCCGATCGGAAGCTCGAGCGACCGAATACGCTGCGCCGCGCGCACCAGGAGGCTCTCGGTCTGATGGCCAAATGGGTCAAGGAAGAAGCCGGTGCCCATCGCTCGGGGCAAGGGCTGCATTTCGGAGAATAGAGTCGTGATCTCCGGCGAAAGGCTTGCGAGATAACGATTCTGGGTAAATGACAGGATAGCATCCGGCTCAAGCTCTGCCACCATGGAGGAAATGATTTCCTGCAGCGCCTGATTTTCGACCGCATCCTCTTTGCGTCGCGCAAGGTCTTGCCCATAGCGAACGCGGTTCATTCCGAAAGGGGACAATACATCGATCGGGTTGATCGAAAAGGTTGAAATCGGGCCGACGCGGTTTTGAAGCGCGCGACACAACCAAGGGCTTGAGGCGATACTGAAGGAAAGTCCAGTCCTGTCGGCGTTAGCCCGGATGATCCGTGCAATCCATTCAATCCAGGGCGAGAGAAATAATGGATCCTGCCGATAAGTTACCGGTTCCACATAGAACGTCAAACGCGCCAATTTTTGCATGACACTCCCAAAAAAACATAGGCTTATGGGTCGCATATGGCTTGCACAGGATTTTGCAGCAATGTCATAAATGCGACTCTGTGAAGCGGATGTGCAGGGATTGCCGCGCCGAGGGCAGATAAATCGCATTGCAGCCCAGCCCAGTAGTCGTGCGCAGAATGTCAGTCGGCCTTAACCGAGCGGGTAGCGTTCGACGATCTCGTAGCTGCTGCCCGTGTGCCCCATATGGCTTTCGTAGAGGCAGAAATGCGTGGCGTGGAACGGCGGCAGCGAGAGGCCGCCGTGCAGCGCGTTGAACGCATCGAGCGGCCCCGCCTCGCGGCCGAAGCGCGCCAGGGTGATGTGCGGCAGATAAGCACGCGTCTCCGCCGGCAGTCCGACGCGGACGAGCGCCTGATCGATTTTCCGGTGCAGGCGCTCGATCGCGTCGCGCGGCGTAATACCGGCCCACAGTGTATCGATGCGTCCCTTGCGGTCGAACATGCCGACGCCCGAAACGCCGAGTTCGAGCGGCGGACAATGCACGGTGCCGAGCGCGGCCGCGATATCGTCCGCCATGCGCCCGTCAACCTCGCCGATGAAGCGCAGCGTGATGTGAAGCTGGTCGTCGTCCTGCCATCGCGCGCCCGCGACCCCGCCCATCAGCGCGGTCAGCGCGCGTCTGATCTCGGCAGGAGGACGGATGGCGACGAACAGACGGTGCATGACGTTATCATTACGAAATGTTGCGGAACCGGTTTCGCTTGAAAGGAACAGGTAATCCACCGATATTATGAGGGTCCGGCCTTTCGCCGGGAAGAGGAGTTTATTCGCAATGGCAAACTGGTCTGATCCCCGCACGACTGCCTATGGCGGTCCGGCATCGGCCACGCAGGATGCCGCATTTGACGCCGGTCTGCGGTCGTACATGCTGTCGGTGTACAACTATATGGCGTCGGGCGTCCTGCTGACGGGCATCGTCGCGCTTGCCTTCTCGTGGGGCGGCGTCACTTCGCCCGCCGCGCAGCTTTTCATCAATGGCGGCATCCTGAAGTGGGTCGTCATCCTCGCGCCGCTGGGCGTGGTGATGTGGCTGAGATTCGGCATCGACCGCATTTCGGAAGGGACGGCGAAGGCGCTGTTCTGGGCCTATGCGGTGCTGATGGGCCTGTCGCTGTCGACGGTCTTGTTGGTCTATACCGGTGCGTCGGTCGCGCAGACCTTCTTCGCTTCGGCCGCGGCCTTCGCGGGCCTCAGCCTGTGGGGCTACACGACCAAGCGTGATCTGTCGGCGTTCGGCACCTTCCTGATCATGGGTGTCGTCGGCCTGATCGTCGCGATGCTGGTCAACCTGTTCCTCAAGTCCAGCGGGCTTGATCTGGTGATCAGCGGCATCGGCGTGCTGCTGTTCGCGGGCCTCACCGCCTACGATACGCAGAAGATCAAGAGCATATACGCCCATGTACAGGGCACCGAGTTCATCGGCAAGTCGGTGGTGATGGGTGCGCTGACGCTCTATCTCGACTTCATCAACATGTTCCTGTTCCTGCTGCGCTTCATGGGCGATCGCCGCTAAGCGCCAGCCGGCAAGGCACGAAGAAAAAGGCCCGGCGGAGCGATCCGCCGGGCCTTTCCTTTTATGTGCCGTATGCCTCTGGCGAGATCAGCCGAAGATCTTGCCCCAGGCGCGCTTCGGCCGATCCTTCCAGGCGCCGCGGTGCCAGGCGTCCGACGCCAGCAACGGCATCACCGAACCGGCCTCGGCGAACACCATCTGCTCGAGCGTGGTGTCGACCTTGCCCCAGCTCGCCGCTTCCTTGAGCGTCGAGGAGGAGCAGGCGCCGTCGCGCACGTCGGCGACGGTGATCTGCACGGCGTATTTGTGCATCTCGACATCGTCGTGACCGAGGATCTCGGCGCAGACGACGGTGTCCTGAATGAAGTTCTTCGGCACGCCGCCGCCGATCATCAGCAGGCCGGTGGTGCCCGCCTTGATCTTGATGTCGGTCAGTTCGCGGAAGTCGGCGATGGCGTCGAGCACCATATAGGGCTTGCCTGCCTTGGCGCGCTCGACCTGGTGCTTGACGAGGCCGAAGCCGGCCGAGCTGTCGACGAAAGCAGGGCAGAAGATCGGCACGTCATGCTCGTAGGCGAGCTTGACGAGGCTGTTCTCCTTCTTGCCATGCTCCGAAAGGTAACGGCCCATCTCTCGGATGAAGGCGCGCGACGAATAGGGCCTGGGTTCCAGAGACTCGGCGATCTCGAAGATCGTGTGGTCGCAGTCCTGAAGCTGCTCCTCGTCAATATAGGTATCATAGATGCGGTCGATGTAGAGCGAGCGCAGCGTGTTGTCGTCGGGCACTTCGAGCGCCTGATAATGCTTGTGGCCAAGGCCCTCGAAGAAATCCATGTCGACGATCGACGCGCCGGTGGCGACCACGCCGTCGATCATGTTCGAGCGCAGCAGTTCCGCATAGAGATCCATGCAGCCGCCCGCCGAGGTCGAGCCCGCGATCACGAGGAAGATCGAGCAATCCTTGTCCTCGAGCATCTGGTTGTAGATGCGGGTGGCGCGCGCGAGATCGCGGCTGGTGAAGCTCATCTTCTCCATCGAGTCGATGATCGGCCGCGCGTCGAAGCTGCGGATGTCGACATGCTCGACAGTGGTCGAGAGAAGCTCGGCCTTGCGCGTGTCGTTGATCGTGGTGGTCATTGGCAGGACTCCGGTGACAAGCAAATAGCCGTCATCCCGGTGGATCGTTCCACCGGGATGACGGTTGTTGATGGGTGACTGTTACAGCGTGACGACGTTCGACGGAACCGCGGTGCGCTCGTCGGTGCCCGTGTAGAGCGACGCCATCGGCTCATCGTCGACGACGATGGTCTCGGTCGCGCCGAAACCGTTGAAGCCGGTGCGCATCGCCGCGCCATAGGCGCCGAGCATCCCGATCTCCAGATAGTCGCCTGCGCGCGTATCCGCCGGCAGCATGAACGGACCGGTCATATGGTCCAGATCGTCGCAGGTCGGGCCGTAGAAGCTGAACGCCATGTCGCGCGCATCCGATTCCGGCTCGCGCAGCAGCGTGACCGGGAAGCGCCAGCCGACATGCGCGGCATCGAACAGCGCGCCATAGGCGCCGTCGTTGATGTACAGCTCGCTGCCGCGGCGCTTCTCGACGCGGACGATGAGCGAGCTGTATTCGGCGCACAGCGCACGGCCCGGCTCGGCCCACAGTTCGGCCGAATAGCTGACCGGCAGGCTTTCGAAGGCACGGTGGATCGTCTCGAAATAACGTTCCAGCGGCGGGGGCTCCATCCCCGGATAGACCGAGGGGAAGCCGCCGCCGACATCGACGACGTCGACCGTCACCGCCGCATCGACGATGGCGATGCGCACGCGCTCGATCGCATTGCCATAGGCCTCGGGCGTCATCGCCTGGCTGCCGACATGGAAGCAGATACCGAGCGAGTCCGCCGCCTGACGGGCGGCGAAGAGCAGCGCCTTGGCCTCTTCCGGCGCGGCGCCGAACTTGGAGGCGAGGCTGAGCTTCGAATGTTCCGAGGAGACGCGCAGGCGAACGCACAGCGTGAGATCGGTCGCGTCCCGGGTAGCGCGCATGATCTTTTCGAGCTCGTCGATCGTGTCGAGCGAGAAGACGCGGACGCCGTGGGTGAAATAAGCCTCGGCGATCGCTTCCTCGGCCTTCACCGGATGCATGAAGCACAGCGTGGCTTCGGGCAGCGTTTCGGCGACCAGCCGCACCTCGGCGATCGAGGCGACGTCGTAGTGCGTGATTCCGCTCTCCCACAGGACCTTGAGCAGGTCGGGGGAGGGATTCGCCTTTACCGCGTAGACAGAGCGGCCCGGAAACTTCTCGACGAAGAAGCGGGCGGCGCGCCGGGCGGCGTGCGGACGAACGAGCGTGACCGGCTGAACCGGTCGAAGGGCGGCAGCTAGCCCCAGCGCGCTATGGTGCTTGTGCAACTCAAGGGACCTCCAGTGGTAGCGTTCAAAAATCACTGCCTTGCGGTGGAAGTCCCATGGGGCAGCGGACGGGCGATATAGAAACAGCTACCCCCCCTGTAAAGAGATTGAATCGCGTGCCATTTCAGGCCACCGACAGGATGTGATGAAAATGCGACAACCGGTGCGAGATGGCGTAGTTAACGCATTGGATAAACTGCAGAAAATCGGGCCGCCGACGCCGGTATTCCCGGTGGCGATCGGCGACGCAAATGCCTGGGTAAAAGCCGAATCGCTGCAGCCCATGGGCGCGTTCAAGCTGCGCGGCGCCTGGCACCGGCTGACCGATCTTTCCGAGTCCGAACGCGCGCGGGGAGTCGTCGCCTTTTCGTCGGGCAATCATGCGCAGGGCGTCGCATGGGCGGCGCGCCGGCTGGCGATGGCCGCGACGATCGTCATGCCGGCCGATGCGCCGGCGGCCAAGCTGGCCGCGACGCGTGCGCTGGGGGCGGAGGTGATCCTCTACGACCGGCTGACCGAAAGCCGCGAGGCCATCGCCGCGCGGCTGGCCGGCGAGCGCGGCGCGACGCTGGTCCCGAGCTTCGACGATCCGTGGGTGGTCGAAGGGCAGGGGAGCGCCGGCCTCGAGGCGCTGGCGCAGCTTCCCGCGCCGCCGACGCGCGTGATCATTCCCTGCGGCGGCGGCGGACTGTCGGCGGGTATCGCGCTCGCGCTCCCCGAGGCAGAGATCGTCATCGTTGAGCCCGAGGGCTGGGACGACATGGGGCGCTCGCTGGAGGTGGGCGAGATCGTGCCGGTCGAGACGCCCGCGCCGCCTACCTCGTGCGACGCGCTCCAGACGTTCCGCGTCGCTCAGCTGACGTTCGACGTGCTCAAGGCGCGCGACGCGCGCGGGCTGTGGGTGAGTGAGTCCGAAATCGGCGCGGCTATGGCCCATGCCTTCCGCGCGCTGCGACTCGTCGTCGAGCCGGGCGGTGCGGTTGCGCTCGCCGCCGCGCTGGCCGGCAAGGTGCCCGTCGACGATCGCACGCTCATCATCCTGTCGGGGGGCAATGTCGATCCCGCGACCTTCACCCGCATGATCGCCGCATGATGGGGCGCGACCTGCTCTACAGCATCGTCATGCTCGCGGTGGCGGTGTTGGCGGTCGGCGGCATCCGTCTGCTGCGCAAGGGCGGCGACAATCGCAAGCAGGGTTGGCTGATGCTGGGCGCGGCACTGGTGATGCTGCTCAACGTCCTGATCTGGACGCTGTGAATCCGTTGACAGTCTGAAGCATGCTTTTATGACTACATATGTAGTCGATAAGGGCGGGCGCATGAAAAGGCTGTTGCTGTGCGGGATTGCGTTGACGGCCACTGCCGCGCACGCAGAAAGCTGGGTCGTCACGACCGATCTGTGGGGCAATCCCAGCCATCAGTTGCTGACGCTCAATCGCGCGGGCGGACAACTGTCCGGCGATCTCGACGGAGACCGGCTGACGGGGCGGGTGTCGGGGAACAGGATCGTCTTCACCGTCACCGATAGCCGCGGCGCGACGTACAGTTTCGACGCGCGCCGAGCGGGCGCCGCCCTGTCGGGCGAGGCCGATTTTCCCGATACGAACCGCCCCGATATGCGCGCGAAGCATCGCTTCTCGGCGCGGCGGATTCCCGATCGGCCGGCGGGCGGCCCGCGCACGATCGATTACCGGCCCGTCACTTTCTCGAACAGCTTCGATGCCGGCCGATCGCCGGTGCTGACCATCTGGCCAGGCGACGTCGTGCGCACCGAGACGATCGATTCGGGCGGGGTCGATGCGCGCGGCGTGACTCGCGCGCTGTTCGGCAATCCGCAGACCGGCCCCTTCTTCGTCGCGGGCGCGGCACCCGGCGACACGCTGGTCGTCCATATCCGGCGGCTGTCGCTCAACCGCGACTGGGCCGACAGCCTCGACATGATCGTCGGCCGCGCGCTGCCGAACTCTCTGGCCGCGAAGGGCGCCGATCTCGGCAAGCCGGTGAAATGGAAGCTCGATCGTGCGAATGGCCGCGCATCGCCCGAAGGCGCGAGCGGAGCGTTGGCGGGATTGTGGGTGCCGGTGAAGCCGATGCTCGGCGGGCTGGCGGTCGCGCCGGGGTTCGGATCGCCGCCGGTATCGACGGGTGACACGGCGCGCTTCGGCGGGAACATGGATTTCAACGAGGTTGTCACGGGGAACACAGTCTATCTGCCGGTGCAGCAGCCGGGCGCGCTGCTTTATCTTGGCGACGGCCATGCGTTGCAGGGCGACGGGGAGACCAGCCAATATGCGCTGGAAACCTCGCTCGACGTCGAGTTCAGCGTCGATCTGGTCAAGGGCAAGGCGATAAACCTGCCGCGCGTCGAATCGCCGACGCAGATCATGGCTCTGGGGCAGGCGGGATCGCTCGACGAAGCGCTGAAGGCGGCGACGGGTGGTCTGATCCAGTGGCTCCAGCAGGATTACGGGCTGAACCTGTCCGAAGCTGCGCAATTGCTGGGCACTGCCGTGCGCTACGACGTCGCCAATCTCGCGGGGCGCAGCGTCGGCGTGTCGGCGCGGATCGACAAGGCGCTGCTCCCGGCGCGCAACTGACGTGCCTCATCTTACATGAACAAAGAATCAGTTGGCGGGGCGGGCGGCTGTCACTAGGTGAACCGCCGCATGCCGTCGGCTTCCGATCAGTACAGCTACAAGCCGGGCGGCCGCCGCGAAGGGCGGATCGTCGCCGCTCTGCTCGCGCTTGCGATCAACGCCATCCTTGTCGTGATGCTGATGCGCATGGGCGTGCTCGGGCCGCTGATCAACAAGCCAGACAAGCCGCTGATCACCTTCAATGTCATGCCCGAAGTCTCCGAGGCGCCGACACGCAAGGTGACGCGCGAGAAGCCAGCCAATGCTGGCCAGTCGCCGCCCAAGCCAGCGCCGATACCGGCCCCCGCCGTCGTGCCGCCTTCGCCGCCGACGCCGTTCCCGCCTGAGATGATCATCCTCAACCGCAACGAATTCGCTTCGGCCAACATCGCCAATATCGCGAAGGCCGGAAAGCCGGGGCAGGGGCAGTCGTCGGGCGCGGACAATGATTCGACCGTCGGGCCGGGCGAGGGGCCGAACGGCGAGCGCCTCTATAATGCCGAATGGTATCGCGAGCCGAGGGACGCGGAGCTTGCGCTCTATCGACCGCCCACCGGCACGCCCGAAGGCGGCTGGGCGGAGATCGCTTGCCGCACCGCGCCCGATTATCGCGTCGAGGATTGCCGCGAGCTGGGAGAGTCGCCGCCGGGATCGCGGCTGGCCCGGATGCTGCGCCAGGCCGCATGGCAGTTCCGCGTGCGCCCGCCGCGCATCGGCGGTAAGGCGCAGATCGGCGCATGGGTCCGCATCCATTTCGATTTCACCGAAAGGCCGGACAAGCGCTGAGGGATGACGCCCTATCCGCTTCTGATGCCAGCCATTGTGCTGGGCGTCCGGAACCGCGATAGGCGCGGACGATGAAGATGCGGCGCATGATGATTCCGGCGATGATCGGCCTCGGCGCGCTGTCCGCGACCGGGTTCGCACCGCTCGACCTGTGGCCGGTGACGCTGGTCTGTTTCGCGCTGCTGATTGCGGTGACGGCGCAGGCTGGAACGCTGTGGCAGGCGCTGGGGCGGGGCTACTGGTTCGGCGTCGGGCATTTTACCGTGGGGCTCAACTGGATCGCCCACGCCTTCACCTTTCAGGACAAGATGCCAGCACAGCTCGGCTATCTCGCGGTCGTGCTGCTGTCCTTTTACCTCGCTGTCTATCCGGCGCTGGCGGCCGGGCTGGCGTGGCGCTTCGGGCGCGGCGACAGCGCACGGATCGTCCCCGTCTTCGCCGCCGGCTGGATCGTCACCGAATGGCTGCGCGCGACGATGTTCACCGGCTTTGCGTGGAATCCGCTGGGCGTTGTGTGGCTGCCGCTGCTCCCGGTTGCCGAAAGCGCGCGCTGGATCGGCACGTTCGGGCTGGGCGGGCTCGCGATGATCGCGGCAGGCGGGCTGCTGCTGTTGTTCGAGCGCCGCTGGAAGGCAGGGGGGATCGCGATCGTGGCGATCTTCGTCGCGGCGCTTGCCGCGCTGCAAGCCCTGCCCAAAGGACCTGATGGCCCCCTGGTTCGCGTCGTCCAGCCCAATATACCGCAACAGGAGAAGGAAGGCGCCGCCTATGATCGCGCCAATTTCCGCAAGCTCGCGGGGCTTTCGGGCGCGCCCGGCGTTGCGCCGCGCCTGATCCTGTGGCCCGAAGCGGCAATCCCTGAATTCATCGAGTTCGAGTCCTATGCGCGACTGCGGATCGCGAGCCTGCTCGGGCCGCGGGACATGCTGCTTGCCGGCGGCGTGTCGCTGATCGGCGATGACCAGAATCGCGTGATCGCGGCGCGCAACAGCCTGTTCGCGCTGGCGTCCGACGGGCGGATCACCGGGCGCTACGACAAGTCTCATCTCGTGCCCTATGGCGAATATCTGCCGATGCGCCCGATCCTTTCGGCGATCGGCCTGTCGCGGCTGGTGCCGGGCGATCTCGATTTCTGGCCTGGTCCGGGTCCGCAGAGCCTGGAGATTCCGGGCTTCGGCAAGGTCGGCATGCAGATCTGCTACGAGATCATCTTTCCCGGCCATGTGATCGACGAACGCAACCGCCCGCTCTTCCTGTTCAATCCCTCCAACGACGCCTGGTTCGGCGCTTGGGGGCCGCCGCAGCATCTGGCGCAGGCGCGGCTGCGCGCGATCGAGGACGGGGTGCCGGTGGTGCGATCGACCCCAACGGGCATTTCGGCGGTGGTCGATCCCAATGGCGTGATCCTGCAGCGCATCCCGCGCGATACCGGCGGCTATATCGAGATGCGCGTTCCGCCTCTGGCTCCGCCGACCCTGTTCGCCCGCGTGGGTAACCTTCTTTCGCTCGCACTGGCGCTTCTGCTCGCCGCCTTGGCCGTTGCAATGCGCCGCCGGGCGCGCTAGGGCGCATATAACGAAATCTTTATATCCGTCTCTCGACATCATCCTTCACCACGCAGGACCAACGATGCGCAGCAAATTCCTCTTCACATCCGAGTCGGTTTCCGAAGGTCATCCCGACAAGGTCGCCGACCAGATTTCGGATTCGATCGTCGATCTGTTCCTTTCCAAGGATCCCGAAGCGCGCATCGCCTGCGAGACGCTGACGACCACCCAGCTCGTCGTCCTCGCCGGCGAAATCCGCTGCAAGGGCGTCTATGAGAATGGCGCTTGGGCGCCGGGCGCTCAGGAAGAGATCGAGGCCACCGTCCGCGCGACCGTGAAGCGCATCGGTTATGAGCAGGCCGGCTTCCACTGGCAGACCTTCCGTTTCGAGAACAATCTCCACGGCCAGTCCGCGCACATCGCGCAGGGCGTGGACGAGAGCGGCAACAAGGACGAAGGCGCCGGCGATCAGGGCATCATGTTCGGCTATGCGTCGGACGAGACGCCGGATCTGATGCCCGCCACGCTCTATTATTCGCACAAGATCCTCGAGCGCATGGCCGCCGACCGCCACGGCAAGGTCGTCGACTTCCTCGAGCCCGACGCGAAGAGCCAGGTCACGCTGGAATATGTCGACGAGAAGCCGGTGCGCGCCACCGCGCTGGTCGTCTCGACCCAGCACGCCCCCGGCATGGACAATGACGAGAGCCGCGCCGAACTGCGCACCTATGTGAAGGGCGTGATGGCCGACGTGCTCCCCGATGGCTGGCTGCCCGAGGACGAGCAGATTTACGTCAACCCGACCGGCCTGTTCGAAATCGGCGGCCCCGACGGCGACGCCGGGCTGACCGGCCGCAAGATCATCGTCGACACCTATGGCGGCGCTTCGCCCCATGGCGGCGGCGCGTTCAGCGGCAAGGACCCGACCAAGGTCGACCGTTCGGCCGCCTATATCTCGCGCTACATGGCGAAGAACATCGTCGCCGCCGGGCTCGCCCGCCGCTGCACGATCCAGCTCTCCTACGCCATCGGCGTCGCCGAGCCGCTGTCGCTCTATGTCGACACGCACGGCACCGGCACCGTCGCCGAATCGGCGATCGAGGCTGTGCTGCCCACGCTGGTGAAGCTGACGCCGAAGGGCATCCGCCTCCACCTCGGCCTCAACAAGCCGATCTACCAGAAGACGGCGGCCTATGGTCACTTCGGCCGCACCCCCGAGGGCGATTTCTTCCCGTGGGAAAAGACCGATCTGGTCGACGCGCTGAAGGCTGCGCTGGCCTGAGGTGATTTGGGCCTGATGCGATTGGGAATGCGTCCGCGGGCGCATTCCCCCGAAATGGCCCCGGCACGCTGCCCCAACCGATCTCCCGTTCAGGGGTGTCGGGCGGGGCAGCGGGCCGACGTTCTTTCAGGCTTTCCCACTCATCCCCTGTTCATGGTGAACGGGCAAGTTACAGTGACTTGTCCGTTGCCATGGGGGGTGTCGTGAACAGACTGGTTCCAATCGCGCTGCTGGCCGCAACTTCGCCGCTGGCCGCTGCGCCGCCCGCGATGACGCGCAGCGAGGCGGCTCAGCTTTACGGCGCCGCCGGTTTCCCGATCCGCGCCGATCAGCCGACCAACGCCTGTGGCCGGCCGGCCAACCCCAACATCACCTTCGTCGACATCAGCGGCGACGGGCAGCCCGAGGCGCTCGTCATCGACAACAACGCCGAATGCTACAAAGGCGCGGGCAGCTATTTCGCGGTGCTGACCAAAGACGGAAAGAGCTGGCGCCAGACGATTAGCGGCGTCGGACGGATCAGCGCGCAGGCTTCGCGCACGCGCGGCTGGCTCGACATGATCGTGACGCAGGGTACGTGCAGCCGCCCTTACGCTTATGACGGGACGCGCTATGCGCCGTCAGGGCCGTGCGGCGGTGTCGCTGCGCCGGCGCGGCCTGCGCCTGCCCCGCAGGCAGGAATGCGGCCAGCGCCGCGCCCCGCACCGCCACCTCCTGCGCCCGAACCGGCCCCGTCGCCGCCCGCCGCCGGTGGCAAGATGACTGCGGCCGAGGGCGATGCGATCTTCCGCGCAGCCGGCGCGACGCGGATCGCCGGCGGCTGGTCGCTGTGCGCCGATGATCCCAATAAGGAGCCGGCAAGCATCGAGATCGCCGGCGATCTCAACGGCGACGGTCGGCTGGAAGCCGTGGTCAATCAGGGCGGGCTGTTCTGCTACGGCAATACCGGCAACGGCTTCGTGCTGGTGTCGCGGCAGGCGAACGGCCAGTGGGTAAAGGTGCCGGGCGCGGAAAGCACGGGCATCGCCAGTTTCCTGAAGACCAAAGGCGTCGGCGGCTGGCCGGATATCGAGATTGGCGGTCCGGGCTTCTGCTTCCCGGTCCTGCGCTTCAACGGCAAGGCTTATGTGTTCAACCGGCAGGAATATGAGGGCAGGCCCTGCCGGCGGTGAAAATGGTCGGGCATTATCCCGTCATTGCGAGGCCGCAGGCCGAAGCAATCCAGGGATTTTCGACATCGCACTGGATGCTTCGTCGGCTTTGCCTCCTCGCAATGACGGGGAGGGGAAGGCGGAGCCGCAGATACACGGCCCCCGATCGCTCATTTGATCGGGCAGTTCGGGTCGAGCCGCATGTCGAGATAATTGTCCACGCTCTTCATCAGATCGGGCATCTCATGCTCGAAGAAATGGTTGGCGCGCGGGATCACGTCATGATGGATGGTGATATGGCGCTGGGTGCGCAGCTTATCGACCAGCTTCTGCGTCGCAGACGGCGTGACCACTTCGTCCGCGTCGCCCTGGATGATGATTCCCGAGGAAGGGCAGGGCGCGAGGAAGGTGAAGTCGTACATGTTCGCAGGCGGCGCGACCGAAATGAAGCCGCGCACTTCAGGGCGGCGCATCAGCAGCTGCATGCCGATCCACGCGCCGAAGCTGTAGCCGGCGATCCAGGTCTGCTGCGCTTCGGGATGGAAGCTCTGCACCCAGTCGAGCGCGGCGGCCGCGTCCGAAAGCTCGCCGACGCCGTTGTCGAACGTGCCCTGGCTCTTGCCGACGCCCCGGAAATTGAAGCGCAAGGTCGCGAAGCCGCGCTTGACGAAGGTCTGGTAAAGCGACTGGACGATGTGGTTGTTCATCGTGCCGCTCGACGGGTGCGGGTGAAGGATCAGCGCAACCGGCGCGCGCGGGCGCGGCGGGGGGCTGAAGCGTCCCTCGAGGCGACCCTCGGGGCCGGGAATGATGACTTCGGGCATCTCACCTGCTGAATAATAAAGTTAACGGGCCGCGCGGGTGGCGCGGAAGATGAAGCCTATATAATTGTGGGTCGCCAATTCGCAATCTTTCGGAGCAGCCTTGGCCAAGCGCCTTTATCTCGATCATGCCGCGACGACTCCCGTGATCGCCGCGGCGCGCGATGCTTTTCTCGACGGACTGGCGCGCTGGGCCAATCCCTCGTCGCCGCATGGCGAGGGGCGCGCGGCGCGCGCGGCGCTCGAGGATGCGCGCCAGCGGATCAAGGCCGCACTCGGCTGGGACGGCGAGCTGATCCTGACCAGCGGGGCGAGCGAGGCGATCGCGATCGCGCTGACGCGCGTGGAAAATGATGCGGTCTTCGTCTCGGGCGTCGAGCATGACGCGGTGCACCGCGTCGTCCCGGGCGCCTTCTTCCTGCCCGTGCAGGCGGACGGCACGGTGGCGCGCGACGCGCTTGTCGGGCGGCTGGGCGCGCTGGGCGCGCGCAACCCGCTCGTCGCGATCCAGTCGGTCAACAACGAGACGGGGGTGATCCAGCCGCTGGCGGCGCTGGCGCCGGTCGTTCGCGGCGCGGGCGGGGTGATTTTCGCCGACTGCGCGCAGTCGGCGGGCAAGCAGGCGCTGCCCGACGCCGATCTCATCTCGATCTCCGGGCACAAGTTCGGTGCGCCGCCGGGTGTGGGCGCGCTGCTCGTCAAGGATCTCGCGATGCTCCGCGCCACCGGTGGGCAGGAGAAGGGCTATCGCGCGGGGACCGAGAATTTGCCCGGCGCGCTCGCGATGGCGGCGGCGCTCGAGGCCGGGCGCGGCTGGATCGGGCGTGCGGCGGACCTGCGCGCGCATCTCGACGGCGCGATCGAGGCGGCGGGCGGGCAGGTGATCGCCAAGCGCAGCGAACGATCGCCGGCTATCGCTTCCTATCGTATGCCGGGCGTCGCGGCCTCGGCGCAGCTCATCCAGTTCGATCTCGCCGGCATCGCCGTTTCGGCCGGCAGCGCCTGTTCGTCGGGAACGCTCAAGCCCAGCCATGTCCTCGCGGCGATGGGCTGGGACGAGAAGGAGGCGAGCGAGGTGATCCGGGTGAGTTTCGGCCCCGATACGTCGCGTGCCGACGTCTATCGCTTCCTCGAACAATGGCAGCGCATCGCCGCCGATGCGCGGTCGCGCGCGGCATGAGTGCGCCCATCTATCTCGATTATCAGGCGACGACCCCGATGGCGCCCGAGGCGATCGCGGCGATGGAGCCCTGGCTGCGCGACGGATTCGGCAATCCCCATTCGCCCCACCGCATGGGTCGCGCGGCCAGGGCGGCGGTCGAGGTTGCGCGCGATGCGATCGACGCGGCGCTGGGGTTGCCCGGGGGGAGGTTGGTCTTCACCGGCGGGGCGACCGAGGCGATCAATCTCGCACTGAAGGGCGTCGCCTTCGCCGCGCCGCGCGAACGGCGGCGGATCGTCACGATCGCGACCGAGCATGCCGCGGTGCTCGACAGCGTCGAATGGCTGGGGCGGCAGGGCTTCGACGTGACCTTGCTCGGCGTCGATGCGGCCGGGCTGGTCGATCTCGACGCGGCGCGCGCGCTGATCGACGAACGCACCGCGATCGTCGCGGCGATGCTGGTCAATAACGAGATCGGGGTGATCCAGCCGGTCGCCGAACTCGCCGCGCTGGCGAGGGCGGCGGGCGCGGTTTTCCTCTGCGATGCGGTGCAGGGCTTCGGGCGGATCGACGTGCCCGATGCCGATCTGGTCGCTCTATCGGCGCACAAGATCCATGGCCCCAAGGGCGTCGGCGCACTGTGGGTGCGCGACGGCGTCGCGATCGAGCCGGTCATGCATGGCGGCGGGCAGGAAGGCGGGCTGCGCTCCGGCACGCTGTCGCCCGCCTTGTGCGCAGGCTTCGGCGCGGCGGCGAAGCTGGCGGCGGAGCGGCGGGACGAGGATCATGCGCATGTCGAGGCGCTGTGGACGGCGGCGCGCGCGCGGCTGGCGGGGTGGACGCTCAACGGCGATTTCCTGCTACGTTATCACGGTAACATCAACGTGCGGCTGGCGGGGATCGATGCGGCGCGGCTGATTTCGGAGGTGCGCGGCGTCGCCTTTTCGGCGGGATCGGCTTGCGCGAGCGGATCGGGGCGGCCGAGCCACGTGCTGAAGGCGATCGGGCTCGACGATCGTGCGGCGCGCGAAAGCATCAGGCTGGGCTTCGGGCGCTATACGCGCGAAGCGGAGCTTGCCGAGGCGCTCGACCTGATCGTTGCGGCAGCGGAACGGCAATTGCGGGTGATGGCATGATCCGCGTGCGTTTCGTCAGCGCCGACGGACAATCGGTGAGCGAGGTGACGGCGGCGGCGGGCGACCGGCTGCTCGACGTCGCGCAGGCCGACGGCCAGCCGCTGGAAGGGACATGCGAAGGCCAGATGGCCTGTTCGACCTGCCATGTCATCGTCGATCGCGAGGATTTCGCGCGGCTGGAGCCGGCGACCGAGATGGAGGAGGATATGCTCGATCTCGCGGCGGGCGCGACGCGGACGAGCCGGCTCGCCTGCCAGATCTGGCTCGACGACGCGATGGGTGCGCTCACCGTCCGCATGCCGGCGGAAAGCCGGAACATGCAGGGACGGTGAGCGTCGCGGACGCGACCGCCGCTGTGGCGGCCGCGCCTGCGGGTGGGTCTCGCTAAACTCAGGACAGGGAGGCGATAACCGATCGCGCGAGGCCGGGATTGTAAAAGCGCGACATCAAATGGCAGCGTGCCGGAATGGGACGATGTTGGCGGGCGCGGGGCGGCATCGAAAGGACGGGCGCCTGCGCATGTGCCAGGCCAACCCGCCCAACCTTGCGCTTCGGCGCGCGAGCGGCCATATGGCGCGCGGGAGTCGGGCGGACGATGCCGTCGCCAACCCGGTCAGATCCGGAAGGAAGCAGCCGCAACGATTTCGTGTCGGGTCGTTCCGGCTCCCACCCATGACCATGTCCGGCGATAGGCTGGATTGATCTGCGAATAGTTATCATTTGCAGGAAACTCTTGGCATTTTACCGGACTTGTGCGATGGCGCGGCCGATCGCGCGGCGTGACAGGCCGCTTTCAATGATCTCATGCTGCGTTGCAGCTTATTCACTTGCCTTTGCCCATTTGGGAGGCGAGGGCGGCAGGCTTGTGATCCTGCCCGGATGATTGAGGAGGTTTCTGCGGTGTTCAACGACGTTGCGGCTTGGGGCGCTGATCGGGAGACCCTGGCATGAGCGACCGGCTGAACGAAGCGGAACGCCTCGCGCCGTCGGCGGCGCTCACCGTCGAGACGGTGACCAATGTCCGTCACTGGAACGAGCACCTCTTCAGCTTCACGATCACGCGCCCGGCAAGTTTCCGCTTCCGTTCGGGCGAGTTCGTCATGCTCGGCCTGCCGGGCGAGGCGCGCCCGCTGCTGCGCGCCTATTCGCTCGCCAGCCCGGCCTATGCCGAGGAGCTCGAATTCCTCTCGATCAAGGTGCCGGACGGCCCGCTGACCTCGCGCCTCCAGCAGATCAAGGTCGGTGACGAACTGTTCCTCGGCCGCAAGCCGACGGGGACGCTGGTCGCCGACGCGCTGCGCCCCGGCAAGCGCCTCTTCCTGCTCGCGACGGGCACGGGCCTCGCGCCCTTCCTCAGCATCGTCCGCGACCCCGAAATCTACGACCGGTTCGAACGGATCATCCTCGTCCACTCGGTGCGCCGGGTGAGCGACCTCGCCTATCGCGAGGAGCTGGAAAGCCAGCTTGCCGGCGATCCGCTGGTGCAGGACGAGGCGCTGACCCGCTTCTCCTACATTCCCACGGTCACGCGCGAGCCGTTCCACACCAGCGGCCGCATCGGCGCGCTGATCGACAACGGCCACCTGTTCAGCACCGACACGCTGGGGCCGAACGCGATCGATCCCGAGCATGACCGCGTGATGATGTGCGGCAGCATGGCGATGATCAAGGAACTGGGCGAGCGCTTCGATGGCCTCGGCCTCGAGGAAGGATCCAACGCCAAGCCCGGCGACTATGTGATCGAGCGCGCCTTCGTCGGCTGACGAAGGGGCTTTCCGCGCGGGCGGGATGCGCGGGTTCCGAGATTCCCAGACGCCGCCGACACACGTCATTGCGAGCGCAGCGAAGCAATCCAGAGCGGTCAGGGCATTTCTGGATTGCTTCGCTGCGCTCGCAATGACGATTTCACCGGGCGACGAACGGCGCTACTAAGCTCCCCGAAGTTTGGTGTTGGGGAGAATCGCGTGGCGGACGAGACCGGGATCTTCATCGGCAGTGGCGGCGGCAAGCCCCAGATCCTCAACTACAAGCGCGCCAATCGCCACGGACTGATCGCGGGCGCGACCGGCACGGGCAAGACCGTGACGCTGCAGGGGATCGTCGAGGGATTTTCGCAGGCCGGCGTCCCCGTGTTCGTCGCCGACGTGAAGGGCGATCTTTCCGGTCTCGCCATGGCGGGATCGGCCACCGCCAAGACGCACGAGATCTTCGCCGCGCGCGCCGCCGAGATCGGCTATGCCGACTGGGCCTATGCCGACAATCCGGTGCAGTTCTGGGACCTGTTCGGCGAACAGGGGCATCCGATCCGCACCACCGTTTCGGAAATGGGGCCGCTGCTGCTGTCGCGGCTGATGGACCTGAACGAAGTGCAGGAAGGCGTGCTGACCATCGCCTTCACCGTCGCCGACAAGGACGGGCTTCTCCTCCTCGACCTCGACGATCTCCAGTCGATGCTCGTCCACTGCGCCGAACGCGCGGACGAGCTGACGACGACTTACGGCAATGTTTCCAAGCAGAGCATCGGCACGATCCAGCGCGCGCTGCTCCAGCTCCGGTCGCAGGGCGGCGATCATTTCTTCGGCGAGCCGGCGCTCGCCATGGCCGATTTCATCCAGCGCGACGACAAGGGCAGGGGGATCGTCAACATCCTTGCCGCCGACAAGCTGATGGCGAGCCCCAAGCTCTATTCGACCTTCCTGCTCTGGCTGCTGTCCGAACTGTTCGAGCATCTTCCCGAGGTCGGCGATCCCGACAAGCCGGTGCTGACCTTCTTCTTCGACGAGGCGCATCTGCTGTTCGACAATGCGCCCAAGGCATTGCTCGAGAAGATCGAGCAGGTGGTGCGGCTGATCCGCTCCAAGGGCGTCGGCGTCTATTTCATCACCCAGAACCCGATCGATATTCCCGAGACGGTGGCAGGGCAGCTCGGCAATCGCGTGCAGCACAAGCTCAACGCCTTCACGCCGCGCGATCAGAAGGCGGTGTCGGCCGCGGCGCAGACCTTCCGCGCCAATCCGGGCGTCGATGTCGCGACGGTCATCACCGAGCTGAAGGTGGGTGAGGCGCTGGTCTCGCTGCTCCAGCCCGACGGCGCGCCCTCGCCGGTCGAACGCACGCTGATCAAGCCGCCCTGCTCGCGCGTGGGGCCGCTGACCCCCGACGAGCGCAAGGTGATGATCCAGACCGACGCGATCGGCGCGAAGTACGACACGCTGGTCAATCGCGAATCGGCCGAGGAACTGCTCGCCGCCAAATCGCAGGAGGCCGCCGCCGCCGCTGCCGAGGCGCAGGCGAAGGATGCGGCCGACAAGGCCGCCGCGCAGCAGGCGAAGGAAGATGCCCGCGCCGCCAAGGAAGCCGAACGCGCGCGCATCGCCGCCGATCGCCAGGCCCAGCAGGCGCAGCGCCAGGCCGAACGCGACGCCGCCAACAATCCCTGGAACAAGGCAGTCACATCGGCGACGCGATCGGCCAGTTCGGCGATCGGCCGTCAGGTGGCGAACGAAGTCAGCAAGGCGGTGTTCGGCACGTCGTCGCGCAGCAGCAGCGGCGGAATCGTCGGCGGGCTGATCCGCGGCGTGCTTGGCGGGTTGTTCAAGGGGCGGTGAGGATGAAGCCTTTCACTTTGGGGGCGTCGATCGCGCTTCTGTGCGCGACGGCCGCTACTGCCGCGCCGTCGCCGCGCGCGGGGCTCTACAATGCGACCGAGCCTGAGCTGGTCGCGGGGCTCGACCTCAAGGCGGACGGCAAGTTCCGCTTCGGCCTCAGCTATGGCGCGCTCGACGAGCAGGCGCAGGGGCGCTGGGTGGAGAAGGACGGGCAGATATTGCTAACCACCGAGCCGGTCGTCGTGCCGCCGCGCTTCAAGCTGGTGAAGGACGAGCCGGCGGCCGGCGGCGCCTATTATGCCTCGCTCGACGAGCCCGACGCGCTCGGCGATTTCAGCCTGACGCTCGCGGTCAAATATCAGGGCGAGACGGCGATCAAATATATCGAGGCCGACGAGGATGGGCGCGTGCCGATCGATCCCGGCAAGATCGTCGAGACGATCGTGCCCGATCTGCCCGTCTATACCATTCCCTATGCGCCCTTCGCCATGAAGCCCGGCGGCCACCGGCTCATCTTCCATTTCGAGGCGAACGACGTCGGCAAGGCCGATTTCAAATCCCAGCCCGTCGCGATCGAGGGCGAGGATCTGGTGATGAAGCGCTACGACCGCGTGATCCACTTCAAGCGCGGGTTGAACTGAGGGCCTGTTGTTTGCGTCATTGCGAGCGCAGCGAAGCAATCCAGGGCGATGTTCGGCATCTCTGGATTGCTTCGCTGCGCTCGCAATGACGGAGGGCGCCGCTAGAGCGAGCGGCCGATCAGTTCCTTCATGATCTCGTTGGTGCCGCCGAAGATGCGGGTGACGCGGGCGCCGCGCCAGGCGCGGGCGATGGGATATTCGTTCATATAGCCCGCGCCGCCGTGGAGCTGCAGGCATTTGTCCATCACTTCCCACTGCAGCTCGGTGTGCCACAGCTTGGCGGCGGCGCCTTCCTCCGGGGTCAGTTCGCGCGCGTAGTGGCGCTTCAGCGCCCAGTCGAGATGCGCCCAGCCGACCTGCAGCTTGCTCTTGAGATCGGCGAGGGTGAAGCGGGTATTCTGGAAATCGAACACCGTCTTCCCGAACGCCTTGCGATCCTTCACGAAGGCGACGGTGTCGTCATAGGCGCGCTGCGCCGAGGCCTGCGCGGAGACGGCGATCGACAGGCGTTCCTGCGGCAGCTCGCTCATCAGGTAGATGAAGCCCTTGCCCTCTTCGCCGAGGCAGTTGGTGATCGGCACGCGGACATCCTCGAAGAAGAGTTCTGACGTGTCGGCGGCGTCCATGCCGATCTTGTCGAGGTTGCGCCCGCGCTTGAAGCCTTCGCGGTCGGCCTCGACGAGGATGATCGACACGCCCTTCCACGCGGGCTGCACCTCGGTGTCGGTCTTGGCGCAGACGAGGATCAGGTCGGCATTCTGGCCGTTGGTGATGTAGGTCTTGGAACCGTTGACGACATAATGGTTGCCGTCCTTCCTCGCGGTGGTGCGGATGCCCTGCAGGTCGGAGCCGGTCCCCGGCTCGGTCATCGCGATGGCGGTGACGACTTCGCCCGAGACCATCCTGGGCAGCCAGTGGCGCTTCTGCTCCTCGGAGCCATATTTGACGATATAGTTCACGACGATGTCGGACTGGAGCGAGAAGCCGAGCGGTGCGCCGGCATAGGCGACTTCCTCGTCGACCACCGCGTTATAGCCGAAATCGAGACCGAGCCCGCCATATTCCTCGGGAACGGTAGGGCAGAGCATGCCCACCTCGCCGCCCTTGGGCCAGATCGACTTGTCGACGATCCCCTGCTCGTCCCAGCGCTGGACGTGGGGCACGGCTTCCTTCTGCAGGAAGCTCCGCACGCTCTGGCGGAAGGCCTCATGCTCTTCGCTATAGGCCGTGCGGCCGGCGACGTTCAGCGTCATATCAGGGGCATCCTCTCTTGTCGTTTTAGAGTCTGATCCAGCAGAGCTGGATCAGGTGCGGCGCCGGCCCACTCCCCCGCCCGGCCTCCCATCCACGATATGCTGTGGGGGGCGGGCGGGGGAGTGGGCCGGTGCCGCTTCCACTTCAGTGGATCAGACTCCCGCGCCATGTGAGCGGCGCTTTCCGTGCTCGTCAAGCGGGGTGGACGGTCGGCGCGATAAAGGGGACTGGAAACGGGCGTTGTAATTTTATAACAACGTTCGGCGCCGAGTCCGGAGCGGCATGAATCGATCCGGCATCGGGTGTCCTGGAGTGAGAATGTCTGACGATTCCCTTCGCACGAACCTGAAGCCGCTCAGCCTGCACGTCCCCGAGCCGCGATTCCGCCCGGGCGATGATGCTGATTTCGCTGACTTTTCCATTCCGACCGTCGACGCGGCCACGCGTCCGGCACCCAATGCGCCCGCCGACAGCTTCCACGAACTCGCATATGACCTCGTCCGCGTGCTCGACCTCGACGGCACAGCGGGCGGTGCGTGGAACCCGCGCCTATCGCCTGACCGGATGCGCGCCATGCTGCGCGCCATGGCGCTGACCCGCGCCTTCGACGAGCGCATGTATCGCGCGCAGCGCCAGGGCAAGACGAGCTTCTACATGAAGTCGACGGGCGAGGAGGCGGTCGCGGTCGCCGCGGCCTTCGCGCTGGCGACCGACGACATGTGCTTCCCTTCCTATCGCCAGCAGGGCCTGCTCCTCGCGCGCGACTGGTCGCTGGTCGACATGATGAACCAGATCTACTCGAACAAGGGCGACCGGCTGCAAGGCAAGCAGCTGCCGATCATGTATTCGGTGAAGGAGAAGGGCTTCTTCTCCATTTCGGGCAATCTCGCGACGCAATATCCGCAGGCCGTGGGCTGGGCGATGGCGAGCGCGGCCAAGGGCGACACGCGCATCGCCGCGACGTGGTGTGGCGAGGGATCGACCGCCGAGGGTGATTTCCATTCGGCCTGCACCTTCGCCAGCGTCTATCGCGCGCCGGTGATCATGAACGTCGTCAACAACCAGTGGGCGATCAGCAGCTTTTCGGGCTTTGCGGGCGCCGAGGCGACGACCTTCGCGGCGCGCGCGATCGGTTATGGCATCGCAGGGGTGCGCGTCGACGGCAATGACGCGCTGGCGGTCTATGCCGCGACCGAATGGGCGGCCGAGCGCGCGCGGACCAATCAGGGGCCGACGCTGATCGAGCATTTCACCTACCGCGCCGAGGGTCATTCGACCTCCGACGATCCCTCGCAATATCGATCGGCGCAGGAAGCGCGGATCTGGCCGCTCGGTGACCCGATCGCGCGGCTCAAGGATCACCTGATCGCGCTTGGCGAATGGGACGAGGAGCGCCACGCCGCGATGGACCTGGAACTTGCCGAGCAAGTGAAGGCCGCCGCGCGCGAGGCCGAGAAGAACGGCGTGCTCGGCCACGGCCTGCACCACCCGATGGCGACGATGTTCGAGGGCGTGTTCGAGGAACTGCCCCCGCACCTGCGCGAGCAGCGCCAGCAGATGTTCGACGAAGCCCGCGCCGCGGGGCTGGAGACAGGCGAATGAGCGACGCGGCCGAGGAAACCACCGGCGTGACCCGGATGAACATGATCCAGGCGATCAACAGCGCCATGGACGTGATGATGGAACGCGACCCCGACGTCGTCGTGATGGGCGAGGATGTCGGCTATTTCGGCGGCGTCTTCCGCGCGACGGCGGGGCTGCAGAAGAAATATGGCAAGACGCGCGTGTTCGACACGCCGATCAGCGAATGCGGCATCATCGGCGTCGCGGTGGGCATGGGCGCCTATGGGTTGCGGCCGGTGCCGGAGATCCAGTTCGCCGACTATATCTATCCCGCGCTCGACCAGCTCGTGTCGGAAGCGGCGCGGCTGCGCTATCGCTCGGCGGGCGAGTTCACCGCGCCGATGACGGTGCGGTCGCCCTTCGGCGGCGGGATCTTCGGCGGCCAGACGCACAGCCAGAGCCCCGAGGGCATCTTCACCCATGTCTCGGGCCTGAAGACCGTCATTCCCTCGACGCCTTACGACGCGAAGGGGCTGCTGATCGCCGCGATCGAGGACAATGATCCGGTGATCTTCTTCGAGCCGAAGCGCATCTACAACGGCCCGTTCGACGGCCATTATGACCGCCCGGTCACGCCCTGGGCCAAGCATGACTCGTCGGAAGTGCCCGAGGGCTATTACCGCATCGATCTCGGCAAGGCGAAGGTCGTGCGCGAGGGCGAGGCGGTGACGATCCTCGCCTATGGCACGATGGTGCATGTCGTGCAGGGCGTGGTCGCCGAGCAGGGCGTCGATGCCGAGGTGATCGACCTGCGCACGCTGGTGCCGCTCGACATCGACGCGATCGAGGCATCGGTGAAGAAGACCGGGCGCTGCATGATCGTCCATGAAGCAACGCGCACCGGCGGTTTCGGCGCGGAACTGTCCGCGCAGGTGCAGGAGCGCTGCTTCTACCATCTCGAAGCGCCGATCGAGCGCGTCACCGGTTACGACACGCCTTATCCCCACAGCCTCGAATGGGCCTATTTCCCCGGCCCCGTCCGCATCGGCGAGGCGCTCAAGAAGATCCTGAAGGACTGATCGCGATGCGGATCGTCCCTATCGCCGTTCGTGTCGAGCGTCGTCGCGACACGTTTGTCCTGCCCCCCATGTCCCTCGACTTCGCTCGGGATGAACGGGAGAGAGTTTGAATGGCCCGCTACACATTCCGCCTGCCCGACATCGGCGAAGGTATCGCCGAGGCCGAAATCGTCCACTGGCACGTTAAGCCCGGCGACCGCATCGAGGAAGACGGCAAGCTCGCCGACATGATGACCGACAAGGCGACGGTCGAGATGGAATCGCCCGTTGCCGGCGTCGTCGTCGAGATTGCGGGCGAGGTCGGCGATGTCGTCGCCATCGGCTCCGCGCTTGCCGTCATCGAGGTCGAGGGCGATGTCGACGAGCCTGCCGCCGTCGAAGCGCCTGCCGAGGACGTCGAAGTCGTGGTCGTCGAGGTTGCGCCGGCCCCGGTCGAGGCGGCGGAGACGCCCCAGCCCGCTCCGGCGCCTGCGCCCGAACCTGCCGCAGCGCCGCCGGCTCATGCTGCGGAGCGTGTGCTTGCTTCGCCCGCCGTGCGCGATCGAGCCCGCGCGCTGGGAATCAATCTGGCGCAGGTGAAGGGCGAGGGCGGCCGCATCCGTCACGCCGATCTCGACGCCTATCTCACCTACAATACCGGCCAGGGCTTCCGCCCCGCAGGCGCAGCGCGCGCCGACGAGGCAGTGAAGGTCATCGGCATGCGTCGCCGCATCGCCGAGAACATGGCCGCGTCGAAGCGCCATATCCCGCACTTCACTTATGTCGACGAGATCGACGTGACCGATCTGGAGGATATGCGCGGCGACCTGAACGCCAATCGCGGCAACCGGCCCAAGCTGACCATGCTGCCGCTGCTGATCGTCGCGATCTGCAAGGCGCTGCCCGAATTTCCGATGATAAACGCGCGCTACGACGACGAGGCGGGCGTGGTGACGCGGCACGGTGCCGTGCATCTGGGCATGGCGACGCAGACCGACGCCGGGCTGATGGTTCCGGTCATCCGCGACGCGCAGGCGAAGAATGTCTGGCAACTCGCCGGCGAGATCGGCCGCCTCGCCGATGCTGCGCGCACCGGCAAGGCGAAGTCCGACGAGCTTTCGGGCTCGACGCTGACGGTCACCTCGCTCGGGCCGCTCGGCGGCATCGCGACGACGCCGGTGATCAACCGCCCGGAGGTCGCGATCATCGGGCCGAACAAGATCGTCGAGCGCCCGGTCTTCCGGGGCGACGACATCATTCGCGCCAAGCTGATGAATCTGTCCATTTCCTGCGATCACCGCGTGGTCGACGGCTGGGACGCGGCGAGCTTCGTCCAGCTGGTGAAGAAATATCTCGAGACGCCGGTTCTGCTCTTCGCGGATTGAAGGCGCTTCGCCGGACCATGGCTGGCGGGTGAGGCGCGGTGCGGCTAGGAGGCGGGGATGCGTATCCTTGTCCTGCTTCCGCTTGCCGCGCTGCTCCTGTCGGGTTGCGTCGTGCGCACCGCCGCCAATGTCGCGACGCTACCGGTCCGCGCGGTCGGCAAGACCGCCGACTGGATGACGACCAGCCAGGAAGAAGCCGATCGCAATCGCGGCCGGGCGATGCGCAAGCAGGAAAAGCGCGACGCCAAGGAACGCAAACGTCAGGAAAAGGAAGCCCGCCGCCTCGCGCGCGAGCAGGGCAACTGATCGGACCGAGGGATGGCGCGCCCGGCAGGAGCGACTTCGAACCCGTCCGGGTTCGCAAGGCCGACCGGCCGCCCGAGCTTATGCGAGGATAGCCAAGCGGACGGATGTCCGCGCCGGCGATTGAGGCAAGAAAGATATTGGCGCGCCCGGCAGGATTCGAACCTGCGGCCCCAAGCTTAGAAGGCTCGTGCTCTATCCAACTGAGCTACGGGCGCGTCGCGCACGCGCATAGCCCGGATTGCGCGCGGGCGAAACAAGGATAGTCTTTGCGCCCATGATCAACGACGCCGCGGCCGTGCCCGCCAGCCACCATGTCAGCGCCGGCGCGATCGCCGGCCGGCATTTCCGCTATTTCGATTTCGTCATGGCGGCCTTCGTCGTCATCCTGCTGCTGTCGAACGTCATTGGCGCGGCCAAGCCGGCAAGCATCGGCGGCTTCGTGTTCGGGGCCGGAATCCTGTTCTTCCCCGTCTCCTATGTGATCGGCGACGTGCTGACCGAGGTCTATGGCTATGCCCGCGCGCGCCGCTGCATCTGGGCGGGGTTCGCGGGGCTGATCTTCATGGCGGTGATGAGCTGGGTGGTGGTTGCGCTGCCGCCTGCCGCCGGGTGGGACGGGCAGGCCGCCTATGAGCAGGTGTTCGGGCAGGTCTGGCGCATCGTGCTCGCCTCGATCACCGCTTTCTGGGCGGGCGAGTTCGTCAACAGCTATGTGCTGGCGCGGATGAAGATCTGGACCGGAGGCCGGATGCTGTGGACGCGGACGATCGGCTCGACGATATTCGGCCAGGCGGTCGACAGCGCGATCTTCTATCCGATCGCCTTTCTCGGCGTGTGGAGCACCGGGCAGGTGCTGACCGTGATGGTGACCAACTGGGCGCTCAAGGTGCTGTGGGAAGTCGTGCTGACTCCCGTCACCTATGTCGTCGTCGGCTTCCTCAAGCGGCGCGAGGGCGTCGACATCTTCGATGACGGGACGGACTTCACGCCGTTCAGCGCAAAGGTTTGAGACCGAACGCCCCCGCCCGGCCATGTCGGGCGGGGGCGCTTTGAACGGTCAGGCCAGCGTGTAGCCCGCGCGGCGGCGGGTGCGCATCGCGCCGCCGACAAGGCCGAAGCCCGCGATGAGCATCGCCCAGGTCGTCGGCTCGGGAACCGGCAGCGCCGAGAGATAGACGCGGTCGATTACGAAATCCTTCGCCGGAAAGCCATTGCTGGTGAAGCTGAAGGTGAAGTCGCCGGTCGCGGGCGCCGCGAAGCTCGTCGTCGCGAAATAATGCTGCCAGGTCTGCACCGGCAGCTCGCTTGCCGTGAAGCTGGCGAACTCGACGCCGTTGAGCGAGGCGCTGAACGCCGCGCCATTGGGGTTCGCGTTGCCGTTGGCGGGCTTGTAGACATCGAAGCCGAACGTGTAGGTGACGCCCGCCTGCAGCGTGACCGTCTGGGTCAGCGTCTGCGGATTGGCGATGTCCGACACGAAATAGGCGGCATGGCCGCCCACGGCGTCGAGGCCGGGATTGCCGACGGCGTTGTCCGGCCCCACTGGCTCGCCAAAGGCGCCCGTCGGGTAGCCCGCGCTGGAGTTATAATCGATGACCGACGGCGGATAATCGGTGGTGCCGCCAACGGTCCAGCCGTTGAAGCCATCCTCGAAGCTGCCGTTGACGAGCAGGTTGGTCGCGGCGAAGGCCGGCGACGTGATGGCCGTGGTCATGGCCAGTGCAAACAAAGTTTTTTTGAGCATCACTCTACCCCTTGGAACGAACATTCCGCTGGCAGCAAGATGCCGACCAACGGCCGAATCCCGTGCTTCGCTGGGATCCGTTAGGCTGTTGCGACCGTTTTTTGTCAGATATTTCGACGGGATTTACCATGTTTGACAGCATCGCGCAAACCATGCGCATCGCTTCGACAGCGCGCGCCGGGCGAGCTACTGTGCATCGTCATGGCTGATTCCCAACCCTATCGCGTGCTCGCGCGCAAATATCGTCCGCAGACATTTTCGGCGCTGATCGGGCAGGACGCGATGGTCCAGACGCTGGGCAACGCGATCAAGCGCGACCGGCTGGCGCACGCCTTCCTGCTCACCGGCGTCCGCGGTGTCGGCAAGACGTCGACCGCGCGGCTGATCGCCAAGGCGCTCAACTGCATCGGGCCGGACGGGCAGGGCGGGCCGACGATCGATCCGTGCGGCGTGTGCGAGCCTTGCGTCGCGATCGCCGAAGGGCGGCATATCGACGTGGTCGAGATGGACGCCGCCAGCCATACCGGCGTCGACGACGTGCGCGAGATCATCGAGGCCGTGCGCTATGCCGCCGTCTCGGCGCGCTACAAAGTGTACATCATCGACGAAGTCCACATGCTGTCGAAGAACGCGTTCAACGCGCTGCTGAAGACGCTTGAGGAGCCGCCGCCGCATGTGAAGTTCCTGTTCGCCACCACCGAGGTGAACAAGGTGCCGGTGACCGTGCTGTCGCGCTGCCAGCGTTTCGACCTGAGGCGCATCCCGGCGGAGATGCTCGCCCGGCATTTCGGCACGGTCGTCGAGGCCGAGGGCGTGAAGGCCGAGCCCGAGGCGCTGGCGATGATCGCGCGCGCGGCCGAAGGGTCTGCGCGCGACGGGCTGTCGATCCTCGATCAGGCGATCGCCCACGCCGATATGGAAGGCAGCGGCGGCGTGACCGCGCTGCAGGTGCGCGAGATGCTGGGGCTGTCCGATCGCGGGGCGATCCGCCGGCTGCTCGGGCAGGTGCTCGAAGGCGACGCGCCCGGCGCGCTCGCCGCGCTGCGCGCGCAGCATGATCTGGGCGTCGAGCCAGTGGCGGTGCTCCGCGCGCTGCTCGAGATCGTCCACGGCATCACCGTCGCGCGCGTCGGTGGAGGCGAGGATCCCGCGCAGTCGGGCGAGGAGCGCGAGGCCTATGCAGACTGGGCGAGCCGGATGAGCTTCACCGCGCTCCACCGGCTCTGGCAGTTGCTGCTGAAGGGACATGACGAAACGGCGCGCGCCGCCCTGCCGCTGGAGGCCGCCGAAATGGCGGTGCTGCGCGTCATCCACGCCAGCGGCCTGCCCGATCCCGGCGCGCTCGCCGAGCGCCTGTCGGGCGCCGCGCCGGCTGCGCCTGCCGCACAGCAGAGCGCGCCTGCGCCGCAGGCCGCGCCACCATTGCCCGTCGATTTCCGCGCGCTTGTCGATCTGCTTACCAATGGCGGCCGGCATCAGCTTGCGCAGCAGCTCCACGATTTCGTCGGGCTCCAGCGCTATGCCCCGCCCGAGATCGCCTATCGCCCGGCCAAGCCGCTGCCGAGCGACTTTGCGCGCGATCTTGGCGCCGCGCTCAAGGCGCTGACCGGCGTCACCTGGACCGTGACGAGCGAGGACGGCCCGGCCGAACTGCCGCTGCTCGATCAGGAGCGCGCGGTCGAAAGCGCGGCGCGCGACGCGATTTTGGCCACACCGATCGTGCGCGCGGCGATGGAGGCCTTCCCAGGCGCGGAGCTGATCGACTACACGCCCGGCGATATCAGGAGCGCATGACATGGACCTCGAAAAGATGATGCGCGCCGCGCAGGAAGCGGCGGAAAACATCCAGAAGCAGATGGGCGAGGCGCAGGCCGCGCTCGATAAGATCGAGGTCGAAGGCGCCTCGGGCGGCGGGCTGGTGAAGGTCCGCGCGACCGCCAAGGGCCGCGTGATCGGCGTCGAGGTCGACGAATCGCTCCTCGCCCCGACCGAGAAGCAGATGCTCGAGGATCTCATCGCCGCCGCCTTCAACGATGCGCGCACCAAGGCCGATGCCGCCTCGTCCGAGGAAATGGCCAAGATGAAGAGCGGCCTGCCGCTGCCCCCGGGGTTCAACCTGCCTTTCTAGGCCTGCGGCGGCATTCCACCGCCGGCCATGGGGCCGGAGCGAGCACGGCATGTTGCGCCCGGCCTCTCGATCCTGCTCACCGCGTCAGGCGCCATCGTCCATTCGCCGGATGATGAAGCCCGCGTTGGACAAGGCGCTCAGCACCATCTCCGCCGCGAGCTGCTTAATCTCTTTCGACAGGTGGTCGAGCTCGGTCAGCGTGTTCAGGCCTTCGAGGATGGCGCCGACCTTCGTATCTCGGTCATCGGTCCAATGGGACATGCGCGGCCCTCCGGTTGGGATTTCGACTGTCGCGGCCGTTCGCGGCGCGCCTCTCCTGGCTAGCGCGAGGGTGCGGATGGTGTCCATGCTCAGATTCAGCGGCCGGCGCGATTTTGGCGGTGCGACATATTTTGGGGGCATATTTTTTCGTTCCCCCCACGTTCTCTTGCGCGATCCGGAAAGGCTGGAGCGACCACGCGTCGCGGGGGGTGGGGTGCGGTGAAACGAATCCCTGTGGCGATGAACCGAGTCTTCAATCCGTCATTTACGGTCTTGCGTCTCGCGGCGGTTGTGACACTATCAATGGTGTTGAGCCGGGGAGCAAAACCCAAGGGCTAGTGGTTTGATGCATGCGACCCCATATCGCGTGCCAGCTGCCTTTGCCCTGTGGAAAGCGGGGATTAGGCGATTTTCGCACCCCGTTCCCGCCTCTTGGGTGATAGGATGGGGGTTCGCCCCCGAGTCGAACGGATAGTGAACGAGCGGGGGTCGGACGTGGATTTCAGAGATACGCAGGGAAGCGCGAACGACGTGAGCACAACCGAACTCGAAGCCATCGCCGCCAAGGCGGCCGAGGCCGAAGCCGCGCCTGCCGAAGGCGGGTCGAAGGAAGTGCGTCCGCGCCCCTTTCCGGTCGATGTCGATCACAGCCGCGATGCGCTGCTGACCGATTTCGGCAAGGAGACGCTGAAGGACCGCTATCTGCTGCCGGGCGAATCCTATCAGGATCTCTTCGTCCGCGTCGCTTCGGCCTATGCCGACGATGCCGCGCACGCCCAGCGCATCTACGACTATATCTCGAAGCTGTGGTTCATGCCCGCCACGCCCGTTCTCTCGAACGGCGGCACCGGGCGCGGCCTGCCCATTTCCTGCTACCTCAACTCAGTGTCCGACAGCCTCAACGGCATCGTCGACACCTGGAACGAGAATGTCTGGCTCGCCTCGCGCGGCGGCGGCATCGGCACCTATTGGGGCGGCGTGCGCGGCATCGGCGAGCCCGTGGGCCTCAACGGCAAGACCAGCGGCATCATTCCCTTCGTCCGCGTGATGGATTCGCTGACGCTGGCGATTTCGCAGGGTTCGCTGCGTCGCGGATCGGCCGCCTGCTATCTCGACATCTCGCATCCCGAGATCGAGGAGTTCCTCGAGATCCGCAAGCCGTCGGGCGACTTCAACCGCAAGGCGCTCAACCTCCATCATGGCGTGCTCATCACCGATGCGTTCATGGAGGCGGTGCGCGACGGCGCCGAATGGACGCTCACCAGCCCCAAGGACGGATCGGAGCGCGGCAAGGTCGATGCGCGCGCGCTGTTCCAGAAGCTGGTCGAAACCCGGCTGGCGACGGGCGAGCCCTATATCGTGTTCATCGACAAGGTGAACAACACGATGCCCAAGCATCATCGCGAGCTGGGGCTGAAGGTCTCGACCTCGAACCTCTGCTCGGAAATCACGCTGCCCACGGGACGTGATCATCTGGGCAATGACCGCACGGCCGTCTGCTGCCTGTCGTCGCTCAACCTCGAGACGTGGGACCAGTGGAACGGCGACAAGCAGTTCATCGAGGATGTCATGCGCTTCCTCGACAACGTCCTGTCGGACTATATCGAGCGCGCCGAGCCGGGGATGGAGCGCGCCGCCTATTCGGCCAGCCGCGAACGCTCGGTCGGCCTCGGCGTGATGGGCTTCCACAGCTTCCTCCAGGCGCGCGGCCTGCCCTTCGAGGGTGCGATGGCGAAAAGCTGGAACCTCAAGGTCTTCAAGCACATCTCGGCGCAGGTGAACGAAGCCTCGATGCATCTGGCGGTCGAGCGCGGGCCGTGCCCCGACGCCGCCGATCGCGGGGTGATGGAGCGTTTCAGCTGCAAGATGGCGATCGCGCCGACCGCGTCGATCTCGATCATCTGCGGCGGCACCTCGGCGTGCATCGAGCCGATCCCGGCCAACATCTACACGCACAAGACGCTGTCGGGCAGCTTCTCGATCAGGAATCCCTATCTGGAAAAGCTGCTTTCCGAGAAATCGAAGAACAGCGACGCGGTGTGGAACACGATCCTCGAGAAGGGCGGGTCGGTCCAGCATCTCGATTTCCTGAGCCAGGAAGAGAAGGACACATACAAGACCAGCTTCGAGATCGACCAGCGCTGGATCCTGGAACTGGCCGGCGACCGCGCGCCTTATATCGATCAGGCGCAGTCGCTGAACCTGTTCATCCCGGCCGACGTCGAGAAGTGGGATCTGCTGATGCTTCACTTCCGTGCGTGGGAACTGGGCATCAAGTCGCTCTACTATCTCCGCTCCAAGTCAGTGCAGCGCGCGGGCTTTGCGGGTGGCGTCGAGGCCGACAACACCATCGATCTCAAGCAGATCGAGGTCGAGGCGAAGGACTATGACGAGTGCCTGGCGTGCCAATGACGGGGTCATTGGCCACGGCAGGCACTCTGGCGTGCCAATGACGGGGTGATTGAGGGGACGAAGCCCGGATTTCTTCTCCTCGATATCGTGCCGGGGCGGGATGTTCGGTCTCGACGACAGGCGCGAGGCGGGCTTCCCGGCGCGCGGCCTGCTATTCAGCGCAAAAACACCGGCGACACGCGAACGGACGCGCGTTCGTCTATAGCTGCCTCACCAGCTTCACGGCGCGCGCGAGCCAGGGGGGATCGGCGATCACCTGCTGGCGCGCGCCAGCACCTGGCGGCAGGAGGTGGAGCTTGCCGTCGTCGCGGCCGATGAGCCGGCCGAAGGCGAAGCGCCCGGCGGGGCGCGGCACGAGCACATCGCGGTTGAGCGCGCCGGCAAAGGTTTCAGGGCCGAGGCGCTCGCACCAGATTTCGTCGCCGGCGCGATAGTCACCGGCGCCGCTCTCGACGATCACCGCAATCAGCGCAGGGGCGGGCTGGGGCGGGATCACACGCGCCTCGGCGCGCGGGGCGTGCGCCCCGTCATGGCCGAGGATCGCCGCCACGGGGATATCGGGGCGGTCGGGGAGAGTGACGAGATCGGCGGCGTCGACGCCCAGCGCCTTAGCGATACGATTGAGCCAGCCCACCGACACGGTGCGCGTGCCCGTCTCCAGCCGGCCGATCGTCTGCGCGGTGGTCGGCGGATCGCAGCGCGCGCCGACTTCGGCGAGGGTCAGCCCCTTGGCGCGGCGCACTTCGCGGATGGCGGTGATCATGATGTGCTCCGTATAACCATATCGGTTTTTCTCTTTCCTACAATATTGCCGTTAAGGCAATAGAGTCGCTCGACGGGCAAGGAGGCGACGATGGCGACCGGCGTGAAATTGGTGGAGCGTGGCATGCGCGCGGACGGCGGCGCGAAAAGCGGGCGGGGGACGACCGGGGCGGGGAAGCGCGAGCGGCGCAGCGTCACCGTCAACCTCGCCGAATCGCCGCTGACCTGGCTGCATGCGCGCGGGCATATCAGCACGCGCCAGCTCGATGCCGGCGAGCTGCTGCGCGCCGACTGGGAGCGCGCCGGGCTGGCGCCGCGCGTGGCGATGAACTGGTCGCCGACGGCCGCGGTGGGCGGCCGGCGCTCCGGCTTCGATCCGGCGGCCGCGACGATCGCCCAGATCAGCGCCAAGCGGCGCTTCGAGGCGGCGGTCGATGCGGCGGGCCCCGGATTGAGCGACATCGCCTGGCGCGTGATCTGCGCGGGCGAGGGGCTGGCGGGGGCGGAGCGCGGACTGGGCTGGCCGGCGCGCGCGGGCAAGCTGGTGCTGGGGCTGGCGCTCGACCGGATCGCCGATTTCTATCGGTTGGCGGGGAGCACGAAAGCGCCGCCGGCCTGGGCAAGAACCGGGGCCGGCGGCGGCGAGCGCTGAAGCGCTTATTTGTTGATCGCGTCCTTGGTCGTCTTGCTGGCCGACTTCAGATCGTCGCCGGCGCCGGACACGGTGTTGCATGCGGAAACCGCAATGGCGCCCGCAATCACGGCGGCGGTCATCAACTTGCGAAGCATAACTTGTCTCCCATTCGTTGCACGCCCGACGGCGCGCGCCGGAAAGAAATGCGCGAAGTCGAGGTTTCGTTCCTCAACCGCAAGGATCGATAAAAAGGCCGGAAAAAATATTGGGCCCGAAACGCCGAGGGGGGGAATTCGGCTGTTTCGGGCCCGTGTCTTGGATAGCGAGAGCGGGGGGGCAAAGGTCACTATCCGAACAGCACAACGTGCTTCCCGCGCACGGGTTCCATCGATTTCGGAATATTTTTAGCGGCGGGCAATTTTCCGTTCGGGCATCGAAATGCCGTCGCCTCATTCGATTCCGCTATTGGCGAAGCCCAGGCTGTAGCTGCCTTCGCTGGCGTCGAAGACAAGCGACGAGCGGAGCTGCCGCGCCAGGCCTTCGAGAATGCGGGCATATTTCTGCTTGAGCTTGCTGTCTGCATGGCGGCCGGCCAATGCTTCGGAGCGAACGGTAAGACGACTGCGACCGCCTTCATCGCCGTCCCCGACCCGGATGACGATCGGCATCGCAGGGCCGCCCAGCATCGAAAGCTCGACAAGCTCGGTAACGATAAAGGCAAGCGCAACCGCCACATCCTGCGTGACGTAATAAGGTGCGGCCTCGATGTGGATGTGGAGCGGGCCGCCCGTCGAGGGGGCGGTGGCGCGCAGATTGGCCGCAAGTTCGCCCAGCAGCGAGCGGAGGGGGATGCCGCGATTTTCCTCCAGCTCGGCATAATGGTTGCGGTGGACCACGGCGAGCGCATCGACGCGGCGCTGGATCGAGGCATAGGCGTTCGCGGCCTCGGTCGACCTGGCCGATCGCGCATGAAGGCTGATCAGGCTGGCGATGACCTGGAGATTGTTCTTCACGCGGTGATGCACTTCGCGCGTCAGCCGGGTCTGGCGGCTGAGGCCCAGCGCCAGCTCGGCTTCGTGCGCCGCCACCGTCTCGGTGATCGTACGGAAAGTTTCGCCCAGTTCGCGAATCTCGCGGGCGGGCGTGGTCAGCCGGCGTCCGGCGCCGAAGGGCAGGCCGGGCTGATAGGATGCGATCGCCCGGCGCAACTCGCCCAGCGGACGCAGCAGCATCCGATCGACCACAAGCCAGCCGATCGCCGCGGCCGAGGCCCACATCAGGATCGGCATCAGCATCGTCAGCATCTGCGACGAGGTGAAAGGCGCGGCGTGGACCTCCATCGTCAGCGACGCGCCGATGCGCGGCACCGCGACGGTCATCGTCGCTGTACGTTCGAACGCGCCCGCGCGAAACGTGTCGATCAGCGGGATGAACTGCGGCCCCGATCCGATATCGAGACGGTAGCCCGCCGCGAAATCGGCGGGCGCCGCAATGCGCGCCAGCTGTTCGCGCGGGTAGATCGCCGATGCGCGATAGCCCCCCGCCGGGGGCAGGTCGATCCGCAGCAACGCCTTTTGCGTGTCGATCGCGACATCCTGATTGCTGTCGGCCTCGGTCATGCGCGGCGGCGGCGCGGCGACGCCCGGCGTTCCGCACAGTGCGCGGCCGTCGGGACCGGATATCACGAAAGCGGTGGGCTCGCCGCTCGCCGTCGACAGCGTGTCGCGCACGCGCCCGCACGCAATTTCGGGTGCTTCGCCGCGCGCCAGCAATTCCGTGGCCCCGCGCAGCGTTCCGGTATCGACGGCGATTTCGGCGCCGAGCCGCCGAGCGCTTTCGCTGACCGCCACGCGCAGGGCGGAGCGGCGTTCGAGATCGACGTTGCGATTGGTCTGGAGCGAAGCGAGAAAAAGGATCAGCCCGAGCGGAAAGAGCGCGAGGCTGAGCAGGGCGAACATCTTGGCGCCGGTCGAAAGCCGCGCCAGCCGGTCCGACATATCCGCGGTCGCCTCGGAGTCGAGCGGCGCATTCACGACGATCGCTCAGCCGAGCTTGCGCAGAAGCTCCAGCATGTCGTCAGGAACCGTCTCGTCGACGGTCTGCTGATAGACGGTCCGCAACGCACGACCGACGCTGCCGTTCGCGCTTTCATCATCCCGTCGCCGTCCCTTGCCGCGTGGAGTCGTGCCTTTTTTCACGCTGTCCGAAGCCAAGGCACTCCCCCTATCAACCCGTTCTGCGTCAAGCATCTGATTCAACGCTTTTCAACCGTTTTTCTCATCATCGCCTCAGTCCTGCGATGGTAAGAGCATGGGGACTCGCGCGCAGGATCGTTGCGATGAAACCAAATTCGGGATTGTTTGTTCCATGCCAAACGCGCTTTGATCAAGCGCGTGCCGAACTGTGACAGTGTTGCCGCACTTCGGGGTTGAATGGGTTCGACGAGGAGAGCCGTTTTATATGTCGCTTGGTCAGCAATTGGCGCCGCATCTGCCGTTCCTTCGCCGCTATGCGCGCGCGCTCACGGGCAGCCAGCCGCAGGGCGATTCCTATGTGAAGGCGGCGCTCGAGGCGATCGTCGAGGCGCCCGACCAGTTCCCCCGCGACGTCGATCCGCGGCTTGGCCTCTATCGCACCTTTCAGGTGATCTGGACGTCGGCCAATCCCGACGAACGCCCGATCGCCCTTGGCGACGACGCGAACGAGGATATCGCCCGCGCGCGGCTGGGCCAGATGACGCCGCTGCCGCGCCAGGCGCTGCTGCTGACGGCCATGGAAGGCTTCACACCCGAGGATGCGGCCTATCTGATCGACACGACGCCCGAGGAAATCGAGGCGCTCGTTTCTGACGCGTTGGCGGAGATTGAGCGGCAGACGCGGTCCAAGGTGCTGATCATCGAGGACGAACCGCTGATCGCGATGGATCTCGAGACGATCGTCCGCGATCTGGGCCATGAGGTGACCGCAATCGCCGTGACCCGCGACGAGGCGGTGGCGGAGGCGCGCGCCGAGCGGCCGGGCCTCGTGCTTGCCGACATCCAGCTTGCCGACGACAGTTCGGGCATCGATGCGGTGAAGGATATCCTCTCCGAATTCAGCGTGCCGGTGATCTTCATCACCGCTTTCCCCGAAAGGCTGCTGACCGGCGAGCGGCCCGAACCCACCTTCCTCATCACCAAGCCCTTCCAGCGCGCGACGGTGAAGGCCGCCATCGCGCAGGCGCTGTTCTTCGATCGGGAAACCGTTCCGGCTGCGTGACGGATGGAACTCGCAAGCGTGCGGCTCGTTGGCCTCTCATAACGATAGATGGGATGGGTCATGTCAGGTCGGGAAATTCATCGCAGCGCGCAGCAGGCGCGCGCGGGAAGCACGCCGCATGTGGTGCGCTATGTTCTGATCGCCTCGCTGGCGCTCGCGATCGTCGCGATGCTGGCCGTGGTGCTGGTCTGAGCGCGGCATGTTTTCATCCGCCGCGCGCGACAGCGAACCGGATGCGCCGATGACTGTGGCTTCGACGGATGCCGAACCCGTGCAGCACGAGACGTTGTCGGATGACGAGTTCAAGGCCGAGATCGGCCTCGTCATCCCGCATCTCCGCGCCTTCGGGCGCTCGTTGTCGGGCAATCGCGATCTTGCCGACGATCTCGTCCAGGAGACGCTGATGAAGGCATGGGCAGCGCGCAAGCGCTTCCAGGCCGGCACCAACATGCGCGCGTGGACCTTCATCATCCTGCGCAATCTTTATCTCTCGCAGATGCGCCGCGCCCGCTTTCGTGGCGAGTGGGACGATCTGACCGCCGAACGCATCCTGGCCGCACCTGCGGGGCAGGACAAGCAGATAGAGCTGGCCGACATGCAGCGCGCGCTGATGCACCTGCCGCAACCCCAGCGCGAGGCGCTGATCCTCGTCGGCGCGGGCGGATTCGCCTATGAGGAAGCGGCAGAGATTTGCGGCGTCGCCGTCGGCACGATCAAGAGCCGCGTCGCGCGCGGCCGCGTCGCGCTCGAGGCGTTGCTCAACGACGGCTCGCTCCCGTCACGCCGGCAAGGCCCGGAAAATGGCGGGCGCAGCGTGCTCGATTCGATCATGGACGAGGTGAACGATCTCAGCCACGGCGCAGTCGGCCGTGTCGACGAAGGCGACGAGAGCGAGGACGATTGATCAGGAGGCCGCGCCGATCCCGGCGAGGCTTCCCGATCGTCTTCGATGATTGCCGCCCGCCCGCGCCTTATCTGAGCTTGGCGAGCAACTCCATCAGATCGGCAGGCAGCGACCCGTCGCGCTGGCCGTCATAGGCCTTGCGCAGCGCATTGCCGACCCCGGCCTGCGTCGAGGCGCGTACCCTGACCATATGGGCCGCCCGCGCCACGTTCTGGTTGATCCTGCTCATGCCCCTCAGAACGCGCGGGGGGCCAAGCAGTTGCTTTCGGGCACATGAAAGCGTTGTCATCCGATCGGACGAAGCCGGGCATTGAACGCGCACGGCGTCCGGTCCAAAGCCCCGATATGGAGAGCTTGTCGAAAACATCCTTTGAGGACGCAATTGCGCGCGCAGACGCGCATGCGCCCTTCCTGCGCCACGCGCTTGGGCGACGGCCCGATCTTGCCGCGTTGCTTGCGGGGGCGAGGATCAACGAAGCGCTGGCGCTGGCCTGGGCGGATGACGAGCCCGATGCGCCCGTGGCGCGGCGGCTGAGGCGACGGCGCGAAGGGGTGATGCTCGCGCTTGCCGTCGGCGATCTTGCAGGAGCGCTGCCGTTCGAGGCGGTGGTCGAGGGTTTGTCCGATCTCGCCGATCGCTCGCTCGACGATGCGATTTCAGCCGCCATAACCGAGCGCGTGCCCGATGCGCCGGTCGCGGGATTCGCGGTGATCGCGCTTGGCAAGCATGGCAGCCGCGAGCTCAACTTCTCGTCGGACATCGATCCGATCCTGCTCTTCGATCCCGCGACGCTGCCGCATCTGGCGCGCGAGGATGTGGGCGAGGGCGCGGTCCGTTTTGGCCGGCGCGTCGTCGAACTGTTGCAGGCGCGCGATGGCGACGGGCATGTCTTCCGCGTCGATCTGCGGCTGCGGCCGACGCCCGAAGTCACGCCTATCGTGCTGCCTTACGAAGCGGCGATCGGTTACTATGAATCGAGCGCGCGGACATGGGAGCGCGCTGCCTTCATCCGCGCACGCGCCTGCGCGGGGGACAAGGCGCTCGGCCAGTCCTTCCTCGATGCGATCCGATCCTTCGTGTGGCGTCGCAATCTCGATTTCAGTGCGATCGACGAGATCAGGGCGATGTCGGGGCGGATCCGCGATCATTATGCACAGGGCCAGCATTTCGGCCCCGGCTATGACCTGAAACGCGGGCGCGGCGGCATTCGCGAGGTCGAATTCTTCGCGCAGATACATCAGCTCATCCATGGCGGGCGCGATGCCTCGCTGCGTGCCGGGGCGACACTGCCGGCGCTTAAGGCGCTGGCCGACGCGGGACGGATCGACGCCGTCGACGCGGCGCGGCTGGCCGAAGCCTATCGGCTGTTCCGGACGATCGAGCATCGCCTGCAGATGGTCGACGACCGGCAGACGCATGCGCTGCCGGACAAGGGCGATGCGCTCGACAATGTCGCGCGCCTGCACGGGCTGGCCGATGGCGGGGCGCTGATCGCGCTGCTTGCCCCGCATGTCGAGGCGGTGGGACGCATCTATGACGCGCTCGACGATCGCAGCGACCGGCGCCTGCCGCGCGATCGCGCGGGGCTGGGCGAGGCGCTGGCGCAGGCCGGCTTCACCGGCGATGCCGCAGCAGCGCGAATCACGCACTGGCGCGACGGGACATTGCGGGCCTTGCGCAGCGAAACCGCGCGCGCCGCGCTGGAGGCCGTGCTGCCTGCGCTGGTCGAAGCGTTCGGCGCCGCGCCCGATCCCGAGGCCGCGATCAACAGTTTCGATCGGATGGTCGCGGGGCTGCCGAGCGCGATCAACTTCTTCCGGCTGATCGAGGCGCGCCCGGCGCTGATGCGGATGCTGGCCGAGATATTGAGCCACGCGCCGACGCTGGCCGAACTGCTCGGCCGCCGCCCCGAACTGCTCGACGGGCTGATCGACGCGAGCGCGCTCGCGCTTCCCGGAGATGTCGATGCGCTCGCTGCGGCCTTTGCGGCGGGGGAGGCGGGCGACGATTATCAGGCGGTGCTCGATCGTACCCGGCGGCGCGTCAACGAGAAGCGCTTCGCGCTCGGCGTCCAGCTCATCGCCGGGCTTTCCGATCCGCTCGACGTCGCGGCCGGCTATGCGCGCGTCGCGGAGGCGGCGCTGAACGTTTTGGGCGGGGCCGCCGTCGCGGAGTTCGAGGCGGCGCACGGTCGCGTCCCCGACAGCGAGCTGGTCGTGCTCGCGCTCGGACGCTTCGGCGGCGGCATGCTCACCCATGCATCGGACCTCGACCTCATCTATCTGTTCACCGGCGATTTCACCGGCATGTCGGACGGGCGGCGGCCGCTGGAGGCGACGCTCTACTACAACCGCCTCGCTCAGCGAGTGAGCGCCGCGCTGTCGGTCGCAACGGCCGCCGGGCCGCTCTATGAAGTCGACACGCGACTGCGCCCGTCGGGCGCGCAAGGGTTGCTAGCCGTCTCGCTCGACAGCTTCTCGCAATATGAAAGCGAGCAGGCGTGGACATGGGAGCATATGGCACTCACCCGCGCACGGCCGGTGTTCGGATCGCCCGCCGCACGCGCCGCCGCGCAGGCGATCGTCGATGAAACGCTGGCGCGCCCGCGCGATCCGGACGTGGTCGATGCCGACGCGATCCGCATGCGGTCCGACATCGCGAAGCACAAGCCGCCCTTCGGCCCGCTCGACGCCAAGCTGGTGACGGGCGGCCTCGTCGATCTCGAATTCTGTGTCCATGTCGCCCAGCTCGAGCATCGGATCGGCTTCTCGCCTTTTCTGCCCGATGCGATCGCGGGGCTGGTCGCCGCTGGATATCTCGATCCGGGCTTCGGGGAGGCGCATGACATGCTGACCCGGCTGCTGGTGACGCTGCGCCTTGCCGGCAACGATCCCGCGCCGGCATCGCAGGCGCTGGTCGCGCGCGCCTGCGGCTATGGCGACTGGAGCGAACTGCTTGCGGCTTATGACCGGGCGCGGCAGAGCGTCGGCGCCCAATGGGCGCGAATCGTCGCGCGGCATGAGGAACGAAACGGATGATCGAGGAAGGCCAGGCCGCGCCCGACGTGGCGTTCGAGACCGAAGATGGCGGCACCGGCCGCATTTCCGACTATCGGGGTCGCAAGCTCGTCCTCTATTTCTACCCCAAGGACGATACGAGCGGCTGCACGCGCGAGGCGCTGGATTTCTCGGCGCTTGCCGATCGCTTCGCTGCGGCCGGCGTGGATATTCTCGGCGCGTCGAAGGACAGCGTGAAGTCGCACGCCAAGTTCGTCGCCAAGCATGATCTGAAGGTAGCGCTCGCCAGCGATCCCGAAGGCGCGCTGTGCGAAGCCTATGGCGTGTGGGTGGAGAAGAGCCTCTACGGCCGCAAATATATGGGGATCGAACGCACGACCTTCCTGATCGACGCCGAAGGGCGGATCGCCAGAATCTGGCGCAGGGTGAAGGTCGCCGGCCATGCCGAGGCCGTTCTCGCCGCCGCCACGGCCTGATCCGCGCCCCGATTCGAGGCGCGCCGACGCGGCCTAATAGCTAAATGTAATATTATGATTCGCGGCGCCGTGGCGCTCCGTTCATCCATGGTTCAACGACTCACCGCACCCACCAAGCGGTCCAACGCGCGATCGCCCACTTTGTGTTGATCTCATTAACCCCTCCGGACAGACATGGTTCCGTTCGGTGCGGGGGGCATTACCGCTACCGTCGACAAACAAAACCACGTGTCGGCTCGCGTCGGCGCGCGAGAAAAGGTCGCATGTTCAAGATGGTCGCACTCAGCAAGACCGCCGCTGGCATCGCGCGCTTCGCCGCCGCCACGCTCCTCGTCATCGGATTTGCCGGCGCCGCCAATGCCGCTCCGCAGGCCGCCGTCGCCGCCAAGGCGACCACCGCCGCCGAGGGTGGTCCCTTCGAGCAGGTCGACACCCGCACCGTCAGCAACGACGGCGATCCCCAGTTCAAGGCGCTGTTCATGTCGTGGACCCGCGCCGACCGCAAGGAACAGGGCGTGATGGCCGTGCCCTCGCGCAAGCCCGTCAACGACGTCAACTTCTCCAGCTATTTCGGCGTCCGTTCGGATCCGTTCCGTCACAGCGCCGCGATGCATGCCGGCGTGGATATTCCCGGCGCGACGGGCACTCCGATCTACGCGACCGCCGATGGCGTGGTCGAGCGCGCGGGCCGTGCCGGCGGCTATGGCAACCTCGTCGAGCTCAACCATGGCCGCGGCATCCAGACGCGCTACGGCCACCTCTCGCAGATCCTCGTCGCCGAGGGCACCCGCGTGAAGCGCGGCGACCTGATCGCCCGCATGGGTTCGACCGGCCGTTCGACCGGCCCGCACCTCCACTACGAGGTCCGCCTCGACGGCCGCGCCGTCAACCCGATCCCCTTCCTCGAGACCGCCGACGTCCGCTATGCGGTCAACCGCACCTCGGAAGGCGCGCAGCTCGCTCAGGGCGGCCCGATCGAAGAATAAGCATCTTGCCGGTCGTCGCGACGCTACCTATCTCGCGACCGTGACCGAAGCAGCCCAGATGGACATCACCAGTTCCGCCGCCGCGCGTGTCGCGGCGATCGCCGCGCGCCAGGGCAAGCCTGCCATTTTGCGGCTTGCGGTCGATGGCGGCGGTTGCTCGGGCTTTCAATATCGCTTTGGCCTCGCCGACACGATCGAGGACGACGATCTCGCCGTCGAGCGCGACGGGGTGACGCTGGTCGTCGATTCGATCAGCCTCGATCTCGTGCGTGGCGCGCAGGTCGACTATGTCGAAAATCTGGGCGGGGCGGCCTTCAAGGTCGAAAACCCCAATGCGGCCTCCGGCTGCGGCTGCGGATCGAGCTTCTCGGTCTGAACGTTAGGGCGTTCGCTTAGCGCCGCCGTCTCTCCTCCGGAATCCAGCATTGTTCAATGGAGTTGAGCCGGCAGATAGGCGCGGTCCAGCGACTGTTCACCAGTGCTTTTCGTTGAATGCGCGCAGTCGCATAAGCCTGACTCTGCTGAGCGATCCGTGTGGATGGAGTTGAGGGTGTACGCTGCGCGGTCGCCTTGGGCTGAGGGCGCGCTCCGGATTTCGAGATTTTCCAAGGACTCCAGTGGACGGCTTTGACCTTCTCGCCGTTGGGGATCATCCCGATGAGATATTGTCCGTTCGGGACTTGCGCGACGAAGAGGCAAGGGCTGATCGAGATTTGATCAGAACAGACGCGATCCCAGAATATTTTGTAGCGTCCCGTCGTTATCGAGGAGGTGAATCCGGCGTGGTTTGCGACGATCTCACCATCTGGATAGAACCCAATTGTAAGAAGATCGCCGGAGCTTATCGAGAGACCGACGACGAAATCGCGAAACGTCGGGCCGGTCAGAAGCACGGTGCCCTTGGGCAGCTCGGCTGTGGTTATCGCCGCAGCTGGCGACGCCAGCACCCCCAATAGGGCCATTCCGATCATCAGCTTGTGCATGCTCATGCCTCTCGTGTCTGCCGACATGATATCTTATCATCACTACCATATCCTTCGCTGGCCGATCGCCCCCCCCTCTGGCGTCCGGCCATCGTCTCGGGCATGAGCGGGCGATGCTGATCGCGACCTATAATGTGAACGGGATCAAGGCGCGCCTGCCGCGGCTGATCGAGTATCTCGAGGAACGCAGGCCCGATGTCGTCTGTCTTCAAGAGCTGAAAAGCAGCGACGAGACCTTTCCCGAGGCCGATATCCGCGCCGCCGGCTATGGCGCGGTGTGGCATGGGCAGAAGGGGTTCAACGGCGTCGCGATCCTCGCGCGCGGGGCCGATCCGGTCGAGGCGGCGCGCGGGCTGCCCGGCGACGAGAGCGACGAGCAGAGCCGCTATATCCAGGCCGTCGTCGACGGCGTCACCATCGTCTGCATCTACCTGCCCAACGGCAATCCGCAGCCGGGGCCGAAATTCGATTACAAGCTCGGCTGGATGGAGCGGCTCTACGCGCATGCCGAGGCGCTGATGGCCACCGAGCAGCCGGTGGTGATCGCAGGCGACTATAACGTCATCCCCACTTCGACGCATGACGACACATTCTCCGTCCGGGCGATGGCGGACGATGCGCTGATGCAACCCGAAAGCCAGCAGGCCTTCCGCCGCCTGTTGTCGCGCGGCTGGACTGATGCGATCCGCGCGCGCCAGCCCGAAGGCGCCGCCTACACCTTCTGGGACTATCAGGCGGGGGCGTGGCAGCGCGACGCGGGCTTCCGCATCGATCATCTGCTGCTGAGCCCCGAGGCTGCGGACCGGCTGACCGATGCCGGGATCGACAAGGCCTATCGCGGGCGCGAGAAAGCAAGCGACCATACGCCGGTGTGGATCAGCCTGCGGTGAGGCTGCGTCTTCTGGCGTTTGCCGCCCTCGCTTTCGCCACGCCGATCGCTGCCGCGCTGCCGGTGCAGAAGGTCGATGTGGTCAACGCCTATCCGCATGATCGCCGCGCCTTCACCGAAGGCCTCTTCTTCCGCGACGGATTTTTCTACGAAAGCACCGGGCTGGAAGGGCGGTCGGAGATCCGGCAGGTGCGCATGGCCGACGGCAAGGTGATCCGATCGATCGCGCTGCCGCCGCGCCTGTTCGGCGAAGGCATTGTCGACTGGGACAACGAGCTGATCAGCCTGACCTGGCAGACGGGTGTGGGCTTCCGCTGGTCGCTCCCCGGCCTCGCGAAGCGCGGGGAGTTTCGCTACCCCGGCGAGGGGTGGGGGCTAACCAGATCGCCGCGCGAGATCGTGATGAGCGACGGCACGCCCTATCTCCGCTTCCTCGACCCCAGGACGCTCAAGGTCCGGCGGCGCGTGCAGGTGACGGCCGAGGGATCGCCGATCAAGAATATCAACGAGCTGGAGTGGGTGCGCGGCGAGATTTACGCGAACATCTGGTACACCAGCCTGATCGCGCGCATCGACCCCGCGACGGGCAAGGTGAAGGGGTGGATCGACATCACCCCGCTCGCCGAGAAGAATATGAGTTCGTCCGAAGCCGTGGCGAACGGCATCGCCTATGACGCGAAGCGCGGCCGCCTGTTCGTGACGGGCAAGAACTGGCCGATGCTCTACGAGGTTCGCCTCAAGCCGGCCGGGGCGCCATAGGCGGCGGGGCGGGCTTTTCCTCCATCATCGTCATTGCGAGCGCAGCGAAGCAATCCAGACGATGCCCGGCGCGAAGCTGGATTGCTTCGCTGCGCTCGCAATGACGAGGTGCGCAGCGTGACGATGGTTGCTGTAGGGAATGGCGGAAAAGCGCGATTTCCGTCCCTGGAAGTTGACAAAGTTGAGAGGCTGGAGCGGTTCTCTCAACGTCCGAGCGGCAGCGATGTCAAAGAGCGGAGCGGATTGGGCCGGACGCGAGCCTAGCATCGTGCGGCGGCTGTAGGACAGGTTTAGGTGATTGGGCCGCATTGCGATAGTCGCGGACCCGTGCTTGAAATGGGCTTATGTGGCCGTTCGCCAAATCTGTGATTTATGGATCGGTGGCGGGCGCCGCCCCAACGCTGTGGGTCGTTATTCTGTTGGCGGTCGGGCTGCAGTCATCTGGCGTGGACGGAAGGAGCGATTGGAGGGTGCTGCTTGTGTTCGCGGCCGTTCTACTCATTGTGTCGACCGTGCTTGTGCTTGGAGCAGCCCTTTTTATCGGGCTGCCGTTGACGTGGATACTGAGCCGGAAAAAGCGGGAATCCGCTGCCGCTTATATTGGCGCAGGAATTGTTGCCGGCTTTGCCATTCCGATCCTCATCTTCGTGCTGCCGAGAGGAGGCGAACCGGACAGTTATTGGTTGGCGCTGTTTGGGGCGTTGGGGGGCGGCGTAGCCGGCAGAACGTGGTGGGTCTCCGCGCGGGAGCCCAAGATCGATTATTCTCTTTAACGCGGGGATGGCTGGGGTGTGGCCAACCGCCCGATCGTCGCCGCAATGTAAGGCTAGCCCGGCCGGCAGACGGGCCGCTTGCACGCTCCCGCCTTCGCGGCGATGACGGGAGGGGCCGGGGCGCCCGTGCGCCCTACAGCGCCTTCTCGTAGATCACATATTCCTTGTTGATGTGGCTGTCGATCGCGTCGGCGATCGCGACCATTCCCTGATTGTCCTCGAGAATCCAGCCGATCTCGCCCCGCGTCGCGCCATAGTTGGCCACCGAGGCGCGGCGGATATTCTCGATCATCATGAAGGCGAGCTGGCTGGCGAGGCGCGAGGCCTGCAGGCGCTTGACCACGCCCATCAGCGGCACGCGCATCGTCTTCACCCGAGGCTTGCGCAGCCACAGCAGCAGCTTCGCCCAGCCGAAGGGCAGCAGCGAGCCGTTGAGCGGCTTCACCGGCTCGTTGAGGTCGGGAAGCGTCATCATGAAGGCGACGGGCTCGCCCTCGACCTCGGCGACCATGATCAGGTCCTCGAACACGATCGGCTTCAGCTTCTTGCCGGTGAAGGCGATCTCGCTGTCGGTGATCGGCACGAAGCCCCAATTGTCGCCCCAGGCATCGTTGAGGATGCCGAGGATGGTCGCGGCTTCCTGATCGAACTTCTTCTTGTCGACGGGGCGGATGCGGATGCGCGGGTTCTTCTCGCCGGCCGCGACGATGCGCTGGATGAGCGGCGGGAATTGCTTGCTGATGTCCAGCTCATAGGTGAACAGGCGCTTGGCGGTGGCGTAGCCCGCGCTTTCGATCCAGCCGCGATAGCGCGGATCGGCATGGCCCATCATCACCGTCGGCGGATGATCGAAGCCGTCGACGAGCAGGCCGGGCTCTTCCCAGATCGAAAGGCTGACGGGGCCGAGGACGCGCGTCATGCCCTTGCCGCGCAGCCACGCCTCGGCGGTCGCGATCAGCGCATGGGCATCGGCCTCGTTTTCGGCGTCGAGGAAGCCCCAGAAGCCGGTGCCGGGCCCCATGCCCTGTTCGGCGGGCTGGGCGAGCGCGAGCCTGTCGATATGCGCGGCGATGCGGCCGACCACGCGCCCGTCGCGACGGGCGAGGAAGAGCTGCACATCGGCATGTTCGAAGAAGGGATTCTTGCCCGGCGTGATGACCCCGATCGCCTCGCCGCGCAGCGGAGGCACCCAATTGGGATCGTTCGCATAATGGCTGAAGGCGAAATCGACGAAGGCGGCGCGGCCGGCCTTGTCGTCGGCGGGCGTGATGCTGAGCGGGCTGGTCATGCGCGGTGATATTCCGTTCTGGCGGCGACGTTCCATCGCGGTTCGGGCTGAGCCTGTCGAAGCCCTATCCTTCTTCGCCGGCGAAAAGGAAAGTGAAGGCTTCGACAGGCCCGGCTCGAACGGAGCGAACCCGGCCGCGAGGGCGAACCGTTATTTCTGGTTTTCGCGGTAGCGCGGGTGACCCGTGGCGACGCCGCCCGAGAGGCGCGCGACCTGCGGATAACGTTCCGCCACCTCGGTCGTGTAGCCGAGGTTGAAGACGGTCGGGCTCTTCTTCCGCTCGCCCGAGCGCGAATAATAAGTGCCGAACAGCTTGTCCCAGAAGAAGGTGGTGATGCCGTAATTGCCATCTTCGTCGTGGAAGTGGTGCATCATGTGATGCTGCTTCATCATCGCGATCCACTTGCTCTTCGGCTTGTACGAGAGATGCTGGATGCAGTGGCAGAACTCGTAGAAGCAGGTGGTGAGCATGCCCGTGGCCGTCGCGATCGCGGCGCCGCCGATCCCGCCGATCAGATAGCCGACAGGCGCCGTGACCAGCACGATCGTGGGCACGGTGGTGTGCAGCGCGCCGAACAGCACCTCGAGATGGTTCGGATCCTGATGATGATCATAGTGGATGCGCTTCCAGGTCGAGGCGAGCGCGGGCACCTTGAACATCCAGTTGCTGTGCAGGACGTAGCGGTGGATCAGATACCAGGCGAGCGGATAGGCCAGCATCGCGACGACGATCGACGCGACGGTCTGGAGCAGGCTCGCGGGATGCCACGCCCACAGGCCGATCGCGGCGATGGCGAGCAGGATATAGGCGATGATCGCGGGATACTGGAAATAGGCGATCCACAGTTCCCGCAAGGTCATGCGATCGAGATGGTGCGACTTCTTCCAGAAGCCAGCGCCCTGTGCGTCGACAGCTTTCACGATAATGTCCTCATATTCGATGCCGCCTCACTGGACAGGCAATGCGGCACTTTTGCGGCCTTGATCGGGATATGATGCCACAATCCGGGCAGGGCAAGCGGGGTGGGACGATTTGCCCATGTCCGTCATTGCGAGCGGAGCGAAGCAATCCAGTCCATACGCCCGGCATCGTACTGGATTGCTTCGCTCCGCTCGCAATGACGGGGGTCAGGCAAGCCGCAGGCGCTTGCCGACCTTGCCGAGCGCCAGCCGGTCCTCGCGGCCCAGCCCCATGCGCAGCCCGAACCACAAGGCGGGGAAGAAGGCGATCAGCAGCATCGTCGCGCGCACCGGCGCAGGCAAGGTGATGAAGCCGAGCGCGGCGAGGAACAGCACCGAAAGCACGCCCGCGCCCAGCGCGCGCCAGGTGCCGCGATCGAACACCCTGAGCCCGTCGCTGATCCTGAGCTCGAGGCTGGCCATCCAGGCGACGAGCACGGTGCCGATGCTGACCGCGATCGCCATGCCGACGGCGCCCTGGCCGGGGATCAGCCACCAGCCGACGAGCGCCCAGGCGGCGAAGCCCGCGACGGTGTTGACCAGCGGCAGCGCGCGGTGGCCGATCATCTCGATCACCGGAGTCGCGGGGCCGACGATCGTTTCCAGCCCGCGCCCGAAGACGAGGATGACGAGCAGCGGCAGCGCGGCCATCGCCTCGGGCGCGAACAGGCTCAATATGTCGCGCCCGATCAGGATGAGCAGCGCCGACAGGGGCACGACGACCGCGACCGAAAGCCGGGTGGCGAAGGCGTAGAGCGGCGCGATCCCGGCGCGGTCCGCCGCCGCCTGCGCCGAGGCGAGGGGGGCGAGCACATATTGGAACGCCTGGCGCACGATCAGCGGGATCGTACCGATCTTGCGCGCGATGCCGAACAGGCCGGCCGCAGTCGCGCCGCGCGCGCCGGGCAGCATCATGTTGAGGATGATCGGCGGCAGATCGATGAACAGCCGCCGCGCGATCGCGGTGGGCAGCAGCGCGAAGCCGGTGATCAGCAGCTCGCGGCGGAGCTTGGCGTCGGCCGGCGCGGTGAGCAGCAGCTTCGGATCATAATAGCGCGCCAGCAGCCGCATCGAGAGCAGGGCCGTGACGGTGAGCGAGGCGAGATGCGCGACGAGCAGGCCGAGGCTGTGCATCCCCGCGAAGAACAGGATCGTCGCGAAGATCAGGCGCGCCACCTGTTCCCAGAAGATGCGCAGGCGAATCTCCGGGCCGAAGGCGCGCTTGGCGCGCGCGGCCGATGTCGCGACCTCGACGAAGGTCCACAGCGGCAGCGCCCAGGCGAAAAGCGCGATCGCGGTTTCCAGCGTGTGGCGGTCCGCCGCATCGGCATGGATGAAAGGCGCGAGCTGGCCGGCGAAGATCGTCGCGAGCAGGGCGAGTCCGCAGGCGGGCAGCACCGAGACCATCAGCGAGAAGCGGACGGCGGCATGGGCCTGCTCGTTGCTCCATTGCGGCACGACGCGCTGCAGCGCCTGCGTCATCGACAGGTCGATGACATTCTCGATGATGTTCACCAGCGCCCAGAGCACCGTGTAGACGCCATAGGTCGCGATGCCGAACATCCACGTATAGGCGGGCTGCGAGACGACCTCGATCAGCGCACCCATGCGCGAGAGCGCGGCGAGGCCGGCGCCCTTGGCGACATCCTTGCGGGCGATATGGGGTTCGCTCATTCCTCGGTGCGGACGAGCACGGTCTCGCCGATCAGCAGGAAGAGCAGGAAAGGCGCCCAGGCGGCGAGCAGCGGCGGGTAAGCGCCAAGATTGCCCATGGCGAGCGCGAAATTGTCAGCGACGAAATAGGCGAAGCCCAGCATCATGCCGGTGACCGCACGGACGAACAGCTTGCCCGATCGTGCGAGGCCGAAGCCCGCGACCGCGCCGAGCAGCGGCATCAACACCGACGAGAGCGGACCGGATATCTTGTGCCACAATCCGGCCTCAAGCGAAGAGGTGGGACGCCCGGCCGCCTTGAGATCGTCGATCGCCGACTTGAGGCCGGCGAAGGACAGGCTGTCGGCATCGACATCGGCGAGGGTGAACTGATCGGGGCGCACGCCCTGTGCGACGCTGGTGGTGCCCAGATCGCTGACCGTCCCGCTTGCGACGTCGAAGCGGCTGGCCTCGGTCAGCTGCCAGGCGCCGCCGGCCGGCCGCGCATCCTTGCCCGACACGATGCTGCGCAGCACGCCGCCGTTACGGTCATAGACGGTGACTTCCTGCAGATGCGTCGCGCTGCCCCGGCCTGAGACGATGTCGGCGTGGATCAGGTCGTCGCCCTGCCGCGCCCATATGTTGGTGAGCACGCCTTCGCCTCGGGGCAGCGGCCCATAATCAACGCCCTGCCAGCGCGTCAGCGTCGCCGTGGCGCGCGAGACGATGCGATCGTTGAAGGTGAAGGAGACGGCAGCGACGCCAAGGCTCGCGACGATCAGCGGCGCGAGAATCTGGTGAGCGGACATGCCCGACGCCTTCATCGCGATGATCTCGCTATTCTGGTTGAGCGTGGTCAGCGTGATCAGCGTGCCGAGCAGCACCGAGAAAGGCAGGAAGCGCGCCACGATCTGCGGCGCGCGCAGGCTGGCATAGTACCAGAGCTGCGCCTCGCCATTGCCCTTGTAGGCAAGGATGTCGCCCGATTCGCCAAGCAGGTCGAGCGCGAGCAGGACGAGGACGAGCGCCGCCAGCACCGCGAAGGTGCGGGTGAGGAACAGGCGCCCCATGTAGAAAGTGGCGGTGCGGGAAGCGAAGAACTGCATCTGCGTCAGGCCGTTGCGGGGGTCTTGCGGCGGCCGATCTTCAGCCAGCGACGGACGGCGGCGCCGGCCTTGGCGAAGACGCGTTCGAGCGCGCCGATCGGCTGGCCGCCGGGGACGAAGGCGACCTGATAATACATCCACAGGATGATCGCGGCGAAGATGAGGAACGGTCCCCACAGCGCGACGATCGGGTCGATGCGGCCGAGCGAGCCCACGGCTTCGCCATATTCGTTGACCTTGTGATAAGTCACCACCATCACGATCGACAGGAAGACGCCGAGCGCCGACGCCGATCGCTTGGGCGGAATGGCGAGCGCGACCGCGAGGAGCGGCAACAGCAGCATCATCGCCACCTCGACGATGCGGAAATGGAAATTGGCGCGGCTTTCGTTGCGCGTCTCGACCGACGCTTCTGGCGCATGGCCGATGCGCGCGAGCTCCGGAATGGTCAGCTCGCGGTCGCCTTGCCCGCGTCTGCGGAATGCCTCGATCTTGGGCAGGTCGATCGGCAGGTCGTGCGAGGTGAAGCTCAGGATTCGGGGAGTCTTGAAGCCCGGCGCGTCGTGGACGAGCGTGCCGTTGGCAAGGCGCAGGATGATCGTGTCGGGATCGTCGGTGGCAAGGAAGCGACCATGCTCGGCAGTGACCGCCAGTTGCTTGCCGTCATTGCCCTTGGCGCGCACGAACACGCCGGTCAGCATCGTGCCGTTGTCGCGGCTCTGTTCGACACGCATCGTCATCTTGCTGCCCAGCTTGGCGAATTCGCCGACCTTGATCGACGCGCCGAGCGCGCCCGACCGCAGCTCGAACTGCAGCCCTTCATATTTGTAGCGGGCATAGGGCTGGATGAAGCCGACGATCGCGAGATTGACCAGCGCCAGCCCGATCGCGAAGAGATAGGGCACGCGGAGCAGCCGGTTGTAGCTGAGCCCCAGCGCGCGCATCACGTCCAGCTCCGACGACAGTGCGATCTGGCGGAAAGCCAGCAAAATGCCCAGCATCAGGCCGATCGGGATGCCGAGCGAAAGATATTCGGGGAGCAGATTGGCGAGCATTTTCCAGACGACGCTGACCGGCCCGCCTTCCTGCGCGACGAAATCGAACAGGCGGAGCATCTTTTCCAGAAGCAGCAGCATCGCCGACACGGTCAGCGTCCCCAAAAGGGGCAGCGCGATCAATCTGGCGAGGTAGCGGTCGGTCGCAGTCAGCATTTTCAGGATTTCGACGCCTCGCGACCATGTTTTGGCCGCAAACGCAGCCGATCTAGCACGGCATGGGGGCGCGTATAGCGCCGGGCCGTGGCTCGGCTATAGCTTCCAGGAGTCGCTTGGTCATGTCGAAATTCGCTATTGCCGCCGCATCGCTCGCGCTGACGCTCGCCGCGTCGGCCGCCGGCGCTTATGCGCGGCCCATCGGGCCGGACGCGGCGATCTGCGATCGCGGCGGTGAGCCGGCCGTGCTGGTGCGCGTCGACGGGTTCAAGCAGCGCTCGGGCGTGCTCCGCGTTCAGATTTATGGCGACAATCCGGCGGACTTCCTTGCCAAGGGCCGCAAGCTGAAGCGTATCGACCTGCCCGTCGCGTCGGGCGGACCGATGGAAGTGTGCGTCGGCCTGCCCAAGGCGGGTAATTATGCGGTGGCGGTGCGCCACGATCTCGACGGCGACGGCAAGTCGGGCTGGAGCGACGGCGGCGGTTTTTCCCGCAATCCGCACCTGACCATCTTCAGCTACAAGCCTGATTACAGGGACGTGGTGATCGCGGTGGGGCAGGATGCGCGCGCCGTGGATGTGGTTCTCAACTACAAGCAGGGCCTGTCGATCGGCCCCGTGAAGGGAAGCCGGTGAACTGAATGGTGAGCGTCGCGCTGCTGTCCAATCCGAAATCGACGGGCAACCGGGCGCTGCTGCCGCGCGTCCGCGCCTATTGCGCGAACCACCCCGATATTTTCCATTATGAAGTCGAGCATGTCGATCAGATCGCCGATGCGATGCGGTCGATCGCCTGCGTCAGCCCCAAGGTGCTCGTCGTCAACGGCGGCGACGGCACGGTGCAGGCGGCGCTGACCGAATTGCATCTGGGCGGTCATTTCGGCGACGCGCCGCCCCCGGTCGCGGTGCTGCCCAACGGCAAGACCAACCTGATCGCGCTCGATCTGGGCGCGCAGGGCGATCCGCTCGCAGCACTCGACCAGATCGTCGATATCGCCAAGTCCGACATGGCGCCGCACATCGTCCGCCGCGAGCTGATCGCGCTGACCGGCGGCAGCGAGGGCGCGAAGCCGGTGCTGGGCATGTTCCTTGGCGGCGCCGGGCTGGCCGACATCATCCTTTATTGCCGCAACAAGATCTATCCGCTCGGCCTGCCCAACAGCCTGAGCCATTTCATCGCCTTCCTGGCGGTGCTGGCGTCGCTGATCTTCGGCATCCGGGCGAGCTTCCTGCCGCCGCGGCCCAGCCCGGTCAGCGTCTCGCTGGTACGCGACAACGAGATTAGCGGGCGCTTCACGCTGCTGATCGTCACCACGCTCGAACGCATGCTGCTGGGCAGCAAGACCGAGCATGGCGGGCAGCTGAAGCTGATGGCGGTCGACCAGAGCCCGATCGCGCTTGCACGCGCGCTGCTCGCCAGCATCTTCGGCCGGCTGGGGCGGGACCGGATGCAGGGCGTGCATATCGAGCGCGGCGACCAGATCCAGATCGACGGCGAGCGTTCAAGCGTGATCCTCGACGGCGAGATTTTCGAGACGCGGACCGGCCGGCCGATCCTGCTGCAGAAGACCTCGCCGGTGCCCTTCCTGCGGCTTGCCGCCTGAGGATCGAGGCATGACCGGCGTCGCCGGGCTCTTCGCCGCCGAACTCGCCAAGCCTGTCGATCCGCGCGCGGCGGCCGCCGCCGCCGCGATCGCGGCGCCCTATGGCGAGGCGGCGCGTGCGGTGCTCTTCTATGGATCGGTGCTGCGCAGCACCGTCGTCGAAGGGCAGATGCTCGATTTCTACCTGATCGTCAGCGATTATGACGCGGCCTATGGTAAGGGATGGCTGGCGCGGGCCAATCGCCTGCTGCCGCCCAACGTCTTTCCCTTCGAGAAGGATGGCGTGGCTGCCAAATATGCGGTGCTGAGCGAGGCCGACCTGCACCGGCTGTGTGGGGTGGGGGCGGACAATGTCTCGGTCTGGGCGCGTTTCGCCCAGCCGATTCGCCTCGTCTGGCAAAGCGATATGGCGGCGGCCGCGCGCGTGATCGCGGCGGTGGCGCAGGCCCCGGCGACCCTGCTCGCGCACACCGCGCCGGTGGCGGGGGAAGATGTGCTCGATCGCTGGCGGCGCGGCTTCACCCTGACCTATGGCGCCGAGCTGCGTGCCGAGCGCGGCGATCGGCCGGGGTCGATCGTCGATTTCGCGCCCGACTGGTATCGCGCGCTGGGCGAGGTATTGGGCGAGGTTCCGCCGCTCCCCGATCTCGACGCGCGCTGGCGGCGGCTGACGCGGCGCGGCAAGCGGCTGACGCTGGCGCGGCTGGCCAAGGCGAGCTTCACCTTCGCCGGCGGCATCGACTATCTGGCCTGGAAGATCAGCCGCCATTCGGGCGCGCGGATCGAGATCAGGCCTTGGCAGCGGCGCTGGCCGATCCTGGGCGCCGCGGTGCTGCTGCCGAGGCTGCTGCGCTCGGGATCGGTGCGCTGACACGGGGGCGAACCCGATCGGGCAAAACCGGATCAAACCCCATAACGAGCGAAGGCCCCGGCATTGCTGCCGGGGCCTTCCGGTTTTCCGAGGCCGTTTCCGCGCGGTCGCAATCGCGGACGGTGCCCGGCGGACGACGGACGCGCCATGAAAGGCCGCCGATCGCCCGTACCCCATCCCCCTGATGCGCGCCTGATTGACACATCGGGCCGAGTCGCGATTGCAAAGAATCGACATTTCGGGGGCTTGTCCCGGAAAGGGACGGGCGCGCGTTAACCCCGTTCCGCACTCGACCCGCGCGTGCGCGCGTTCCAGCGTCGGCGCGATGATCGCGCATGCCGCCCGTATTTCGCTGGTCGCCCTGGGGGCCGTGACGGCCTTTCTCGCGTCGCCGCTGGTCGCGCAGCATGACGGACCGTTCCGTGTCGCGGAGAGCGGGCGCAGCTATCCAACGCTGGCCGAGGCGGTCGCAGCGATCGGCGGAGGCGAGGGGACGATCCTAATCGCGCCGGGCAGCTACCGGATGTGCGCGGTGCAGGAAGCGGGGCGTATCACCTATCGCGCTGCCGTGCCGGGCAAGGCGATCTTCGAGGGCGTGGCGTGCGAGGGCAAGGCGGTGCTGGTGCTGCGCGGGCGATCGGCGCGCGTCGAGGGTATCGTCTTCCGCGGGATCAGCGTCCCCGACGCGAATGGCGCGGGGATCAGGATCGAGAAGGGCGACCTTTCCGTTTCCAACGCGATGTTCCTCGACAGCGAGGAAGGGATTTTGTCGGCCGACGATCCCGGCGCGACGATCAGCATCGATCGATCGACCTTTGCGGGGCTGGGGCGCTGTGACCGGGGGCTGAGCTGTGCCCATTCCATCTATATCGGCCATTATGGCGCGCTGAGCGTCACCGCGTCGCGCTTCGAGCGGGGGCGGGGCGGCCATTATGTGAAGAGCCGCGCGCCGATCGTGGCGGTGAGCGATTCGAGTTTTGACGACAGCGCCGGGCGGACGACCAATTACATGATCGACCTGCCCGCCGGGGCGACGGGAACGATCGCGCGCAACGTCTTCGTCCAGGGGCGTGACAAGGAGAATTACTCCGCGCTGATCGCGGTGGCGGCGGAAGCGCGCGAGAACAGTTCGGCCGGGCTGACGATCACCGACAATGTCGCGACGATCGCGCCGGGGGTGGAGCGGCGCACGACCTTCATCGTCGACTGGAGCCACGAGGCGCTGAAGATCGGCGTCAACCGGCTGGGGCCGGGGATAGCGAGCTTCGCGACGCGCTGAGCACGCTCCACCCCGGCGGATGGAGCGTGCGATGCGGCGCTTATTGCGCCGGGCAGGTCGAGCCGGGGCCGGCGTCGAGATCGAGGCAGCGGCCGTCAATCTCGTTCGCGGGGACGGGCAGGCCGATCAGCGCGGCGAGGGTCGGCAGGATATCGACCGTCTCGATTGGGCCGGGCTGCTCGAAACCGGTCATGCCCTTGCGCCAGAAGGCGATGGGGACGCGGCGGTCATAATCCCAGACGCTGCCGTGAGTCGCGGTGCCGCCGATGCGCGGGGTCGCGATCGGCGTGACGAGCGGCTTGAGCATCACGACGAAATCGCCCGAGCGCCCGGCCTTGAAGGAGCCGCGCGCGCGATCGAGCAGGGTCCATAGCTCGGGATGGCCGGCGGGCGACTTGCCGGCGGCGATCTCGTCGGCGGTGAAGACGGCGGCGACCTGCGGATCGGCGCGATAGGCGGCGACGGCGGCGTCGAGCACGCGCTTGCGCTGGTCGCCGGTGATCGCCTTGTCGACATACATGTCACCAAAGGGGCCGTCGCCGAGCAGCACTGGGCCCGCGACACCGAGCTTCTCGCCGATCGCCTTGCCCATATTGGCGGGAAGCAGGCGCGGCTCGACGCGCACGGCGTCGGGCATCGCATGCTCGCGGTTGCGCTCGGGCACGTCGAGCCCGCCATGATCGGCGGTGAGCACGACGACATAGTCGACGCCCGTCGCATCGAGCCGGTCGAAGAAGGCGCCGAGATCCGAATCGAGCGTGGTGAGCTGGAGGCACATCTCGCTGCCTTCGGTGCCATAGGCATGGCCGACATAGTCGGTCGCCGACAGGCCGATCGAGATGATGTCGGGGGCCGGGCCCTTGCCCAGCTTCATGCTTTCGATGAGCGCCTCGGCGAGCGTGAGCGTCGCGGCGTCGAACTCGGGCGAGTAGCGGAAGGCGTTATAGTCGCCGGCCTTGCGGCCGAAGCGGCCGTCGCCGACGGTGAAATCGCCGATCTTGACCGGGATCGCCTTGGGCACGCAGGGCGCGGGGAGCGGCATCGCATCGCGCGGCTTGGCGATCGCGGCGGCGACGGCGGCGCGGACCTGCGCCACGACCGGATCGGCCTTCTGCCCGGCGGGGGCGATATAGTCCTTCGCGCGCGCATCCCAGTACCAGAGCTGGTCGACCTTGTGGCCGCCCATCATGATCGCCGCGCGATCCTTGCCCGCGACCGAGACGACGCGCGTCGCCGGATTGGCGGTCTTCATCCGCTCGCCGAGCGTGGGGACGAGGAGATGGACGTTGCTGGCCGTATAGTTGCTCGAATCGCTGCCGGGGAGCGTTTCGTCCTCGGCGCAGTAGATCATCTTGTCTGCGCGCTTTGCCGACTGATCGACCCAGCTGTTGGCGATGATCCCGGTGCGGCTCGGGTGGCTGCCGGTCAGGATCGTCGAATGGCCGGGGCAGGTTTCGGTCGCGGCGTGGGTCTGGTAGCCCGAAGGGAAGACCGCGCCCTGTTCGAGGCGCTTGAAGCCGCCGTCGAAGATGGTGCGATATTCGGCGAAGAGATTGGCCGAGAACTGGTCCACCGAAATCGCGACGATCAGCGTCGGGGCCTTGGCGGGAAAAGTGGCCTGGACGGCAGCGGCCTGAGGCGCGGGCGCCGCAGGCTGGGCAAGCGCAGTGGACGAAAGCGCGGCGAGGGCTGTAACCATCAGCGAGCGAAACACATATGTCTCCTTGTCGGCGGCCGCCCCCGTGCGGCAATGAGGATCAATCCCTTTCAGGACAGACGGTGCCGATGCAAGCCCAGCGTTACGTTATCATGGCAATCACGGCTTTGCTGTTGGCAATCATGCCGGCGACCGGCCGCGCGCAGGGCGGGGACGCGCCGCACATCACGCCGTCGTTGGTCGCAGAGAGCGACCGGCCGGCGGCGGGAAGCAGCGTCACGCTTGCGCTGGCGATGAAGCCGACGCCCGGCTGGCACGGCTATTGGAAGAATCCGGGCGACGCAGGCGTCGAGACGCGGCTGACATGGACGCTGCCCGCAGGCGTGACGGCCGGCGAGCTGCGCTATCCGGTGCCGGGCCAGCTGCTGCTCGCCGGGTTGATGCAATATGTCTATGAAGGCGACTATGCCCAGCTCGTCGAGCTGAAGATCCCGGCGGGGATCGCGCCGGGCACGAAGCTGCCCGTCAAGCTGCTCGCCGACTGGCTGGAATGCACCAGGGAAATCTGCGTGCCGGCGAAGGCGACGCTGTCGATCGACCTCGTGGTCGGCGACGGCGCGGTGGACCCCGCGCGGCGCGCGACGTTCGACGGCTGGCGCGCGAGGCTGCCGCGTCCGCTGGGGAGCGCCGCGCATTTCGAGCGTGTGGGAGACAAGCTGCGCATCGCGATCCCGCTGCCTGCGAGCGCGGCGGCGAAGGCCCCCTATTTCTATCCGCAGACGCTGGACGCGATCGACTATGCCGCGCCGCAAAGCGTTTCGCGGACGGGCGACATGCTGATCGTCGAGACCAAGGCGGCGGCGGGCGCGAAGAAGCCTGAGAGCATCGACGGCGTGCTGGCGATCGGGCCCAATGTCGGCCTTTCGCTCAACGCCACGCCCGGCGCGGTGCCGGCGGCGGGCGAAACGGCGGGGGCGGAGGGGAGCGCCGCGCCGCAGGGCATGGCCGCGACGATCCTGATCGCGCTGGGTGGCGCGATCCTCGGCGGGCTGGTGCTCAACATCATGCCCTGCGTCTTCCCGATCCTGAGCCTGAAGGCGCTGAGTCTTGCCAAGGCGGGGGTCGACGAACAGGCGGCGCGGCGCGAGGGGCTGGCCTATACCGCCGGGGTCATCCTCGTCTGCGTCGTGCTGGGCGGGATATTGCTGGCGCTGCGTGCCGGGGGCGTTGCGGCGGGCTGGGCCTTCCAGTTGCAGGATCCGCGCGTCATCACCGTGTTGCTGCTGCTGGTGACTGCGATCGCGCTCAATCTTGCCGGGCTGTTCGAGCTGGGCGTGATCAATGTCGGCGGCGGGCTGGCGGCGAAGAAGGGCGCGGCGGGGGCGTTCTGGACGGGCGCACTTGCGGCCTTCATCGCCACGCCTTGCACCGGGCCGTTCATGGGCGTGGCACTGGGCGCGGCGCTGGTGCTGCCCGCGGCGGCCGCGATCGCGATTTTCGCGGGGCTCGGGCTAGGGCTGGCGCTGCCGTTCCTGCTGCTCGGCTTCGTGCCCGCGCTGAGGCGGCTGCTGCCCAAGCCGGGGGCCTGGATGGACCTGTTCCGGCGCGTGCTGTCGGTGCCGATGTTCCTGACCTCGATCGGGCTTGCCTGGATTCTCGGGCGGCAGGCGGGGGTCAATGCGATGACGCTGGGCCTTGTCGCGGCGCTGATCCTCGCGCTCGGCCTGTGGTGGGCGGGGCGGCGGCAGATCGGCGGCAAGCCGCTGTGGCCGGTGCTGCTGCCCGCACTGGCGGCGGGGTTGGCGATCGCGGTGACGCTGCCGCGCGACGCGCCTGCCGCAGCGCAGGCCGCATCGGCCGACGGCCATGAGGCCTTCAGCGAGGAACGGCTTGCCGCGCTGCGCGCCGAAGGGCGGCCGGTCTTCGCCTATTTCACTGCCGACTGGTGCCTGTCGTGCAAGGTCAACGAGAAGGTCGCGATCGACAGCGCGACCGCCCGGCAGGCCTTTGCGGCGAAGAAAGTGGCGGTGCTCGTCGGCGACTGGACCGACGGCGACCCCAAGCTCGGCCGCTTCATCGAGGAGCATGGCCGCTCGGGCGTGCCGCTCTACCTCTATTACGCGCCCGGCGCGGCCGCGCCACAGGTGTTGCCACAGGTGCTGACGCCGGGATTGCTGGCGGGGCTGGCTTCCTGATCCTCTCGCGCGTTATGCTTGCTTGCGGAGGGGCGTGACATCGCAGGAGGAGACGATGGCAATGCGGATCGAGGCAGGTTTGGCGCTGGCGCTGCTGATGGCGGCACCGGTGCTGGCGCAGCAGGCGACGGGTGCGCCGGCGCGCGATTTCAAGCTGACCGACATGAACGGGCAGGTCGTCCAGCTTTCGCAATATAAGGGCAAAACGGTGGTTCTCGAGTGGAACAACCCCGGCTGCCCCTTCGTGAAGAAGCATTATGAGAGCGGCAACATGCAGAAGACGCAGGCCGCCGCGCAGCGCGACGGGGTGGTGTGGCTGACGATCAACTCAGGCGCGCCGGGCAAGCAGGGCTATATGACCGGCCCGCAGGCCAAGGCCTTCGTCGTCGCGCAGAAGGCGCAGCCGACTGACTATCTGCTCGACGTCAAAGGCGTGGTTGGCAAGACCTATGCCGCCAAGACGACGCCGCACATGTATGTGATCGCCCCTGACGGCAAGCTCGTCTATCAAGGCGGGATCGACGACAAGCCGACGGCCGACAAGGCGGATATCGCGACGGCGAACAATTATGTCCTCGCCGCGCTGGCCGACATGAAGGCGGGCAAGCCCGTCGCGGTCGCGGAATCGCGGCCCTATGGTTGCTCGGTCAAATATGCCGATGCGGATTGAGAGCTGAGGCGAAGGGCGGCGCGAACCGGCGTCGCCCTTCGATCAGGTCGCAGATCAGGGCTGGCGCGTCAGCGGATAGGCCTTGAGCGCGTCGTTGGGCTTGTTGTCGGTCGTGCGGAATACCCAGCTGTCGGCGCCGATACGCTCGATATACATGACGGGCGGGCCCTGCGTATCGGGCTGGAGGCGCAGCACCTTGCCGGCCGCATCGGTGACGCTGGCCAGCCCGTCCAGTGTGACGGTGCCCTTGCCGCGGAAATCCTGCACCAGCCGGTAGCGGCCTGCGCCGGGTTCACCCGCGAAGGTCAGCGTCACGTCGATGCCGTCGCAGTCGGCGCATGGAACGGTGCCGGCGATGGTCGCGCCATTGGCAGGCGCAGCGGCGGGATTGCGGCAGACCTCGATCACGCGGCGGATCGCGCGGCCCGTGGGCACCTCGACCGCGTCGCCGCCTGCCGAGACGCTGATCCGCCCGGCCGGCCCGGTCAGTATGTTGAGGAAGGGATCGGCGAGCGCGATGCGCGCATCGACCTTGCCGTCGACATTCTGGCCGGGGAAGGTCTGGCTCTGCCCGCCGCCCGCGTCGATCGTGACGGTCGAGCCCGGGCCGGGGCGCTGGACGATGATGGTCTGCGCCTTGGGATCGCAGCGTACCGCGAAATCGATCTGCGCGTCGGAGGGGCCGTATATCGCGACGGGCGCGACCGAATCGATCTTCATCGTCCAGGCGCCCGGAGGCGGCTCGCTGCTGTTGGTCAGATTGCCGCTGCCGTCGTCGAGGACGATGACGGTGTTGCCCATATCCTCGGCCGAGACATTGCCCGATCCGCGCACGCTGGGCTTTTCGCAGCCCGACAGCAGCGCGAACAGCGCGATGGCGACGAATGCGGCCTTATTTCCGAACATAGACACGCTTACCTCCAACCCAGGTCTCGCGGACCCTAAGCCTGCGCAGTTCGCCCGGCGGCAGTTCGAGCGGCTCGGCATCGAGCAGCAGGAAATCGGCGCGCATGCCGGGCGCGAGCCTGCCCAGCCGATCCTCGGCGAAGCCCGCATAGGCCGCCTCGGTCGTATAACCCGCGAAAGCGACTTCGCGGCTCACCCGTTCCTGCGGCTGCCAGCCGCCGATCGGTTCGCCGTCCTCGCCCTCGCGCGTGATCGCGGCAGCCATGCCGGGGAAGGGATCGGGCGATTCGACCGGAAAGTCCGACCCGAAGGCGAGGTGCGCGCCCGTCGCGCGGATCGATGCCCATGCATAGGCGCCGGCGAGCCGATCGGGCCCCAGCCGCGCTTCGGCCATCAGCCGGTCCGACGTTTCGTGGACAGGCTGCATCGAGGCGACGATGCCGTTCTTGCCGAAGCGCGCAATATCGACCGGATCGACGATCTGGGCATGTTCGATGCGCCAGCGCCGGTCGCCCTTGTAGGTTTCGGACAATTCCTCGATCGCGCCGAGCAGCTGGGCGTTGGCGGCGTCGCCGATCGCGTGGACCGCGACCTGGAAATTGTCCATCGCCGCGCGGCTCATCAGATTGCGCAGCTTTGCATCGTCCATGAAGCCGAGGCCGGTCTGCGTCGGCGCATCGGCATAGGGTTTCTTGAGCCATGCCCCGCGCGAGCCGAGCGCACCGTCCGCGAGCAGCTTCACGCCCGCCATGCGCAGATGATCGGCGTAGAGCCACGGCGTCGGGCCGGGGCCGCCGATCATCTGCATCGCGTCGACGCCGGCGGCGTAGGCGATGATCCGCATGTTCAGCTTGCCCTCGTCGCCCGCGCGGCGGAAGGTCATCCAGTCTTCCAGGCTGGTGCCCATATCCTCGGTGGTGGTGATGCCGAAGGACAGCAGGATCGCCTGCGCCTTGGCGAAGGCGAGATCGCGGTCGCGCGCATTGGGCGCGGGCAGGACCTTCTCGATCAGGGTCATCGCATTGTCGACGAATATGCCGGAGGGAAGCGTGCCGACCTTCTCGATCCGACCGCCTGCGGGCGTCGCCGTCCTGGCGGTGACGCCGGCCGCCTTGAGGGCGAGGCTGTTGGCCCAGCCGGCATGGCCGTCGACGCGCGCGAGCCACACCGGCTTGTCGGCGACGACCGCGTCGAGATCGGCGGCGGTGGGGAAGCGGCCGAGCTTCCACTTTTCCTGGTTCCAGCCGCTGCCCAATATCCACGAGCGGCCGGGGTTGGCGGCGGCATAGGCAGCGATCTTCGCCTTGGCCTCGTCGAGCGAACTGGTGTCGGACAGATCGAGCGTCAACGCCTGATAGCCGAGCGACATGACATGGCCGTGCGCGTCGATCAGCCCAGGGATCATCGTCCTGCCGCCGGCATCGAGCTTGAAATCGAGCTTCTCGGGGCGCTTCTCGCCGCGATCGAGCAGCCTGGCGACCTTGCCGTCTGAGGTCACGAGCAGGCCGCTGAACCGGACGATATGGCCGACCTCGTCAAGCGTCACGCCATCGACATTGTCGATCAGCCCGTCGGCGAGCGCGGGGGAGGCGAGCAGCGCGCATGCGGCCAGCAGCCAGGATTTCAACGCGGCAGCCTCCGCACCAGCGCGCTGGTATCCTGTCGGTTGCCGCCCATCGCCTGAATGTCGGCATAGAATTGATCGACCAGTGCGGCGACGGGGAGTGTCGCGCCGTTGGCGCGTGCCTCCTCGAAGGCGAGGCCGAGGTCCTTGCGCATCCAGTCGACCGCGAAGCCGAAGTCGAAACTGTCGTCGGCCATCGTCTTCCAGCGGTTGAGCATCTGCCAGCTCGACGCCGCGCCGCCCGAAACTGCCTCGAACACCTTGTCGAGATCGAGCTCGGCGGCCTGCGCGAAGCGAAGCGCCTCCGACAGGCCCTGAACAACGCCCGCGATCGCGATCTGGTTGACCATCTTGGTGGTCTGGCCCGCGCCCGCCGGGCCGACATGGACGATGCGGAGCGCATAGGCGCCGATCAGCGGCGTCGCGGCTGCCATCGCCGCCTCTGTCCCGCCGCACATGATCGAGAGCTTGCCATTTTCCGCGCCGGCCTGCCCACCCGAGACCGGAGCGTCGACGCAAAGCAGATCGCGCGACTTGGCCTCGACGGCGAGCTGGCGGGCGATTCGCGCCGAAACGGTGGTATGGTCGACGAAGACCGCGCCTTTCCTCATCGCGCCGAACGCGCCGTCGCGGCCAAGCGTGACCTGGGCAAGGTCATCGTCATTGCCGACGCAGGATATCACCGCGTCCGCACCCTCCGCCGCCTCGGCCGGCGTGGCGGCAGCCCGGCCGCCATGCGCCGCGACCCAGGCATCCGCCTTGGCGCGCGTGCGATTATAGACGATGAGGTCGTTGCCGGCGGCGGCCAGGTGGCGGGCCATGGGGGCGCCCATGACGCCGAGGCCGATGAATGCGATGCGAGCCATGGCGAGCGGGTTAACCTGTGTTTCCCCCGAGCGCCAGATGCGCTAGGCGCGCGGCATGGCTACCGCGGTAAAAACAGACTCGCCCCTTCCCGTCACGCTCGACGATGTCCGCGCGGCCGCCGCGCGCATTGAGGGCGCGGTGGTGCGCACGCCGACGTTCAGGAGCCAGACGCTCTCGAACCTGACCGGCGCCGAAGTGTGGGTGAAGTTCGAGAATCACCAGTTCACTGCCGCCTATAAGGAGCGCGGCGCGCTCAACACCCTGCTGCAGATGCCCGCCGAACAGCGCGCCAAGGGCGTGATCGCGGCATCGGCCGGCAATCATGCTCAGGGGCTTGCCTATCATGGCAACCGGCTGGGCATCCCCGTGACGATCGTGATGCCGCGCCCGACGCCGACGGTGAAGGTGACGCAGACCGAAAGCCACGGCGCGACCGTGATCCTCCACGGCGAGACGTTCGACGCCGCCAACGCCTATGCGCGCGAGCTGGAGGTCGAGCGCGGGCTGACCTATGTGCCGCCCTTCGATCATCCGCACATTATCGCGGGGCAGGGGACGGTCGCGCTCGAAATGCTCGAGGACGCGCCCGATCTCGACATGCTGATCATCCCGATCGGCGGCGGCGGCCTGTTTTCGGGCATGGGCACGGCGGCGCGCGGACTGAAGCCCGATATCGGGCTGGTCGGCGTCCAGGCCGAGCTTTACCCGTCCATGTATGCGCGGCTGAAGCAGATCGAGCTGCCCTGCGAGGGCGACACGCTGGCCGAAGGCATAGCGGTGAAGCAGCCGGGGGCGATCACCTCGCAGTTCGTTGGGCGTTTGGCCGACGACATCGTGCTGGTCGGCGAGCGGCATCTGGAAAAGGCGGTCGCGCTGCTGCTGCAGATCGAGAAGACCGTGGTCGAAGGCGCGGGCGCGGCGGGGCTTGCCGCGCTGCTCGCGCATCCCGAGCGGTTCGTCGGGCGCAAGGTCGGCATCGTGCTGTGCGGCGGCAATATCGATACGCGGCTGCTCGCCAACGTGCTGCTGCGCGATCTCGCCCGATCGGGCCGGCTGGCGCGCCTGCGCGTCCGCCTGCAGGACCGGCCGGGCGCGCTCTATCATGTTGCGCGCATCTTCCACGAGCAGCAGGTGAACATCATCGAGGTCTATCACCAGCGCGTCTTCACCACGCTGCCGGCAAAGGGCCTGATCACCGACATCGAATGCGAGACGCGCGACCGCGAGCATCTCAATCGACTGATCGATGCGCTACGCGATTCGGGCTATGAAGTGAGCCTTGTCGAGCTGGCCTAGGGGCGGCGGAGGGCGGGTAACCGCGCCTCTTAACCTCCTTTGATGGTAAACCCGCTTTTCGTCCTTGAAAGCCGCGCGCATAGGGAGTCATCTTCCTGTTGAGCGACATTCGGGGCTTTGACGTCAGGTGACCGCGCCGTTTCGATTTCCACGCTTCTTCGTGACGAGCCCTGCGCCGTGCCCCTATCTGCCGGGGCGCAACGAGCGCAAGGTTTTCACGGAGCTGAGCGGGCCGCATGCCTCGGAGCTCAACGACGCGCTGGGGCGCATCGGATTCCGCCGCAGCCAGAGCGTCGCCTATCGCCCGAGCTGCGTCGATTGCCAGGCCTGCGTCTCGGTGCGCGTGGTGGCCAACCAGTTCCGCGCCAATGCGACGCAGCGCAAGCTGCTCCGCCGCCACGCCGATCTCGAGGTCGCGGCCTGCCGGCCCTGGTCGACCGAAGAGCAGTTCGCGCTGCTCCGCCGCTATCTCGATGCGCGGCACCCGGGTGGCGGCATGGCCGGCATGGACGAGATGGATTATGCCGACATGGTCGAGCAGACGCCGGTCAGCAGCTATGTGATGGAATATCGCGAGCCGGCGGAAAACGGGCGGCAGGGCCGGCTGGTCGGCGCCTGCCTCACCGATCATCAGGGCGACGGGCTGTCGATGATCTACAGCTTCTTCGAGCCTGACGCCGATGTGCGCCCCGGCATGGGCAACCTGATCATCATGGATCACATCTTCCGCGCGCGGCGTGCGGGGTTGCCCTATGTCTATCTCGGCTATTGGGTCGATGGCTCGCCGCGCATGGCCTACAAGACGCGCTTCCAGCCGATCGAGCGACTGAACGCCGGCGGATGGGAACGCTTCACGCCGCCCGAGGCGCAGGAAAAGGACGGGGTCGCGCTCGCCGCAAGCAGCGTCGGCTGAACGGCCCGAGCCGAAATCGATCAGCGCCGCCAGAGACTTGTCCGAAATGGAGATAGGGCGCTGGAGTCTCCGGACAGTAATGACGTCATGACATCATTCTCTTCGGAACAGGGGAGAGGCAAGGTGCGATTCGCATTTACTGTGTTTGCCGCCGGCGTAGTTGCGACTTCCTCACCGGCTGGTGCGGCAGCAACTATTCTGACCCTTTACGATAATACGCCGACGTTGTTGGGCGGCGTCGTGGAAATGGGGACGCCCAATTATAGACCAGGCAAGAATGTCCGACTGCTCTCGTTCGATTATACTGCCATTATCGATGGACGCATGAGCATTGGATATTTCTTCTGGCAGCCGCAGCCCGGCGAAACGGTGCAGGCAGCACAAACCTATCATTTCGAACCCAATCTCGCAGTGTGGAATTGGGATTACGGCTATTGGGTGCTCGGTATTTGGCAGCTTGCGACGCCGAACCCCGCGATCCCCGACGCGTGGGTTCCAGTTTCGGGTTATTACAGCAATATCGTGATTTCGATGGAGGATGGCTATGCCGCCGTGCCCGAGCCCGCGACCTGGGCGATGATGATCGGTGGGTTTGGGTTAGCTGGCGCTGCGATGCGGCGGCGTGTGAAGGTCAAGGTGGCATGGGTCTGACCCGCGCGCGGTGCGCCCGCCTCAGCCCCTCATGAAAGGCGGGTCGGGGATCGCGTCGCGGGCTTCGTTGAGCAGTTCGCCCCAGCGGTGCGAAAGCAGGTTGTAATAATCGTCGTCCTCCTCGATCCGGCGCTTCACCACGGGGCGGGCGCGATCGGCGGGGATGGCGACGAGATCGAGCGGACGGCCGACCGACAGGTTTGAGCGCATCGCGGCGTCGAAGGAGATGAGGCCGATCTTCACCGCCTCGTCCAGCGGCGTATTCCAGTCGAGCGCGCGATCGAGCATCGGCTTGCCATATTTGCGCTCGCCGATCTGGAGGAAGGGGCTGTCGGCGCTGTACTCGATGAAATTCCCCTCGCCATAGACGAGGTAAAGGCCGAGCGGCGCATTGCCGATACGGCCGCCGAGGAGCAGCGTGACATCGGCGTTGATCCCGGTGCCCTCGAGCGTCAGGTCGATGGGCTTGCGCGCGAGCGAGACGGCTTCGCCGACAAGCTGGGCGGCGCGGAAGAGGGTCGGCACGGTGGCAAGTGTGCGCGGGCACTCGTCGGGATGTTCGGGCGCCAGCCCTTCGTCGAGCAAGGCCAGCATGGCCTGCGTGACCGAGAGGCTGCCCGCCGCGGCCAGCACGATCAGCCGATCCTCGCCTTCCGCCACGACATGCAGCTTGCGATAGGTGGAGATATTGTCGACGCCCGCATTGGTGCGCGTATCGGCGATCATCACCAGCCCGGAGGCAGGGCGCAGTCCGACGCAATAGGTCATTGGCTTTCCCCGATTATGGACGGCTGCCCGATCACGGGCCGTCTATAGCGAAGCGTTCGCCGCGAGCGAAGCCGGGAGACGCGTCTCGACTGCGCCCAGCACGAACGGGGAACTAAGCCGGTTCGACGCGCACGTCGACGTCGAGCAGCTCCGCGCCGCCGCCGATGCGCGACCCGCTGATCGGCATGGCGTGCGTCGCGTCGATCCCGCAGGCGACGCGGACATAGGTCTCGTCGGGGCTATGGCCGACCGCCGGATCGAACCCGACCCAGCCGAGATCGTCCAGATAGGCCTCGACCCAGGCATGGGCGGTCATGCGGGCGGGCGCGCCGAGGCTGAGGCAATGGCCCGAGACATAGCGCGCCGGAACCCCGATGCCGCGCGCGGCGGCGACGAAGAGATGCGCGAAATCCCGCGCCACGCCCCGGCGCTGACGGAAAACATCGGCGGCGGTGCGGTCGGGATCGACGCGGCAATCTACGAAGGCGGCGTGGACGCGGATCGCCCTGTTGAGCGCGTGGAGCTTCTCGATCCGGTCGCCGCCGCGCGCATGAGTGCGGGCGAAGTCGCAGATCTGGTCGTTATAGGTGGTGAGCGGGGTGAGACGGAGATAAAGCGAGGGCGGCAGTGGTTCATATGTGTCGGCAAGGATGCCGTTGCGATCCTCGGTCAGCACTTCGCCATGCACGGTGATGTCGAGCCGATCGATCGGCCCGTCGATATAGAGCATCGTCACGACATTGCCGTAGCCGTCAAGATGCTCGCGCAGACGCGTGTCGCAATCGACGTCGATCCGCCAGTCGATCACCGATTGCGCTTCATGATCCTGCGGCGTCATGCGCAGCAACTGGACGACGCGCGCCTGCGGCTCGGTGAAGAAATAGCTCGTGCGATGATCGACCGCGATGCGCATCAGAAGAACCGGAACTGGCGGGCGATCGCACCATCGAGCTCGGCATTCTCGTCGATGAACGCGCCGAGATATTCGTGGAAGCCTTGCGCGAAGATATGGTCGACCGTGAGCCGCGCGAAATGCGAGAGGCGCGCGCGCGCCATGCGGTCGGCCTCCCCCTGCAGCCCCATGCGCTTGGCGAGGGCGTTGAGCAGATTGACGACTTCCTCGCAGGCGGCGGCGAGCGAGCGCGGCAATTCGCGCCGGACGACGAGCAGCTCGACGACGTCGGCCGGGCGCAGGCCCTCGCGGTAGAGCCAGCGATAGGCGGTGACGGCCGAGACGGTCTGGAGGATCGTCGTCCATTGATCGCGGTCGACGGTGCCGCCGACCGTCTCGCCCGCCGGCAGCAACAAGTGATATTTGACGTCGAGCAGACGCGCAGTGTTGTCGGCGCGCTCGATCGCCGAGCCGAGCTGGACGAACCAGCTCGCCTGATTGCGCATCATGCGGTGGATCGCGCCTTCGAAGCCGCGCGTCTCCGCCTTGGTCTGCTCGACGAGGTTGAGCGTCGCCTGCGCGCCGCCGGGGCTCGACCGGTTGCTGAACACCAGCCAGGCGCGGTTGATCGCCGTCCACGCCTCGCGCGTGAGCGCGGTGCGGACGGCGCGGGCATTGTTGCGCGCCATCGACAGGCAACTGACGATCGATCCCGGATGCGTGTCGGACAGCGTCAGGAAGCGGGCGACGCTGTGCGCGGTCAGCGTCTCGCCGGTCGCGGCGAAGGCTTCGTCGGCGCCCGTGACGATCAGCGCGCTTTGCCATGCGGCATCGCCGGCCGGGCGCGCGGACAGGGCGTCGAGCCGGACGGTCGCCTCGACGAGGCGGGCGGTGAAATCGGCGCGCTCGACATAGCGGCCAAGCCAGTAAAGGCAGGATGCGGTGCGCGAGAGCATTATTGCTGCACCTGCATCTGCGCGTCGGGCGGCAAGGTGGGCGGACATTCGCCTTCGTCGAGCAGCACGAAGCTGTCCTTGGTGCCGCCGCCCTGGCTGGAATTGACGACCAGCGACCCTTCGCGCAGCGCGACGCGGGTGAGACCGCCGGGGACGATCTTCACGCCCTTCGATCCGGTAAGGACGAAGGGTCGGAAATCGACGTGGCGCGGCGCGATGCCGTCCTGCGTCAGCGTCGGTACGGTCGAGAGGGCGAGAGTGGGCTGGGCGATGTAGCGTTGCGGCTCGGCGACCAGCGCGGCGCGGAAATCCTCGATCTCCTGCTTCGATGCGGTGGGGCCGACGAGCATGCCGTAGCCGCCCGATCCGTCGACCAGCTTCACCACCAGCTCGGGCAGATGTTCGAGCACATATCTGAGCGCGTCGGGCTCGCGGCAGCGCCATGTCTCGACATTGGGGAGCGCAGCGTCCCCGCCCGAATAATAGCGCACGATTTCGGGCATATAGCTGTAGATCGCCTTGTCATCGGCGATGCCGGTGCCGGGTGCGTTGATGATCGTGACGTTGCCCGCCGCATAGGCGGCGATCAGCCCCGGCACGCCGAGCATCGAATCCGGGCGGAAGACGAGCGGATCGAGGAAGTCATCGTCGACGCGGCGATAGATGACGTCGACCTTCACCCGGCCCGAGATGGTCCGCATCCAGACCATGTCCTCGTCAACCTCAAGGTCGGCGGCCTCGACAAGCTCGACGCCCATCGTGTCGGCGAGGAAGCTGTGCTCGTAATAGGCCGAGTTGAAATGGCCGGGGGTGAGCACGACGCAGACCGGATCGGCGCCGGTGTGCGGCGGCGCGACCGAGCGCATCGTCTCCAGCAGAAGATCGGGATAGCTGTCGACGGCGGCGACGCGATATTGGCGGAAAAGCTCGGGACAGAGGCGGATCATCGCCTCGCGATTCTCGAGCATGTAGGACACGCCCGAGGGGGTGCGCGCATTATCCTCGAGCACGAAGAAGTCGTAGGGGCCGGTGCGGACCATATCGATGCCGCAGATATGCGCGTAGATGCCGTGCGGCGGGCGCGCGCCCGCGATCTCGGGCCGGAACTGCGGATTGCCGAGGATCAGGTCGGGCGGCAGGACGCCGTCGGCGAGGATCTTTCGCGGGCCGTAGATGTCGGCGAGGAAGGCGTTGATCGCCTCGACGCGCTGGACGAGGCCGGCGGAAAGGCGCGCCCATTCGGACGCGGTGAAGACGCGCGGGACGATGTCGAAGGGAATGATGCGCTCGGCGGCGTCGGCATCGCCATAGACGGCGAAGGTGATGCCGAGCTGGCGGAAGGTCTGCTCGGCGGATTGCTGGCGGCGGAGAAGCTCGGTCGTCGAGGTTTCCTCCATCCACCGCGCGAGCGAAGCGAATTGCGGTCGGGGCGCCGCGCTTTTGCCCGAGCCCCAGATTTCGTCGAACGCCCTACGTCCCGCCATTCACGCTCCCGAACGACCAGCACCATCCAATGGCCCCAGACTGCGACGTTTTTTTGCGGCGCACAAGGGGCGTGGGCGGCAGCTTCAGCGCTGGAGGCGGCTTTTGCGTCCGGCGGCGGGGGGCGGCAAAGCGCGCGCGATCATGCGCGCGGCGTCGGCGAAAGGCGTGAGGAAGATGCCGGACAGATCGTGCCGGCCTGGCTCGCCCGTGACGCCAAAGGCGAGCGCGGGGCGCTTGTGCGGCGGGAGGACGAGCGTGCCGAACAGCCAGTCGAAGAGCGCGAGGCTCGCGCCGAAATTGCAGTCGCGATGTGCGGGGGCCGAGGAATGGTGAAGCTGATGGTGCGCCGGGCTCTGAAGCAGCCGGCCCGCGATCCCGCGAAACGCGATCCACAAATGCGTATGCAGCAGATGCGTGAGCATCCAGCCGCACAGGACCAGCAGCAGGTTTGCGCCGCCGATGGTCAGCAGGCCGGGATCGCCGCCCAGAAGGAAAGCGAGCGCGGCCCCGGTGCTCCCCGTCACCAGTGCGACGATATTGATGAAGATGAGGCTGTTGACCGGATGGATGCGGTAGTTGGTGAGCGGCGAAAGCGACTCCGCGCTGTGATGCACCTTATGGAAATGCCAGAGCAGCGGCACCTTGTGCGACAGGAAATGATCGAGCCAATAGGCGAATTCATAGGCCAGGAAGAGCAGGACGGTCGTGATCGCCATGCCCAACCAGTGCGGGATCGGGGCGGCGGGCATCTGTCCAAACGCCGTCGTCAGTATCGCGCCGGCAGCGCTGTAGACGCCGGCGGTCGAGACGATCGCCCATCCGAACAGGCTCGTCGCGGCAAAGGCGTTGAACAGGAACAGCTTGATATCTGCCTGTGCCGACCGGCTGGTGACCAGGCGGCGCGGAAAAAGCGCCCGGAGAATGACGCGCGGGCGCAGCGGCCGCGCGCGCCGCCTGCGCGAGAGCGTGAAGATCAGCGCGATCAGCAGCGCGCAGCCAAGCGCCTGAACCGACAGCAGCGACGCCGGCGACAGAAGCTTGTCTGCGATCCGCGCGACGGCACCCTCGGCGATCAGCCGCGCGGTGTGGAGAGGAGAGGCGGTCAGGAACTGCATGGCGCTTGTCTGAAGCGCGGAGCCTAGCGGGGAGGGTTGAGCAAAGCGTTAAGCGCCGGCGCGGATGCAAAAAGGCCGGCGATCTCTCGCCGGCCTCCTGCTTTGGACGCTTTGGACAGGGGATCAGGCGACCGCCGCGATCGGCTCAGCCGCGAACTCCTCGTCCGGATCGCGCAGCACATAGCCGCGGCCCCAGACGGTCTCGATATAATTGTCGCCGCTGCAGGCGAGGCTCAGCTTCTTGCGGAGTTTGCAGATGAAAACGTCGATGATCTTCAGCTCGGGCTCGTCCATCCCGCCATAGAGGTGGTTGAGGAACATTTCCTTGGTGAGCGTGGTGCCCTTGCGGAGCGAAAGCAGCTCCAGCATCGCATATTCCTTGCCGGTCAGGTGCACGCGGGCGCTGTCGACCTCGACGGTCTTGGCGTCGAGGTTCACCGCCAGCTTGCCGGTGCGGATGACCGACTGCGAATGGCCCTTCGAGCGGCGGACGACCGCGTGGATGCGGGCGACCAGCTCGTCGCGGTGGAAAGGCTTGGTGACGTAATCGTCGGCGCCGAAGCCGAAGGAGCGGACCTTGGAGTCCATCTCGTTGATGCCCGACAGGATCAGCACCGGAGTCTGAACCTTCGCGGTGCGAAGCCGCTTCAGCACGTCATAGCCGTGCATGTCGGGCAGGTTCAGGTCGAGCAGAATGATGTCGTAATCATAGAGCTTGCCCAGATCGAGGCCTTCCTCGCCCAGATCCGTCGTATAGACGTTGAACCCCTCGGAGGACAGCATCAGCTCGATCGCCTTGGCGGTCGTCGGCTCATCCTCGATCAGCAACACGCGCATTTGCAGTCCCCCTCTACGGCATCATGGCGGATCGCCCTCGGATGCCCCCGGACATTCATTAACCATTCGACGTGTGAACGACAAACGTTAATATCGTGTTAAGTCAGCGGGTCAGCGCGGACAGTCGGTAAACGCCGTGAGGAGATAGGCGATCAGCGCTTCGACCCGCGCGGGGCGCAACGCGCCGGGGGGCGTGACGAGGTGAAGCGCGACCGGCGGCGGCGACCAGTCGGTCAGGATCGGCTCCAAAATGCCCTTCTCGATATCCTCGCCGATAATGAAGTCGGGCAGGATCGCGATGCCCAGTCCGGCGCGCAGCGAGGGAAGCAGCGCCTCTCCACTGTTCGCGATCAACGGGCCGCGCGGGCGGACGGCGGCTTCGGCGCCGCCGGGGCCAATGAAGCGCCAGAGATTGGGGGTGGGGAGCAGCGAATAGCCAAGGCAATCATGCTCGCCCAGTTCGGCAGGGTGATGCGGGCGGCCCTTGCGATCGAGATAGGCGGGCGCGGCCGCGATATAGGCCTTCACCGATCCGACACGGCGTGCGCGCAGCGAGCTGTCGGGCAGCGACGCGATACGCAGCGCGACGTCGATCCCCTCGGCGACCAGATCGATCTTGGCGTCGCTGAGGCGCAGGTCGATCGTGATGTTGGGATGGAGTTTCAGGAATTCGGCGATGGCGGGGCTGACGCGCTGGAGGCCGAAAGTCATCGGCGCGGCGACGGTGACGAGGCCGCTGGGCGCCGCCGCCTCGTCGTGCGCCGCTTCCTCGGCATTGCGCGCCTCGGCCAGCATCCCGCCGGCGCGCGGGGCGAGGGCGCGGCCGGCGGCGGTGAGCGTCAGCGTCCGCGAGGTGCGGTGAAAAAGCTGTGTGCCGAGCTGGGTTTCCAGCCGGGTTATCGCCTTGGACACAGTTGCCTTGGATAGGCTGAGCGCATCGGCGGCGGCGGTGAAGCTGCGTTGTTCGACGACGGTGGCGAAAATCGCCCAGGCTTCGAGATCGGGAAGTCGCATAAAGTGAAACGATCCGTTTCCAACGTTTCTATTTCTGTTTCGATCATGCGCGCTATCTAGGTCTCAAGCAAGCGGTGGCCGCAGCGGCCGCGCACAGGAGATTGAACATGGTTGAGAAACGCAGCTTCGAAAGCCTCGGCCACGCCGACCATGGCTGGCTCAACGCCCGCCACCATTTCTCGTTCGCCAACTATTATGATCCGGCCCGCATGGGCTGGGGTAAGATCCGCGTCTGGAACGACGACGAGATCGCGCCGAACAGCGGTTTCCCGGCGCACCCCCACGCCGACATGGAGATTATCACCTATGTCCGCGACGGCGCGATCACGCACCAGGACAGCATGGGCAACAAGGGCCGCACCGAGGCCGGCGATGTTCAGGTGATGAGCGCCGGCACCGGCGTTCGCCACTCGGAATATAATCTGGAGCCGGAAACTACCCGAATCTTCCAGATCTGGATCGAGCCGAAGCGTCGTGGCGGTTCGCCGAGCTGGGGCGCGAAGCCTTTCCCCAAGGGCGACCGTTCGGGCAAGTTCGTGACGCTGGCGAGCGGCTTTTCGGAAGACATCGAGCAGAGCGGCGCTCTCCCGATCCGCGCCGATGCCCGCGTGCTGGGCGCGACGCTGAAGGCGGGCGAGACCCTCGACTATGAAGTCGGCGAGGGCCGCCATGCCTATCTCGTTCCGGCGACCGGCAAGATCCTGGTCGACGGCAAGGCGTTCAAGGCCCGCGACGGCGCGGCGCTTGGCGGCGGTCGTACCGTCACGATCAAGGCCGATGAAGATGCCGAGCTGGTGCTCGTCGACGCCGAATAAATAGTTCCCCCGGCCCTGCGCGCGATGTCCCCCCCTCCCGGCGCGCGGGGCCACCCTTCTTCTCAAGCCGTTCATCCAAGGAGACTGACAATGGCTAAGGTTCTGGTTCTCTATTACTCGTCCTACGGCCATATCGAGCAGATGGCCGACGCGATCGCCGAGGGCGCGAAGAGCGCCGGCGCCGAGGTCGATATCCGCCGCGTTCCCGAAACCGCCCCCGAGGCGGTGGTCGCCGCCGCAGGCTTCAAGACCGACACCGCGCACCCCGCGATCGAAAGCGTCGAGAAGCTCGCCGAATATGACGCGATTATCGTCGGTTCGCCGACGCGCTTCGGCCGCCTTTCGAGCCAGATGGCGTCGTTCCTCGACCAGGCCGGCGGCCTGTGGTTCCGCGGCGCATTGAACGGCAAGGTCGGCGCGGTCTTCACCTCGACCGCCAGCCAGCATGGCGGGCAGGAGACCACGCTCTTCTCGCTGATCACCAACCTGCTGCACTTCGGCATGACGATCGTCGGCCTCGACTATGGCTTCCAGGGCCAGATGGGCGTCGATGTCGTGAAGGGCGGCGCGCCTTATGGCGCCACCACGATCGCCGACGGCGACGGCAGCCGCCAGCCGAGCGCATCGGAACTGGACGGCGCGCGCTATCTGGGCGCCCGCGTCGCCAACACGGCGGCCAAGCTGTTCGCCTGATCGTCATTGCGAGCAACGCGAAGCAATCCAGTGTGATGTTCGGTATCGGCTGGATTGCTTCGGCGGCTTCGCCGCCTCGCAATGACGGCGATCTCGTTCCGTGCTCCGGCGAAAGCCGGAGCACTTTGCGTTTGCGGAAGTGTGAGGGCTTTTTATCGTCCCCCGGATTCGCCATATGCGCGCCATGCTGAATGACAGGGTCATCTTCATCGACGGCGAGGCGATCGTGGTGGACAAGCCTTCGGGCCTGCCCGTCGATCCGCCGCGCGACGGATCGCTGAGCGTCGAAAATCACCTCGCCTCGCTGGCCTTCGGATTCCAGCGCTGGCCGACGCCGGTCCACCGGCTCGATCGCGACACCAGCGGCTGCCTGCTGCTTGCGCGCAATCCCAAGGCGCACAAGCGCTTTGCGCAGGCGTTCGAGGCGGGGCTGGTGACGAAGGAATATCTGGCCGTCGTCGAAGGCGTGCCGGCGGAGGCGGAAGGCACGATCGCGCTGTCGCTGTCCAAGGTCAGCACGCGCGAGAAGGGCTGGCGGATCATCCTCGCCAAGAAGGGCCAGCCGGCAGTGACGCACTGGACCAGGATCGCCGAACATGGCGGGCGATCGCTGATCCTGTTCAGGCCCGAGACGGGGCGCACGCACCAGTTGCGCGTCCATGCGGCATCGGGGCTGGGCATGCCGATCGTTGGCGATCCGGTATACGGGACGGGCGGCGAGCCGATGCTGCTCCACGCCAGCCGCATCCGGATGGAGCGCGAAGGCAAGAAACCGGTCGAGGCCGCTGCGGCGCTGCCCGAGAGCTTTGCGAAAGCGGGCTTTGCCTATGCAGTCGAAGGCGCGAACGGGCCGGTGGATACTAGCGTCGAGCCCGCCCCCGCCGAGTCCGATGGCTGACTGGCCGCCGCTGCCCGAAGAGGCGATCGAGGAACGCTTCATCGCGTCCTCGGGGCCGGGCGGGCAGAATGTGAACAAGGTGGCGACGGCGGTGCAGTTGCGCCTCGACGTCTTCGCGCTGCGCCTGCCGCCGCCCGTCTATGCGCGGCTGAAGGTGATCGCGGGGAGCAAGTGGACGCAGGACGGCGAGATCGTCGTCACCGCGCGCACGCACCGCACGCAGGACATGAACCGGGTCGAGGCGCGCGAGCGGCTGGCCGAGATGGTGGGCAAGGCCCGCATTGCCCCGGTCCGCAGGGTCAAGACCAAGCCGAGCCGATCGGCGAAGCAGAAACGGATGGAAGGCAAGGCGATCCGCGCCTCGGTGAAGAAGGGGCGCGGCAAGGTCTCGCTGGATTGAATGGAGCCACGGGCATGTATCAGTTCGACATCAAGGCCGACGGCGCGAAGGCCGAACTTTATCGCGAGCTTGCCGGCGCGCTCGACGCGCTGACCGAGAGCGAGCCCGATCCCGTCGCCAACATGGCGAACGCGGCGGCGCTGATCTGGGAATATCTGCCCGACCTCAACTGGGCGGGCTTTTATCGGCTGGTCGACGGTGAACTGGTGCTTGGGCCGTTCCAGGGCAAGGTGGCGTGCATCCGCATCGGGATCGGCGAGGGCGTATGCGGCACCGCGGCCGCGACGCGCGAGACGCAACTGGTGCCCGACGTCCACGCCTTCCCCGGGCATATCGCCTGCGATTCGGCCTCGGCGAGCGAGCTCGTCGTGCCGATTGTGCATGAAGGCGAGCTGGTCGGCGTGCTCGATCTCGACAGCCCCAGCCTGGCGCGCTTCGACGCCGAGGACGCCGCCGGCTGCGAGGCGCTGGTCGCGCTCATCGCGTCCCGGGTGACCCGTAACGGGACGGCCTGAGGCCGCTTTCCACGTTGGGCGTGCCTGCCCCGCGATGCTAAATGGGGCTTTAACCGCCCTGACCAGCGGGCGGCGCGACGACAGGGGAGTGCGCATGCGGAGGATCTGGCTGATCGCCGGACTGGCATTGGCGAGCGGCGGCGCGGCGGGGGCCGTGACGCAGGCGCCGCCGAGCCTGCCTTATCATCCGATGATCGCGACCGGGCCGGGGCCGATCGTGACGCAGGTCGGCGCCGACCGCGCGCCGCCGCCGCGCGCGCAGCGCTGGGACGGGGCGCAGTGGGACGGGGGCAATCGCCCGCAGGCCTATCGCCGGCCGTCGCGCGGGTGGATCGTGCCGGCCTATTGGACCGCGCCCAATTTCATCGTCGGCAACTTCGCCGACTATGGCCTCGCGCCGCCGCCTGCCGGCTATGTCTGGTCGCGCTATTATGACGATGCGGTGCTGATCGACCGCGAGGGGCGCGTCTATGACTGGGTGGAGCGGATCGGCTGGGATGCGCTGCGCCCCGCGCCGCAGCGCTACGCCTATGATTATGACGGCGTCACGCTGGGCGGGCATATCTATAACGGCACATGGGAAGGAACGTGGACCGGCAGCTATGACGGCGCGCCGCCCGAACGCTATCAGGGGCGTTTCGACGGGGGCTATGACGGTCCCGTTCCGGGCGCGGGCTATGACGAGCCCGCTCCGCCTGCCTTTGTCCAGCCGGCCTATCCGCCGCAGCCCGTCTATGGCGGGCCGGCTTATCCGGCGCCGGGCTATGGCGGCAGCTATGTCTATACCGGCGGCTGGTATTATCCTGCGCCGACGGTGACGACGGTGGTGATCCAGTCGCAGCCGGTGGTGACGACCACGACGCGCGTCGTGGAATATGTCGTCGCGCGGCCGGTGATGCGCGCCAAGCCCAAGGCGATCCGGCGGCCGCGCTGTCGCTGCTGAGCGACGAGCCGGGGTCAGCTCAACCGGTCTAGCGCCTCGCGTGTCAGCGATCCGGGGATCAACATGAGCGGGCAGGGGAGGTTGGCGGCCTCCGCACCGGTGAAATGCGCAACGAGGGGGCCGGGGCCGCCGCTTGCCGCGATGCCGAGGACGAGCGCGGCGACTTCGGGGTTCGCGGCCAGCGCCTCGCGCACCAGCTTGACCGGATCGCCCGTCCTGACCGTGATCGAGGGGCGGACGCCCGCCTCCTCGACGAGCGTGCCGGCCGCGCTGGCGACCAGCGCCTCGGCATGGGCGCGGGCCTCCTCTTCCATCGTGGCCTGGACGCCGCCCCACTGGACGAATTCGGACTGCGCGACGACCGCGAGAATCTGGACGCCGCCGCCGGTCTTCGCGGCGCGGCGCGCGGCGAAGCGCAGCGCGCTTTCCGATTCGGCTGTCTCGTCGATCACCACCAGATAGGTGCGCATGGCATTTGACCCCTGAGCCGCCCGCTTTGCCAACGGGCGGCGAAGCGAAGGTGGGGCATCGTGACCACTTGCGCAAGCGGCGGCCTTGACCCGCCGGGGGGCTTCGACGAAGAGGCAACCCGACCCTACGGAATCTGATCGAGGACGACTCTACACATGCCCATCGAGCTCAAGATGCCCGCTCTTTCGCCGACCATGGAGGAAGGGACGCTGGCGAAGTGGCTGGTGAAGGAAGGCGACAGCGTGAAATCCGGCGACCTGCTCGCCGAGATCGAGACCGACAAGGCGACGATGGAGTTCGAGGCGGTCGACGAAGGCACCGTGCTCAAGATTCTGGTCCCGGAAGGCACCGACAATGTGAAGGTCGGCGCGGTGATCGCGGTGATCGGCGCGGAAGGCGAGGATGCCTCCGCCGTGTCTGCGAGCGCGCCTGCGCCTTCCGCCGCCCCCGCCGCCAGGGAGGAGCCCAAGGCCGAGGTGCCGGCCGCCGCGCCGACGTCCGCTCCGACCCCCGCGCCTGCACCGGCCGCTGCTCCTGTTGCGAGCGGCGACCGCGTGAAGGCGAGCCCGCTCGCGCGCCGCATCGCCGATCAGAAAGGCGTCGACATCGCCGCGCTGACCGGCACCGGCCCCGGTGGACGGATCGTGAAGGCGGATGTCGAGGGTGCGACGCCGGGCGCCAAGCCTGCCGTTGCCGCCGCTGCGCCCGTGGCCGCGCCGGCCGCTGCTGCCACGGCCCCCGCTGCTGCGCCTGCCGCGTTCGAGACCGATATTCCGCACGAGGCGATCAAGCTCTCGAACATGCGCAAGACGATCGCGCGCCGCCTGACTGAGTCCAAGCAGCAGGTGCCGCATTATTATCTGACGATCGACGTCAGTCTCGATCCGCTGCTCAAGCTGCGCGGCGAGCTCAACGCGGGGCTGGCCTCGCGCGGGGTGAAGCTGTCGGTCAACGACCTGCTGATCAAGGCGCTGGCCGTGGCCCTCGAGCAGGTGGGCGACGCCAATGTCAGCTTCGCTGGCGACACGCTGATCAAATATAGCCGCGCCGACATCTCGATGGCGGTGGCGATCGACGGCGGGCTCATCACCCCGGTGATCAAGGACGCGGGCGCCAAGACGCTGTCGCGGATCGCGACCGAGGCCAAGGATCTCGCGCTGCGCGCCCGCGAAGGCAAGCTGAAGCCCGAGGAGTATCAGGGCGGCACCGCATCGATCTCCAACCTCGGCATGTACGGGATCAAGCAGTTCGACGCCGTGATCAATCCGCCGCAGGCGATGATCCTTGCGGTCGGCGCGGGCGAGAAGCGGCCCTTCGTGGTCGACGATGCGCTGGCGATCGCGACGGTAATGAGCGCAACGGGCAGCTTCGACCATCGCGCGATCGACGGTGCGGTCGGCGCCCAGCTCATGCAGGCCTTCCGCGACCTCGTCGAGAAGCCGCTGGGCATGATCGCCTGACGCACTGCGTTTCCTGGATTTGAAGGATCGGAACCTTGGCTGATACTTTTGACCTCATCGTCCTCGGCTCGGGGCCGGGCGGCTATGTCGCGGCGATCCGGGCGAGCCAGCTCGGGCTGAAATGCGCGATCGTCGAGCGCGAGCTGCTGGGCGGCATCTGCCTCAACTGGGGCTGTATTCCGACCAAGGCGCTGCTGCGCACGTCCGAAGTCTATCATTACATGTCGCATGCGGCCGATTACGGCCTGACCGCGACGCCGGGCTTCGAGCTCGACAAGATCGTCCAGCGCAGCCGCAAGGTCGCGGGCCAGCTGAACAGCGGCGTCAAGGGCCTGATGAAGAAGCACAAGGTCGCGGTCTATGAAGGCGTGGGCACGCTGACCGGCAAGGGCAAGCTCTCGGTCAAGCTCAACGACGGCAAGACAGCGGAGCTGGAAGCGAAGAACATCATCGTCGCGACGGGTGCACGGGCGCGCGAGCTGCCCTTCGCCAAGGCCGACGGCGAGCGCATCTGGACCTATCGCCACGCGATGACGCCCAAGGAAATGCCGACCAAGTTGCTGGTCATCGGATCGGGCGCGATCGGCGTCGAGTTCGCCAGCTTCTACAATGACATGGGTTCGGAAGTGACGATCGTCGAGATGCTTGATCGCGTGGTGCCGGTGGAGGATGCCGACGTGTCGGACTTCATGGCCAAGGCGCTGAAGAAGCAGGGCATGACCGTGCTGACCTCGACCGGGGTCCAGTCGCTCAAGGTCACGCCCAAGGGCGTCACCGCCGAGATCAAGGACAAGGACGGCAAGGTCACCGCGCAGGAATACAGTCATGTGATCGTCGCAATCGGCATCGTCCCCAATGTCGAGGGCGTCGGGCTGGAGACGGTGGGCGTGAAGCAGGCCAAGAACGGCCATATCGAGATTGACGGCTATTGCCGCACCTCGGCCGAGGGCATCTGGGCGATCGGCGACGTGTGCGGCGCGCCCTGGCTGGCGCACAAGGCGATGCACGAAGCGGTGATCGCGGCCGAGGCGATCGCCGGTCAGCATCCGCACCCGATCGCGCCCGGCAGCATCCCGGGCTGCACCTATTCGCGCCCGCAGATCGCGTCGGTCGGCATGACCGAAGCCAAGGCCAAGGAAAGCGGCCGCGCGATCAAGGTCGGCAAGTTCCCTTTCATCGGCAACGGCAAGGCGATCGCGCTGGGCGAGCCCGAGGGCTTCACCAAGACGATCTTCGACGCCGAGACGGGCGAGCTGCTGGGCGCACACATGATCGGCGCGGAAGTGACCGAGCTGATCCAGGGCTTCACTATCGCGCGCACGCTGGAGACGACCGAGGCCGATCTGATGGCCACCGTCTTCCCGCACCCGACGGTGAGCGAGACGATGCACGAAAGCGTGCTGAGCGCCTACGGACGCCCGCTGCACATCTGATAGCGCCGCGCTCCGGCGAAAGCCGGAGCGCGGTTCAGGCTTGTCGTTACGGGGGCGACGTGCGAGCAGATCGGGCATGACGCAAGAGGGGCAGGGCAAAGCTGGCGCAACGGACGAAGCAATCGTCGTACGGTTCAGCAGGATTTGGATGATCTACATGGTGGTCATGAGCGCCGCGGCAACGCTGGCGTTGGGCTATATCGGTCTCAATCCGCCGCCACCCGATTCCTATGGCCTCAGATTCGCGCTGCTTGGCTATGCCGTTAACGCCACCACATGGGGCGGAATGGCGTGGGCCTATCTTCTAGGCGCTGCGATCGGTGGCTTCGGCATCTTCATCGGCATCAGGCGCTGGGTGGACGAAACGGCCTGGAACGTCACCGGCGACGCTATCCGCGGGCATTGGTCGCTGTGGGTGCCCAAGATGACATGGAATGACGTCGAGGCTGTCTCGATTCAGGATGGCAGCCTGTTTCCATTGCGCAGCAAGTCGCTTCTGGTCGAATATGTTGTCAACGATCGCATCAAACGCGCGCCGTTGCCGATGACCAATTTGCGGCGCGGAGATGTCGAGCGATTTCTTTCCGCCGCCGAGGAGCATGGCAAGTATCGGGACGACGCCTGATATCTGCGAGACCATAGAAAGCGGACCGGCCAGCCACCGCATAGGCAAGCGCGGCGCTTGTTGTCGTTCACCCCTTTGCGTGCAATCACGCTGTCATGTCGAACGTCACGCAGGGAAAGGTGCTCACGGGAGCGGCTCTGCTGTGCCTGATCGCGCTTTTCCTGTGGTGGCCCGGGGTCGCGCTTTACGACAGCGTTGCGCAATATGGGCAGGTGCTGAGCGGGCGCTATGACGACTGGCATCCGCCCGCCATGGCGCGGCTGTGGACGGTCTTTGCGCAGGGCTGGCGCGGGACGGGGCCGATGTTCCTGCTGCAGATGCTGCTCTACTGGGGCGGGATCGGGCTGATCGCGGCGGGGCTGGCGCGGCGGGGGGCGATGAAGGCCGCTGTCGTGCTGCTGGCGATCGGCGCCTGCCCGCTGTTCCTCGCCTGGCAGGCGGCGGTGCTCAAGGATTCGCAGATGCTGGGCGCGATGTTGGCGGCGACGGGGATCGTCGGCTGGCATCGGCTGGGCGGGCGGCGCATCGGGTGCTGGGCAATGGCGATCGTGGTGCTCCTCCTCATCTACGCGACGCTGGTGCGCGCGAACGCCGCCTTTGCGAGCGTGCCGCTGGCCTTCGCGCTGGCGGGGTGGCCGGGGCCGCGCGCGTTGCCGATGAGGGCCGCGCTGGTGGTTGCGGCGATGGCGGCGGCGATTCTCGTCGGCGGGACGATCGGCCGGATCGGGGCCGAACGCAGCGGCGTCGCCCGCGTCCAGCCGCTCTACGATCTGGTCGGGATCGACCATTATGGCGGTGATGTCGCCATCCCCGGCGTGACGCGCCCGGAGCTTGCCCAAGTGCATGAGGGGCGATGCTACACGCCCTTCTACTGGGATCCGCTGGGTGACGACGGGCGCTGCGGCTGGCTGGCGCAGCGGCTGCTGCCCGCCGCGTCGGGGGGCAATCTCTATGCGAGCTGGCTGGTCGCGGTCGCGACGCACCCGATCGCCTATGCGCGGCATCGGCTGGGGCATCTCAACATGAGCGAGCGGCTGTGGACGCCGCGCGGGCTGCCGAGCGCGGCGCCGCCGGCACGGAGCGAGCCCAATGACATCGGGCTCGTCTCCCCCACCCGGCGTGCGATGCTGGTGACGATGGCGGCGGCATGGCTGGCGGAAACGCCGGTGGGCTGGCCGGCGGTCTGGCTGGTTGCCGGATTGGGGCTGCTGTGGACGGCGGCAGCGACGGCGGCATCGCCCGCGCGGGCATTGGCGATTGCGCTCGGCGTCTCGGCGCTGGCGCTGGAGGCGAGCTTCGTGGTGGTTAGCATCGCTTCGGACCTGCGCTATCATCTCTGGTCGATGATCGCGGTGGCGATCGGCTGGGTGCTGCTCGCATCCGCCGGGCCTTTGCCGCGCGGGCGGGTTGTGTTCGCCGTCGTCGCCATATCGGCCGTCGCGGCGATCGCGATTGTTGCGCGTATGACACTGCCGCCGATCGTCGGGGGCTATCGCGCGATGCTTGGTTGAGCATGATCTTGCGCCCGGCCGTCGGGGATGCGACCAGATAGGCATGTCGTTCGGCACGCACAGCTTCTCCCCCGACCCGCGCAATGAAAGCGTGCTCATCAATATCAACGGCGATCTCGTGCCGCGTCCGCAGGCGAGCGTCTCGGTCTTCGATTCGGGATTCATGCTGGGCGACGGGGTGTGGGAAGGGTTGCGCGTCCATGACGGGCGCGTCGCTTTCCTCGATCGGCATATGGACCGGCTCTACGAGGGCGCGAAGGCGATCGCGCTCGATATCGGGATCGACCGGGCGGCGCTCGAGGCGCGCATCTACGATACGCTCGACGCCAACGCGATGGACGGCGAGGGCGTCCATATCCGACTGATGGTCACGCGCGGAGTGCGATCGACGCCCTATCAGGATCCGCGCGTCGTCATCTCGGGCGCGACGATCGTCATCATCCCCGAATGGAAGCGGCCCGCGCCCGAAACAGCGACGCGCGGGATGAAGCTGTTCACCGTCCACGTCCGGCGCGGCTTCCCCGACGTGCAGGACCCCAAGCTCAATTCGCACAGCAAGCTCAACTGCATCACCGCGTGCATCCAGGCGATCGAGGCGGGGGCCGACGAGGCGCTGATGCTCGACCCCCACGGCTTCGTCGCGACGTGCAACTCGACGCATTTCTTCATCGTCCGCAAGGGCGAGGTGTGGACCTCGACCGGCGACTATTGCCTCGACGGGATCACGCGGCGCAACGTGATCGAGATGTGCCGCGAGGCGGGCATCCCGGTCCATGAGCGCAATTTCTCGCTGACCGACGTCTATGGAGCCGACGAGGCGTTCGTGACCGGTACCTTCGCGGGACTGGCGCCGGTCGGGACGATCGACGGGCGCCACATCAGCGACGGGCGCGGCCCGATGGTCGAGCGGCTGCAGGGGTTGTACCGACAACGTGTCGCGGCCGACGTTGCGGGGCGATCCCGCCGATGACGCTGCGCATCGCCATGTGGTCGGGGCCACGCAATATCTCGACGGCGATGATGCGCAGCTTTTCTAGCAGGCCCGACACGGCGGTGAGCGACGAGCCTTTCTACGGCTGCTTCCTTGAGCAGACCGGGCTCGATCATCCGATGCGCGACGCGATCGTCGCGGACATGGACTGCGACTGGTGGACGGTCGCGGTGACGCTGTCCGAAGGCGCGCCGGACGATAAGCCCGTCTGGTATCAGAAGCATATGTCGCACCATATGGTCGGTCCGGTGGTGCCCGATGATCTGCCGGGCTTCACCCACGCCTTCCTGATCCGCGATCCGGCGCGGATGGTCGCGTCCTATGCCGCCAAGCGCGAGAGCGTCTGCCCCGACGATCTGGGGCTGGCGCGCCAGCGCGCCTTCTTCGAGCGCGAGTGCGACCGGCTGGGCAAGGCGCCGGCGGTTGTCGATTCGGCCGACGTGCTGCGCGATCCGGCGGGGACGCTTTCGGCGCTGTGCGATGCGCTCGGCATTGGCTGGACCGATGCGATGCTGCGCTGGCCGGCGGGGCGGCATGCCGCCGACGGCATATGGGCGCCGCACTGGTATGGCAGGGTCGAGGCAAGCACCGGATTCGAAGGCGCGGAAGGCGCGCCGCCCGCGCTCGACGCCGACTTGCGGGCCGTCGCCGAGGCGTGCATGGCGGACTATCAGGCAATGGCCGTGCATGCGGTGGGCAGGGGACAGGAATGAAGCGCGTGATGTTGGCTGCGGCGGCGATGATCTGCGCCGCGCAGGCCCAGGCCGAGACCGTGGTGGTGACGGCGGCGAAGATGATCGACGTGATCGGCGGCAAGACGGTGGACGAGCCTGTGGTGGTGATCACCGACGGGCGGATCGCATCGGTCGTCGGGCGCGGCGGCGGCAGGCCGCAGATTCCGGCGGGCGCGAAGCGGATCGACCTGCCCGGCAAGACGATCCTCCCCGGCCTGATCGACATGCATGTCCACCTTACCGGGCTTGCCGAGGTCGGCGGCTATCGCGGGCTGCAATATACCGACAGCTTCTGGAGCGCGGTGGGCGTCGCCAACGCGAAGAAGACGCTGGATGCAGGCTTCACCTCGGTCCGCAACGTGGGATCGAGCGACTTTCAGGACGTCGGCCTGCGACAGGCGATCGACGAGGGCTATATTCCGGGCCCGCGCATGACGGCGGCGGCCTATGCGATCGGCGCGACGGGCGGGCATTGCGACGAGACCGGGCTACCCCCCAGCCTCGACCGCAAGGCGCCCTCCGTGGTCGACAATCCCGAGGAAGCGCGCGCCAAGGTGCGCTGGCTGCGCAAATATGGTGCGCAGGTGATCAAGATCTGCGCGACGGGCGGCGTCTTCTCGATGGGCGATTCCGTCGGCGCGCAGCAGCTTTCGTTCGAGGAGATGAAGGCGATCGCCGAGGAAGCGCATATGCTGGGCATGAAGGTGGCGGCGCATGCGCACGGCAATGAAGGCATCCGCACCGCGATCGAGGCGGGCATCGACACGATCGAGCATTGCAGCCTTGCCGACGACGAGACGATCGCGCTCGCGGCGAAGAAGCGCGTCTGGTTCGACATGGATATCTATAATGACGACTATATCCTCGCCACCGGCGAGGCGAACGGCACCACGCCCGAAAGCCTCGCCAAAGAGAAAATGATCGGTCGTCTCCAGCGCGAGACCTTCCGCAAGGCGGTGAAGGCCGGCGTGCCGATGCTCTTCGGCACCGATGCCGGCGTCTATCCGCACGGCGACAATGGCAAGCAGTTCGCCAAGATGGTCGAATGGGGCATGACGCCGATGCAGGCGATCCAGGCGGCGACCAAGAGCGCGGCGGAGGCGCTGGGTCAGACGCACGATGTCGGCGCGATCGAGGCCGGGCGTTACGGCGACATCATCGCGGTCGATGGCGATCCGCTGCGCGACGTCCGTCAGCTTGAGAAAGTGACGGTGGTCATCAAGGGGGGCGTGCTGGTCAAGCAGGCCGACTGAGGTGGATCGTCGCATTGTCACAGGGCTGGCACTGATCGCAGCGACGCTGGCGATCGGGCTTTGGGTGACGCTGGCGGGGACGCCGGGTTTCGACCCGGCGATCATCCGTGCGCTTGCCGGGCAGCGCGAATGGAGCGGCTTCTGGCTGGGCGTGACCACCGTCGGCGACGGCGACGTACGCTTCCCGGTGGCGCTTGCCGTCGTCGCCTATCTCGTCTGGCGGCAGCGCAAGGGCGATGCGGCGATATTGTTCGCGACGGTGCTGGCGCTGGTCGGCGCGAACAGTGCCCTGAAGGCGCTGTTCGCCCGCGCGCGGCCCGACATATTGCCCTGGCTCGACAGCGTCAGCGACCTGAGCTTCCCGAGCGGCCACGCCTCGCAGACCGCGGTCGTCTATCTGACGATCGCGCTGCTGCTCGATCGCCGGCTGCTGATCTTCGCCGTGCCCTTCACGCTGATGGTCGGCGTGTCGCGCATCATCCTGGGCGTCCACTGGCCAAGCGACGTGCTGGCCGGGTGGATGGAAGGGACGGGCTTCGCGCTGATCGGCTGGGCGATCGCTAGCCGGAGGGCGCCTGCTTCGGCCTGAGCGCGGCGTTCAGCTTCTCGCGGTCCAGCCCGCCTTCCCAGCGCGCGACGACGACGGTCGCCACCGCATTGCCGACGAAATTGGTGAGGCTGCGGCATTCGCTCATGAAGCGATCGACGCCGAGCAGCAGCGCCATGCCGGCGACGGGCACGTCGGGGACGATCGAAAGCGTGGCGGCCAGCGTGATGAAGCCCGCGCCGGTCACGCCCGCCGCGCCCTTCGAGCTCAGCATCGCGACGCCGAGCAGCAGCAGTTCCTGCTCGAGCGTGAGGGGCACGTTCAGCGCCTGCGCGATGAACAAGGCGGCGAGCGTCATGTAGATATTGGTGCCGTCTAGGTTGAAGCTGTAGCCGGTGGGCACGACGACGCCGACGATCGACCGATCGCAGCCGGCCTTCTCCATCTTCTCGATCAGGCGGGGGAGGGCGGCTTCCGAGGAGGATGTGCCGAGGACGAGGAGGAGTTCGTCCTTCAGGTAGATGATCAGGCGGACGACCGAAAATCCGGTCAGCCAGCCGACGATGCCGAGAACGCCGAGCACGAAGAGCAGCGAGGTGCCGTAGAAGGTTGCGACCAGCCCGGCGAGGTTGGCGAGCGCGTGGATGCCATATTTGCCGATCGTGAAGGCCATGCCGCCGAACGCGCCGATCGGGGCCGCGCGCATCAGCAGGTCGACGAGGATGAACACGACCTTCGACACCGCCTCCAGCCCCGCGCGGACGGGGGCGGCGCGTTCGCCTGCGAGGATCATCGCGATGCCCGACAGCACCGAGACGAGCAGCACCTGCAATATCTCACCGCTGGTGAAGGCGCCGACGAGCGTGTCGGGAATGACGTTGAGGACGAACGGGACCACGCCGCCGTCGTGGCTCTTGGCGGCGTAGGTCGCGACCGAGCCCGAATCGAGCGTCGCCGGATCGATGTTGAGGCCGTGGCCGGGGCGCACGACGTTGGCCACGACGAGGCCGACGACGAGCGCGAAGGTCGACATGACGAGGAAATAGCCGAAGGCCTTGGCGGTCAGCCGTCCGAGCCCGCCCAGATCGCGCATCTCGGCAAGGCCGGTGACGATGGTGAGGAAGATGACCGGCGCGATGATCATCTTCACCAGCTTGATGAACCCGTCGCCCAGCGGCTTCATCGCCGCCGCCGTATCGGGGGCGACCACCCCGAGCAGCACGCCGAGCGCGATCGCGATCAGCACCTGCGCGTAGAGATGGCGATACCAGGGGAGGCGGGGGGCAGGCGTGGACGGAGTGATTGCGGCGGCTTGCGACATGTCCTGTCTTGGAGCAGAGCAGAGCGCGGATGGGAAGCCCCGGTGCGATCGACGCGCCACTCCTTCGCCTGCCCGTTGACCCCGCGCGACTCCAAAGCTATAGGCCGCCATCGCTCGCGGACCCCCTCGGGAGTCGGCGGGTGAGCTTGAACATTGCTGGAAGCATGTCAGGGCCAAGGGGGCCGAGCGCCGCCGTGGCTCTTTTGTGTTGGTTCGATTCGGGCTCCAGCAAAGTAACCGCCAGATCATCTGGTAACGAAAAAGGTGAAGGCTTCATGCCGACGATCAATCAGTTGGTCCGCAAGGGCCGCGAAGCGCAGAAGACCAAATCCAAGGTCCCTGCGATGGAGGCGAACCCGCAGAAGCGCGGCGTTTGCACTCGCGTCTACACGACGACTCCGAAGAAGCCGAACTCGGCTCTCCGCAAGGTTGCGAAGGTCCGCCTGACCAACCAGCGCGAAGTCATCAGCTACATCCCCGGCGAGGGGCACAACCTGCAGGAGCACTCGGTGGTGCTGATCCGTGGCGGCCGCGTTCGCGACCTTCCCGGTGTCCGTTACCATGTTCTCCGCGGCGTGCTCGACACGCAGGGCGTCAAGGATCGCAAGCAGAGCCGTTCGAAGTACGGCGCGAAGCGTCCGAAGTAAGAAGGATAAGCTGAAATGGCTCGTCGTCGTCGTCCCGAAAAGCGGGAAATCCTCCCTGATCCCAAGTTCGGGGATATCGTCCTTTCCAAGTTCATGAACAGCGTGATGCTGGACGGCAAGAAGGCCGTCGCCGAAGGCATCGTCTATGGCGCTCTCGAGACCGTCGAGACCCGCGCCAAGAAGGATCCCCTTCAGGTGTTCCATGACGCGCTGAACAATGTGAAGCCGGGCATCGAGGTCCGCAGCCGCCGCGTCGGCGGTGCGACCTACCAGGTCCCCGTCGAAGTCCGTCCGGAGCGTTCGCAGGCTCTCGCGATCCGCTGGCTGATCAATGCGGCCCGTGCGCGCAGCGAGCACACCATGGCGGCGCGTCTGTCGGGCGAGCTGCTCGATGCCTCGGCCAACCGCGGCAATGCGGTGAAGAAGCGCGAGGACACGCACCGCATGGCGGAAGCGAACCGCGCGTTCAGCCACTACCGTTGGTAATATCGGCGCTGGCAATGCTGGCGCTGGTAATTTTCTTACCTACATAATGGGGAGCCGGATCGTCCGGCTCCCCACATCGCTAAGGAACCCGAAATGGCCCGCAGCCATCCGCTCGAGCGCTATCGCAACATCGGCATTATGGCGCACATCGACGCCGGCAAGACGACGACGACCGAGCGCATCCTCTATTACACCGGCAAGTCCTACAAGATCGGCGAAGTGCACGAGGGCACGGCGACGATGGACTGGATGGAGCAGGAGCAGGAGCGCGGCATCACCATCACCTCGGCGGCGACCACCTGCAAGTGGCGCGCGGAAGAGGGCAAGGGTGAAGAGCATCTGATCAATATCATCGACACCCCCGGCCACGTCGACTTCACCATCGAAGTCGAGCGTTCGCTGCGCGTGCTCGACGGTGCGGTTGCTTGCTTCGATGGCGTTGCCGGCGTGGAGCCGCAGTCGGAGACGGTTTGGCGCCAGGCCGACAAGTATGGCGTGCCGCGCATGTGCTTTATCAACAAGCTCGACCGCACCGGCGCCGACTTCTTCTACTGCGTCGATACCATCGTCGAGCGCTTGGGTGCGAAGCCGGCGGTGCTGTATCTTCCGATCGGTATTGAGGGCGGGTTCAAGGGGCTGGTCGATCTGGTCGAGAACCGCGCGATCATCTGGCTGGAAGAAAGCCTCGGCGCGAAGTTCGAATATCAGGACATCCCCGATGACCTGAAGGAAAAGGCCGCCAAGTATCGCAACGAGCTGATCGAGCTTGTCGTCGAGCAGGACGACGAGGCGATGGAAGCGTATCTTGAGGGCAACGAGCCCGACACGGCGACGCTGAAGAAGCTGATCCGCAAGGGCACGCTGGCGATGGACTTCGTTCCGATCGTCTGCGGTTCGGCGTTCAAGAACAAGGGCGTGCAGCCGCTGCTGGACGCCGTCGTCGACTATCTGCCGAGCCCGCTCGACATTCCCGACGTGCAGGGCGTGAAGCTCGACGGCGAGACCCCGGATTCGCGTCCGGCCACGGACTCGGCGCCGCTTTCGCTGCTCGCGTTCAAGATCATGAACGATCCGTTCGTCGGTTCGCTCACCTTCGCCCGCATCTATTCGGGCACCCTCACCAAGGGCCAGTATCTGAACTCGGTGAAGGACAAGAAGGAGAAGATCGGCCGTATGCTCCTGATGCACGCGAACTCGCGTGAGGACATCGAGGAAGCGCGCGCCGGCGACATCGTCGCCATCGCGGGCCTCAAGGAGACGACGACGGGCGACACGCTGTGCGACCCGGCGAACCCGATCATCCTCGAGCGCATGGAATTCCCCGAGCCCGTCATCGAGCTGTCGGTGGAACCGAAGACCAAGGCCGACCAGGAAAAGATGGGCATTGCGCTCAACCGCCTGGCCGCCGAGGATCCCTCGTTCCGCGTTTCGACCGATCACGAATCGGGCCAGACGATCATCAAGGGGATGGGCGAACTCCACCTCGAGATCCTCGTCGACCGCATGCGTCGCGAGTTCAAGGTCGAGGCCAATGTCGGTGCTCCGCAGGTCGCCTATCGCGAATATCTCGCGAAGAAGGTGGACGTGGACTACACCCACAAGAAGCAGTCGGGCGGCTCGGGCCAGTTCGGCCGCGTGAAGGTGACCGTGGTCCCCGGCGAGCGTGGTTCGGGCTTCCAGTTCTTCGACGAGGTGAAGGGCGGCAACATCCCGCGCGAATATATCCCCTCGGTCGAGAAGGGCTTCCGCGAGACCGCCGAGACCGGTTCGCTGATCGGCTTCCCGATCATCGACTTCGAGGTTCACCTGACGGACGGCGCCTATCACGACGTCGACTCGTCGGCGCTGGCCTTCGAAATCTGCGCCCGCGGCGCGATGCGTGAAGTGGCCCAGAAGGCCGGCATCAAGCTGCTCGAGCCGATCATGAAGGTCGAGGTCGTCACCCCGGAAGATTATCTGGGCGACGTCATCGGCGACATGAACAGCCGTCGTGGCCAGATCCAGGGCACCGACACGCGCGGCAATGCGCAGTCCGTCGAGGCCATGGTCCCGCTGGCGAACATGTTCGGCTATGTTAACCAGCTCCGTTCGTTCACGCAGGGCCGCGCCCAATACTCGATGCAGTTCTCGCACTATGACGAAGTGCCGCAGAACGTTGCTGACGAAGTGAAGGCGAAGCTGGCGTAACGCGAAAATTGTGGTTATGGGCGCGTCCGCATCGGGCGGCGCGCTCGAAGAAAATGATCTGAAAGAAGGTAAGGAAAAATGGCGAAAGCGAAGTTCGAGCGGAACAAGCCGCACTGCAACATCGGCACCATCGGCCACGTCGACCACGGCAAGACGTCGCTGACGGCCGCGATCACCAAGGTTCTGGCCGAGACCGGCGGCGCGACGTTCGTCGACTACGCCAACATCGACAAGGCGCCGGAAGAGCGCGAGCGCGGCATCACCATCTCGACCGCGCACGTCGAGTATGAGACCGCCGACCGCCACTATGCGCACGTCGATTGCCCGGGCCACGCCGACTATGTGAAGAACATGATCACCGGCGCCGCGCAGATGGACGGTGCGATCCTCGTCGTGTCGGCCACCGACGGCCCGATGCCGCAGACCAAGGAGCACATCCTGCTCGCGAAGCAGGTCGGCGTGCCGCAGATGGTCGTGTTCATGAACAAGGTCGACCAGGTCGACGATCCCGAGATCCTGGAGCTCGTCGAGCTCGAGATCCGCGAACTGCTCTCGAAGTATGACTTCGACGGCGACAATATTCCGATCGTCAAGGGTTCGGCCCTCTGCGCGCTCGAAGGCAAGGATCCGCCGATCGGTCATGACGCCGTTCTCGAGCTGATGCGCGCCGTCGACACCTGGATCCCGCAGCCGGAGCGTCCGCTGGACCGTCCGTTCCTGATGCCGATCGAAGACGTGTTCTCGATCTCGGGCCGCGGCACCGTCGTGACCGGCCGTGTCGAGACCGGCATCGTCAAGGTTGGCGAGGAAGTCGAGATCGTCGGCATCAAGGACACCAAGAAGACGACCGTCACCGGCGTTGAAATGTTCCGCAAGCTGCTCGATCAGGGCCAGGCCGGCGACAACATCGGTGCGCTGATCCGCGGCGTCGGCCGTGAAGAGGTCGAGCGTGGCCAGGTGCTCTGCAAGCCGGGTTCGATCACCCCGCACACCGAGTTCACCTCGGAAGTCTACGTGCTGTCGAAGGACGAAGGTGGCCGTCACACGCCGTTCTTCGCCAACTACCGCCCGCAGTTCTACTTCCGCACCACCGACGTCACCGGTGAGGTCGTCCTCCCCGAGGGCACCGAGATGGTGATGCCGGGCGACAACGTTCAGCTCGGCGTGAAGCTGATCGCCCCGATCGCGATGGATCAGGGCCTGCGCTTCGCGATCCGCGAAGGCGGCCGCACCGTCGGCGCCGGGGTTGTCGCGAGCATCCAGAAGTAATATAGCGTTTGGGCCGCCCGATTCCCGGAAGGGAGTCGGGCGGCCTTAATTTGTGAAGCCCGACCATACGGGCATGGCTCTTTCGCATCGGTAGTGGACATGGAAACGCAGAATATCCGGATTCGCCTCAAGGCGTTCGATCATCGTGTGCTGGATCAGGCCACCGGCGACATCGCCGACACGGCCCGTCGTACCGGCGCCCTCATTCGCGGCCCCATTCCGCTGCCGACGCGCATCGAGAAGTTCACGGTCAACCGTGGCCCCCACGTCGACAAGAAGTCGCGCGAGCAGTTCGAGGTGCGTACCTACAAGCGCATGCTCGACATCGTTCAGCCGACTCCGCAGACGGTCGATGCTCTGATGAAGCTCGATCTCGCAGCGGGTGTTGATGTTGAGATCAAACTGGCCTAAGAGGCCGCCTTCCCCGCGCGGTTGATTCGGCTGCGCGGCTCTCATTCCGGCTTCGGCCGGGGTGGAAAGAGTAGGGATACCGGCCAGCATGCTGGCGACCGAGTCCCCGTCTTTCGCTTTATGACGAAGCGGAAAAACTGGCCCTGACGGGGGCTTTGGACATTGGGCTGGCTCTGGTCTTTCGACCGGGGCCTTTTTCGTTGGCACGCTCGCGGATTGGTTCGTGAGCCTCTGTTTGGAAGGAATTTGATCATGCGCACAGGCGTGATCGCGAAGAAGATGGGCATGACCCGCCTGTTCCAGGAAGATGGCCGCCATGTGCCGGTCACCGTCCTGCAGCTTGACGGTCTCCAGGTTGTCGCGCGCAAGGAAGTCGATCGTGACGGTTATGTCGCGGTCCAGCTCGGCGCCGGCGTCGCGAAGGTTAAGAATGTCGCCAAGCCGCAGCGCGGCCACTTCGGCAAGGCCGAAGTGGAGCCGAAGGCGCGTCTCGTCGAATTCCGTGTCGCCGAGGATGCGCTCCTCGACGTCGGTGCGGAAATCGCCGCTGACCACTTCGTCGCCGGCCAGCTGGTCGACATTTCGGGCCAGACGCAGGGCAAGGGCTTTGCCGGCGCGATGAAGCGCTGGAACTTCGGCGGTCTGCGTGCCACCCACGGCGTCTCGGTCTCGCACCGTTCGCACGGTTCGACGGGTAACCGCCAGGATCCGGGTCGCGTTTTCAAGAACAAGAAGATGGCCGGCCACATGGGCGACCGTCAGCGCACCCAGCAGAATCTGGAAGTCGTCCGCACCGACGTCGAGCGCGGGCTGATCTTCGTCAAGGGTTCGGTGCCCGGTCACAAGGGTGCCTGGCTGATCGTCAAGGATGCGGTGAAGGTGCCGCGCCATGCCGACGCGCCGTACCCGGCCAGCATCAAGCAGGCTGCCAACAGCAATGACGCCGCCAACACTCCGGCTCCGGCCGAGGTGCAGGCTGACGCCACCACCGAGACCCAGGAAGGCTGATCATGAAGGTCAAGGTTCAGACCCTCGACGCCAAGGGCAGCGGCGACATTGAGCTCAAGGACGAGATTTTCGGCCTCGAGCCCCGCGCCGACATCCTTCACCGCGTCGTCACCTGGCAGCTCGAGAAGCGTCGCGGCACCGCTCGCGGCACTCGTGAGCGCGCCGATGTCGCTCGCTCCGGCAAGAAGTTCGGTCGCCAGAAGGGCGGCGGCACCGCTCGTCACGGCGATCGCCGCGCTCCCGTCTTCATTGGCGGTGGTAAGGCTCACGGCGCCCGCGTTCGCGACTTCAACCCGTCGCTGAACAAGAAGGTTCGTGCGCTCGGCCTGAAGATGGCGCTCTCGACCCACGCCAAGGCCGGTTCGCTGATCGTCATGGACACGCTGACCGTGAAGGACGGCAAGACCAAGGTGCTCGCGGCCGATCTCGCCAAGCTGGGCTTCGGCAAGACCGCGCTGGTCATCGACGGCGACGTCGTGGAGACCAGCTTCGCGCTGGCCTCGGGCAACCTGATCGGCATCAACGTGCTGCCGACCGTCGGTGCCAACGTCTATGACATCCTGAAGCATGACACGCTGGTGCTCACCCGCGCCGCTGTCGAAAAGCTGGAGGCGCGCCTCAATGGCTAAGAAGAAGGACGCGGCCGCGATCGACAACCGTCATTATGACGTGGTCGTGGCGCCGCACATCACCGAGAAGTCGACCCTTCTCTCCGAGCATAATGCGGTGGTCTTCAAGGTCGCCGGCGGTGCTTCGAAGCCGCAGATCAAGGCTGCGATCGAAGCGCTGTTCGGCGTGACTGTCACCGGCGTGAACACGCTGGTGCAGAAGGGCAAGACCAAGCGCTGGAAGGGCAAGCCCTACACGCGTTCGGACGTGAAGAAGGCGATCGTGACGCTGGCCGAAGGCCAGTCCATCGACGTGACGACGGGAATCTGATCCGATGGCGCTCAAGCATTACAACCCGACGAGCCCGGCCCGCCGCGGCCTGATCCTCGTCGACAAGTCTGCGCTCCACAAGGGCAAGCCCGTCAAGGCTCTGACCGAAGGCAAGCGCAAGACCGGTGGCCGCAACAACAAGGGTCACGTCACGTCGCGCGGCATCGCCGGTGGCCACAAGCAGCGCTATCGCATCATCGATTTCAAGCGCCGCAAGTGGGACGCCCCGGCCGTGGTCGAGCGGATCGAATATGATCCCAACCGCACTGCGTTCATCGCCCTCGTCAAGTATGAGGACGGCGAGTTGGCCTACATCCTGGCGCCGCAGCGTCTGGGCGTCGGCGACAGCGTCGTCGCGGGCAAGAAGACCGACGTGAAGCCGGGCAACGCCATGGAGCTGGGCCAGATGCCGGTCGGCACCATCGTCCACAACGTGGAGATGAAGCCGGGCAAGGGCGGCCAGATCGCGCGTTCGGCGGGCACTTATGTGCAGGTCGTCGGCCGTGACCGCGGCATGGTGATCGTTCGCCTGAACTCGGGCGAGCAGCGCTACATCCGCTCGGATTGCATGGCGACGGTGGGCGCGGTGTCGAACCCCGACAACGCGAACCAGAACTTCGCCAAGGCGGGCCGCAGCCGTTGGATGGGCAAGCGCCCGCTGACCCGCGGTGTCGCGAAGAACCCGGTCGACCACCCGCACGGCGGTGGTGAAGGCCGGACCTCGGGCGGCCGTCATCCGGTCACCCCGTGGGGCAAGCCGACCAAGGGTGCGCGCACCCGTCACAACAAGTCGACCGACAAGTTCATCATCCGGTCGCGTCACGCGAAGAAGAAGGGCTAAACGATGGCTCGCTCCGTCTGGAAGGGTCCGTTCGTGGACCTCCACCTGCTCAAGAAGGCCGAATCCGCACAGGATGGCGGTGCTCGCACCGCGCCGATCAAGACCTGGTCGCGCCGTTCGACGATCCTGCCGCAGTTCGTGGGTCTCACCTTCAACGTCTATAACGGCCGCAAGTTCGTTCCCGTCTCGGTGAACGAGGACATGGTCGGCATGAAGCTCGGCGAGTTCGCGCCGACCCGCTATTTCCCGGGTCACGCCGCCGACAAGAAGGGCAAGCGCTAAAATGGGCAAGCCAGCAGCACCCCGTCGCGTCGGCGACAAGGAAGCACTCGCGGTCAACACTTCGGTGCGCGGCAGCGCGCAGAAGCTGAACCTCGTCGCGGGCCTGATCCGCGGCAAGAAGGCCGGTGACGCGCTCAACATCCTCACCTTCTCCACGAAGGCGATGGCGGTCGACGTCCGCAAGGTTCTGGCCTCGGCCATCGCCAACGCGGAAAACAACCACAATCTCGACGTCGACGCGCTCGTCGTCGCCGAGGCTTCGGTCGGCAAGTCGATCACGATGAAGCGCTTCGCGACCCGCGGCCGCGGCAAGTCGACGCGCATCCTGAAGCCGTTCAGCCGGGTTCGGATCGTCGTCCGCGAGCAGGAAGAGGCATAAGTCATGGGTCAGAAGTCCAATCCGATCGGCCTGCGCCTGCAGATCAACCGCACCTGGGACAGCCGCTGGTTCGCCGAAGGCCATGACTATGGCCGGCTGCTGCTCGAGGATCTGAAGATCCGCAAGTACATCATGAAGAACCTGCCGCAGGCCGCGATCTCGAAGGTCGTGATCGAGCGTCCGGCAAAGCTGTGCCGCATCTCCATCTATGCCGCGCGCCCCGGCGTGATCATCGGCAAGAAGGGCGCGGACATCGAGAAGCTCCGCAAGACGCTGGGCGCGATGACCTCTTCGGACGTCTCGCTGAACATCGTCGAGATCCGCAAGCCCGAGATCGACGCCAAGCTCGTCGCGCAGGGTGTTGCCGATCAGCTTGAGCGTCGCGTCGCTTTCCGTCGCGCGATGAAGCGTGCGGTTCAGTCGGCTCTGCGTCTTGGCGCCGAGGGCATCCGCATCACCTGCGGTGGTCGTCTCGGCGGTGCCGAGATCGCGCGCACCGAATGGTATCGCGAAGGCCGCGTTCCGCTGCACACGCTGCGCGCGAACGTCGACTATGCCGAGGCCGAAGCCCACACCGCCTATGGCGTGTGCGGCGTGAAGGTCTGGATCTTCAAGGGCGAGATTCTGGGTCATGACCCGCTCGCGCAGGACCGGCTGATGATGGAGGCTCAGACCTCCGGCGTCCGTCCGGCGCGTTAAGGAACCAAAGAGATGCTGCAACCGAAGCGCACCAAATTCCGCAAGGCCTTCAAGGGCCGCATCCATGGCGATGCGAAGGGCGGCACGTCGCTCAACTTCGGCTCCTACGGGCTGAAGGCGATGGAACCGGAGCGGATCACCGCTCGCCAGATCGAGGCCGCGCGCCGCGCGATCACGCGTCACATCAAGCGCCAGGGGCGTTTGTGGATCCGCGTGTTCCCGGACGTGCCGGTTTCGTCGAAGCCTGCCGAAGTTCGCATGGGTTCGGGCAAGGGCGCGCCCGAATATTGGGCCGCCCGCGTGAAGCCTGGCCGTATCCTGTTCGAGCTGGACGGGGTTCCCGGTCCGATCGCCGCCGTGGCTTTCGCCCGCGCCGCGATGAAGCTGCCGATCAAGACCAAGGTCGTCGCCCGTCTTGGCGACACCTCGCACCTGGGAGCCGAGTGATGGCCAAGGACGATCTGAAGGTGAAGACCGACGATCAGCTGAACGAGCAGCTGGGCGAGCTGAAGCGCGAGGCGTTCAACCTGCGCTTCCAGGCCGCGACCAACCAGCTCGAGAAGCCGTCGCGGGTCCGTGAGGTGCGTCGCACCATCGCCCGCATCAAGACGCTGCAGAACGAGCGCACGCGCTCGGCCGCGAAGTAAGGAAGACGAGACATGCCGAAGCGCGTGCTGACCGGACAGGTGGTGTCCGACAAGACCGACAAGACGGTGGTCGTCCGTGTGGAGCGCAAGGTCAAGCACCCGCTCTACGGCAAGATCATCCGCCGCTCGAAGAAGTATCACGCCCATGACGAGGCCAATGCCTATCACACGGGCGATACGGTGCGGATCGAAGAGACCGCCCCGATTTCGAAGCTGAAGACCTGGAAGGTCATCGAGCGCGTCGATACCCACAAGACCCCGGAAGCGGTCGAGGTTTAACCCGTCTTCCCCGGAGACGGGGCTGATGTTTGAGAAGAAGGAATTGGATCGATGATCCAGATGCAATCCAATCTCGACGTCGCCGACAACAGCGGCGCGAAGCGAGTGCAGTGCATCAAGGTGCTGGGCGGTTCGAAGCGCCGTTTCGCTGGCGTGGGCGACATCATCGTCGTCTCCGTCAAGGAAGCGGCCCCGCGCGGCAAGGTGAAGAAGGGTGACGTTCACCGTGCGGTGATCGTGCGCACCGCGAAGGACATTCATCGTCCCGACGGTTCGACCATCCGTTTCGACACCAATGCGGCTGTGCTGGTGAACAAGAACGAGGAGCCGATCGGCACCCGTATCTTTGGGCCGGTCGTGCGCGAACTGCGCGGCAAGAAGCACATGAAGATCGTTTCGCTCGCGCCGGAGGTGCTGTGATGGCTGCCGCGAAGATCAAGAAGGGTGACAAGGTCGTCGTCCTGTCCGGCAAGGACAAGGGCCGCACCGGCGAAGTCACCAAGTCGCTGCCGAAGGAAGGCAAGGTGATCGTCTCGGGCATCAACGTGGCCGTGCGTCATCGCAAGCCCGACCAGGCGAATCCGCAGGGCGGGCTCGAGCGTCGCGAAGCGCCGCTGCACGTGTCGAAGGTGGCTGTTGCCGACCCGAAGACCGGCAAGCCGACCCGCGTCCGCTTCGAGATCAAGGACGGAAAGAAGGTCCGCGTGGCCGTCAAGTCCGGGGAGACCATCAATGGCTGACACTTATGTGCCCCGCCTGAAGAAGATGTATGACGAGCGCATCGCCAAGGCGATGACCGAGAAGTTCGGTTATGCGAACGTCATGCAGATCCCGCGCATCGAGAAGATCGTGCTCAACATGGGTGTCGGCGACGCCACCCAGGACCGCAAGAAGGTCGAGAGCGCGGCTTCGGAGATGGAGCGCATCGCCGGCCAGAAGCCCGTTGTGACCCGCGCCAAGAAGTCGATCGCGCAGTTCAAGCTGCGTGAAGGCATGGCGATCGGCGCCAAGGTGACTCTGCGTCGCGAGCGTATGTACGAGTTTCTGGACCGCTTCATCACGATCGCGCTTCCGCGCGTTCGCGACTTCCGCGGCCTGAACCCGAAGTCCTTCGACGGCCGTGGCAACTATGCTTGCGGTCTGAAGGAGCAGCTCGTGTTCCCCGAGATCAACTATGACCAGGTCGACCAGATCCGCGGCATGGACGTGATCGTCACCACGACTGCGAAGACCGACGACGAGGCGCGCGAACTGCTCCGCCTCTTCGGTTTCCCCTTCCCCAAGGAAGGTGAAGCCGAGAAGCAGGCGGCCTGATTGGCCGCGCCCGTAGAGATTGAAGGAAAGAGAACTTAAGTCATGGCGAAACTGAGTTCGATCAACAAGAACGAGCGTCGCAAGAAGCTCGTTAAGCAGTATGCCGGCAAGTATGCCAAGCTGAAGGCGGTCGCGGCGGACAAGTCGCTCGACGAGACCGAGCGCCTGATCGCGCGCCTGAAGATGGCCGAGCTGCCGCGCAACGCGAACCCGACCCGTATCCGCAATCGTTGCGAGATCACCGGCCGTCCGCGTGCTTACTACCGCAAGTTCCGTCTCTGCCGCGTGCAGCTGCGTGATCTGGCCAACAAGGGCCTGATCCCCGGCGTCACGAAGTCGAGCTGGTAAGGGTCAGAAGATATGGCATTGACCGATCCCCTGGGTGATCTGCTCACCCGCATCCGCAACGGCCAGCGCGCGCGCAAGGACAGCGTCCTTTCGCCGGGCTCGAAGCTGCGCGTCCGCGTGCTCGACGTGCTCCAGCGCGAAGGCTACATCCGTGGCTACAGCGAGGAAGAAGTGGCCGGCCACGCCGGGCTTCGCATCGAGCTGAAATATTTCGAGGGCCAGCCCGCGATCCAGCATGTCGCGCGCATCTCGAAGCCGGGCCGCCGCGTCTATTCGGGTTCCAAAGAACTGCCGCGCGTTCGCAACGGCCTTGGCATCACCATCGTCTCCACGCCCAAGGGCGTTCTCTCCGACGCGGAAGCGCGCGAGCAGAATGTCGGCGGCGAGGTTCTCGCGGAGGTCTTCTGATGAGCCGCATCGGTAAGAAGCCGGTCGTCGTGCCGGCGGGCGTCACCGCCACCATCGAGTCGGGTACGCTGTCGGTCAAGGGCCCCAAGGGCACGCTGACCATGACGCTCGCCGACGACGTGAGCTATGCGATCGAGGATGGCAGCATCTCGGTGCAGCCGTCGAACGCCACCAAGCGTGCGCGCTCCTTCTGGGGCATGCAGCGCACGATGGTGCAGAACCTGGTCACCGGTGTGACCGAGGGCTTCTCGAAGACCCTCGAGATCACCGGCGTCGGCTACCGCGCCAATCTTCAGGGCAAGAACCTGAAGCTGCAGCTCGGCTACAGCCACGATGTCGATTTCGCGGTGCCGGAAGGCATCACGATCGTGACCCCTGATCAGACCACGGTCCAGATCAGCGGCATCGACAAGCAGCAGGTCGGCCAGGTCGCCGCGGAGATCCGTCGCTGGCGCAAGCCCGAGCCGTACAAGGGCAAGGGCATCAAGTATCGCGGCGAGTTCATCTTCCGCAAGGAAGGGAAGAAGAAGTAACATGGCAAAGCTGTCTCTCTTCGAAAAGCGTCGCCAGCGGGTCCGCACCGCGCTCCGTGCGCGTTCGGGCGGTCGCCCCCGGCTTTCGATCCATCGTTCGGGTCGTCACATCTATGCTCAGGTGATCGACGATGCGGCGGGCAAGACCGTCGCTTCGGCTTCGACCCTCGAGAAGGATGTGCGCGGCCAGAGCGGCGCGACCTCCGCCGCGGCTGCCGAAGTCGGCAAGCGCGTTGCTGAGGCCGCGAAGAAGGCGGGCGTCACCCAGGTGGTGTTCGATCGCGGCGGTTTCCTGTTTCACGGACGCGTCAAGGCGCTGGCGGATGCCGCGCGTGAAGGCGGATTGGAGTTCTGATTATGGCTGACGGGATCGAAATCCAGCCGGAAGTCGCCGCCGAGGGTGGTGAAGCCCAGGGCCGTGGCCCGCGCGGCGGCCGTGGTGGTCGCGGTGGCCGTGGCGGTCGCGAAGGCGGCGGCCGTGGTCGTCGTGACGATCGTCGCGGCGCCAACCAGGAGGAAGGCGGCGAAGAGCTGATCGAGAAGCTGGTTCACATCAACCGCGTCTCGAAGACCGTGAAGGGCGGTAAGCGCTTCGGTTTCGCCGCGCTCGTCGTGGTCGGCGATGGCAAAGGCCGTGTCGGCTTCGGCCATGGCAAGGCGCGCGAGGTGCCTGAGGCGATCTCGAAGGCGACTGCCTCGGCCAAGAAGAAGATGGTCCGCGTGCCGCTGCGCGAGGGCCGGACGCTGCACCATGACGGTGCGGGCCACTTCGGCGCCGGCAAGGTCTATGTCCGTTCGGCCCCGCAGGGCACCGGCATCATCGCCGGCGGTCCGATGCGCGCGGTGTTCGAGAGCCTGGGCGTGGCCGACGTCGTCACCAAGTCGACCGGTACGTCGAACCCCTACAACATGATCCGCGCGACCTTCGAGGCGCTCACGGATCAGTCGAGCCCCAAGACGGTGGCGCAGCGTCGCGGCAAGAAGATCGCCGACCTGCTCGGCCGTGGCGGTGCCGACAAGGCGGCGGCGCAGGCCGAAGCCGAAGCGATCGCGGAGTAATCGATCATGGCGAAGATCAAGGTCAAGCAGACGGGTTCGCCCATCCGCCGCACCAAGGACCAGCGCGCGACGCTCGTCGGCCTGGGCCTCAACAAGATGCACAAGGTCTCGGAGCTGGAAGACAGCCCCGAGGTCCGTGGCATGATCAAGAAAGTTCAGCACATGGTCGAGGTGGTCGGCTAAGCCGACCCCTCCCTGCGCGACAAAAGCGAAAGCGAGTGCACTGACATGAAACTCAACGACATCCGCGACAATGACGGCGCCCGTAAGGGCCGCATGCGCGTCGGCCGGGGCATCGGCTCGGGCAAGGGCAAGACTTCGGGCCGCGGCCAGAAGGGCCAGAAGAGCCGCGAAGGCGTTTCGATCAACGGCTTCGAGGGCGGTCAGATGCCGCTCCACATGCGTCTGCCGAAGCGCGGCTTCAACAACATCTTCGCCAAGGACTATGCGCAGGTGAACCTGGGCGTGATCCAGAAGCTGGTCGACGCCGGCAAGCTGGATGCCAAGGGCACGATCGACCATGCCGCGCTGAAGGCGGCGGGTGTCGCGCGTGGCGGCAAGGACGGCGTCCGCATCCTCGCCAAGGGCGACTATTCGGCCAAGCTCTCGTTCAATGTCGCCGGCGTTTCGAAGTCGGCGCGCGAAGCGATCGAGAAGGCCGGCGGTTCGGTCGACGTGATCGTCGTCGTGCCGGCTGCCGAGAAGGCCGCTGCAAAGAAGAACAGCGTTCGCGACGCGAAGAAGGCCAAGGGCTAAGCCCCGCCGCTCGCGTCAGCGCGATCGGGCTTAGACAAGCGCGACGCGGACACTATATGAGGCGGCGGGGAGCGGTAACGCTTCCCGCCGTCTTTTCGTTTCAAGCGTCCGGCGACAGCATTGCCGGGCCGATTTCGGGGTATCGCACGTGGCATCCAGGGCCGACCAGTTGGCGACCAGCATCAACCTGTCCAAGTTCGGACAGGCGACCGAACTCAAGAAGCGCCTGTGGTTCACTTTCTGGGCGCTGGTCGTTTTCCGCCTGCTCAGCTTCGTGCCGCTGCCGGGCGTCGATCCGACCGCGCTTTCGGCGCTCGCGCGCCAGACGCAGGGCGGCGTTCTCGACTTCTTCAACACCTTCTCGGGCGGCTCGCTGGCGCGCATGTCGCTCATCGCGCTGGGCGTGATGCCTTACATCACCGCGTCGATCGTGGTGCAGCTCTCGACCTCGCTGTCGCCGGCGCTCGCCGCGATCAAGAAGGAAGGCGAGAGCGGCCGCAAGCGGCTGAACCAGTATACGCGCTACGGCACTGTCGGCCTAGCGGCGATTCAGGGCTATTTCATCGCGGTCGGCCTCGAGAGCTTCGGCGCCTCGCAGGGCGTGGCCGCGGTCGTCGATCCAGGCATCCTGTTTCGCGTGACCGCCGTCGTCTCGCTGGTCGGCGGCACGATGTTCCTGATGTGGTTGGGTGAGCAGATCACCAGCCGCGGCGTCGGCAACGGCATCTCGCTGATCATCATGGCGGGCATCGTCGCCCAGCTTCCGGTGACGCTCGGCAATCTGTTCGAGGGTGGCCGCACAGGCAACATCTCGCCGCTGCTGATCGGCGGCATCGTCGTCGTCGCGCTCGGCCTCGTCGCGTTCATCTGCTTCATGGAGCGTGCGCAGCGCCGCGTGCTGATCCAGTATCCCAAGCGCCAGACCCAGCAGGGGTTGATGCAGGCGGATCGCAGCCACCTGCCGCTGAAGATCAACACCTCGGGCGTGATCCCGCCGATCTTCGCCTCGTCGCTGCTGCTGATGCCGCTGACGATCACGCAGTTCGCCGGCCAGCGCGTGCAGGGCGAGAGCAAGTGGGGTGACTTCATCATCACCCTCAACCAGTATCTGCAGCACGGATCGCCCATCTACATGGCGCTCTATGCGGCGGGCATCATCTTCTTCTGCTTCTTCTACACCGCGGTCGTCTTCAATCCCGAAGAGACGGCGGACAATCTGAAGCGTTATGGCGGCTTCATCCCCGGCATCCGTCCGGGCAAGAACACCGCCGACTATCTGGATTATGTGCTCACCCGCATCACGGTGATCGGCGCGGCCTATCTCACGCTGATCTGCCTGCTGCCCGAATATCTGGTTTCGGCCGCCGGCATTCCCTTCTACCTGGGGGGCACCAGCCTGCTCATCGTCGTCAACGTGACGATGGATACGGTGACGCAGATCCAGAGCCACCTGCTCGCGCACCAATATGGCGACCTCATCAAGAAGGCGAAGCTGAAGGGCGGGAGGCTGCGTTGAGTCTCATAAAGAGGTTGCGGGAGGGGTGTTGGTGAACATCATTTTGCTTGGACCGCCGGGGGCGGGGAAGGGGACCCAGGCGGGCCGGCTCGTCGACGAGCGCGGCATGGTGCAGCTTTCGACCGGCGACATGCTGCGTGCTGCGGTGAAGGCGGGCACGCCCGTCGGCCTTAAGGCCAAGGCGGTGATGGACGCGGGCGAGCTCGTTTCGGACGCGATCGTCTCTGACCTGATCGGCGACAAGCTCGACACGATGTCGCCGGGGCAGGGCGCGATCTTCGACGGCTATCCGCGTACCGCCGCACAGGCTGAATCGCTCGACCAGATCCTCGACGCGCATGGCCGCAAGCTCGATCATGTGATCGAGCTGGTCGTGGACGAGGCGGCGCTGATCGACCGGGTCGAGGGCCGCTACACCTGTGCCAGGTGCGGCGAAGGCTATCACGACAAGTATAAGCAGCTGAAGGTCGCCGGCGTCTGCGACGTGTGCGGATCGACCGAGTTCAAGCGCCGCCCCGACGACAATGCCGAGACGGTGCGGACGCGCCTGGCCGAATATCGCGCCAAGACCGCGCCGATCCTGCCGATCTACGAGGCGCGCGGACTCGTCAGCCATGTCGACGGCATGGCCGACATCGAGCATGTCGCGACGGCGATTGCGGGCATCCTCGACGGACCCAAGATCGGCGGCTGATTTCCACCTGCGGGCGGACACATGCTTCCGGATGCTTTTCTTTGTCGCTCCGCCGTCGGATAGTCGGCGCGAGCGACAAAGGAAGCAGCCGATGCGGACGATCCTCCTCACAACGTTGATCATGGCTGGCGCCCCCGCGCTCGCCGAAGTGAAATCGGCGAGCGACGGCGGGTTCGAGATTTCGCGCACGGTCACCATCGCGGCGCCCGCCGATCGGGTCTACGGCCTGCTCGCGCGGCCGGCCGAATGGTGGAGCGGCGCGCATAGCTATTCGGGCAAGGCCGCCAATCTCAGCTTCGAGGCGATCGCGGGCGGCTGCTTCTGCGAAGCGCTGCCGGGCGGCGGGAGTGTGCAGCACGCGCGCGTCATCTTCGCTGCGCCGGGCAAGCTGTTGCGTCTCAGCGGCGCATTCGGGCCACTGCAGGCGGAAGCGGTCGCGGGGACGCTGACCTTCAAGCTCGACGCGCAGACCAGCGGGACGGTCGTCACGATGAGCTATGTCGTCGGCGGCTATGTGCGCGGCGGGGCGGCCAAGCTCGCCGCGCCGGTCGACGCCGTGATGGGCGAACAGATAGAGGGGCTGAAGAAGGCCGCCGAGACCGCGCGCTGAAGGGCTTCATGAACGCGAGTTCACGCGCCGCCCACGCGCTCGGCGGTCTGGCCACGCTATCCGGAACTCACGGCTGGCAACCCCGGCCGCGCATGACAATTCCCTATGTCGGACTTAGCGGCGGCACCTCGACCCGGGTGTCGCCGCTTTCTTTCATGCTATGTCCTTATGGACGGTGCGATCGTCGGGGTGTGCGGCTTGACAGACTCGATTCGCACACCTAGATCGCCCCCACTCTGAAACCCAACATATCCCGGCGGCGATTCTGTGCGCGCGCCGGGTGCGTGCGTTTTGGAGCTGACGCTATGAGATGGGCAGCCTGCCAAGCGGCCCGTGGAGCAGGAGAAAGACTTAAATGGCACGTATCGCGGGGGTCAACATCCCCACTAACAAGCGCGTTATCATCGCGCTGACCTACATCCACGGCATCGGCCGCGCCAAGGCTCTCGAGATCGCCGACAAGCTCGGCATCACGCACGAGCGCCGCGTCCAGGACCTTTCGGACCAGGAAGTGCTGCGTATTCGTGAGGCGATCGACGCCGATTACACCGTCGAAGGCGACCTGCGTCGCCAGACCGCGGTGAACATCAAGCGTCTGATGGATCTCGCCTGCTATCGCGGCCTGCGCCATCGCAAGGGCCTTCCGGTTCGTGGCCAGCGCACGCATACCAATGCGCGCACCCGCAAGGGCAAGGCCAAGCCGATCGCCGGCAAGAAGAAGTAAGCAGACTGGTTGAGCCGGCTCGTCCGGCTCCCGGTCCGTAACTCAGGTAGGATCAGCAGATATGGCACGTGAACCCCAGCGTCTTCGCCGTCGCGAACGCAAGAACATCACCGCCGGCGTCGCTCATGTGAACGCCAGCTTCAACAACACCATGATCACCATCACCGACGCCCAGGGCAATGCGATCAGCTGGTCCTCGGCTGGCATGATGGGCTTCAAGGGCAGCCGCAAGTCGACCCCTTACGCCGCGCAGGTCGCGGCCGAGGATGCCGGCAAGAAGGCTGCCGACCACGGCGTCCGCACGCTCGAGGTCGAGGTCAAGGGTCCCGGTTCGGGCCGTGAGTCGGCGCTCCGCGCGCTGCAGGCGGTCGGTTTCCAGATCACCTCGATCCGCGACGTGACGCCGATCCCGCACAACGGCGTGCGTCCGTCGAAGCGTCGTCGCGTCTGATCACGCGGCCGCCGGCGGCCTCTCAGGAGGCCGCCTCCCATGTTTCCGGCCGGGGCGGACGCGCCCCCGCCCAACTGCCCGAGGGGAATACCGTGGCTGTTAATTCCAAGAACTGGCAGGAACTGAAGAAGCCGAACGGCCTCGAGAAGAAGCCGAGCGGCGATGGCAAGCGCAAGGCGACCTTCGTCGCCGAGCCGCTTGAGCGCGGCTTCGGCCTGACGCTCGGCAACGCGCTGCGCCGCGTGCTCCTCTCGTCGCTTCAGGGCGCCGCCGTCACCTCGATCAAGATCGAGAATGTGCTGCACGAATTCTCGTCGCTCGCGGGCGTCCGCGAAGACGTGACCGATATCGTGCTCAACGTGAAGCGTGTCGCGCTCAAGATGCAGGGCGAGGGGCCGAAGCGCCTCCAGCTCTCGGCCACCGGCCCCGGTGCGGTGACCGCCGGTGACATCGCGGTTTCGGGCGACATCGAAGTGATGAACCCCGAGCTGGTGATCTGCCACCTCGACGATGGCGCGACGCTCAACATGGAGCTGACGGCCGATATCGGTAAGGGCTATGTGCCCGCCACCGCCAACCGTCCGGCGGACGCGCCGATCGGCCTGATCCCGGTCGATGCGCTCTATTCGCCGGTGCGCCAGGTCGCCTACAAGGTCGAGAACACCCGCGTCGGGCAGGAGCTCGACTATGACAAGCTGACGCTGACCGTCGAGACCGACGGCACGGTCACGCCGGAAGACGCGGTCGCCTATGCCGCGCGCATCCTGCAGGATCAGCTTCAGCTCTTCGTCCACTTCGACGACGGCCTGCCGGCCGCCGCCGCGCCGGTAGGCGGCCATGCCGCGCCGGTCGCGACCGAAAGCGCGGGCGATTCGAACCAGCTCAACCGCTACCTTCTCAAGAAGGTCGACGAGCTCGAACTGTCGGTGCGTTCGGCCAACTGCCTCAAGAACGACAACATCATCTACATCGGCGATCTGGTCCAGAAGACCGAGGCCGAGATGCTGCGCACGCCGAACTTCGGCCGCAAGTCGCTCAACGAGATCAAGGAAGTGCTCTCGTCGATGGGCCTCCGCCTCGGCATGGAAATCCCGGGCTGGCCGCCCGAGAATATCGAGGAAATGGCCAAGAAGCTCGAGCAGGACATCATGGGCTGAACCCGGCGTCCGGGATTGGCGAGCAGCTAATTCCGGGTTGATCGCCGGGTCCGGCCGGCGGGCATTGCCCGACCGACGGCGCGGCTTGGCCGCGACGGAACAGTTTAAGAGGCGCCAATCAAAAGGCGCGACGGAAATATCGGGGTGAGCTTACCGTCCTCACCTGGTCCAGGGTGCCTGACACGGCCCTCGAACGAACGGAGTAAGAAACATGCGTCATCGCGTCGGTGGACGGAAACTTCAGCGTACGGCCTCGCATCGCGCGGCCCTGTTCCGCAACATGGCGGCGGCCCTCATCAAGCATGAGCAGATCACCACGACCACGGCCAAGGCGAAGGAGCTTCGCCCCTATGTCGAGAAGCTGGTGACGCTCGCCAAGAAAGGCGGCCTTTCCAACCGTCGTCTGGCGCACGCCCGCCTGCTCGACGACGCACAGCTGGTGAAGCTGTTCGACGTGCTGGCCAAGCGCTACGCCGATCGCAACGGCGGCTACACCCGGGTCATCAAGGCCGGCATCCGTGCTTCGGACGCCGCCCCGATCGCGATCATCGAATTCGTCGATCGCGACGTGAGCGCCAAGGGCCAGGATTCGGGCCCGGTGCAGGCCGAGGACGATTTCGCGGACGCGGCGTAAGCCGATCCTGCGAGGCCGGGCTCGACGCGCGGCTACATCGATGGCTTGAGAAAGAGGTCGTGACTGCTAGGGTCGCGGCCTCTTTCCATGTCCGGAGCCGTTGATGCGTCGTGCGTTCCTCTTTAGCCTTCTTCTCGCCAGCGCCATGACCCAAGCCGACGCACAGACGCCCGCCTCCGCCGCCGCAAAGCTGACCTATCCCGATACCGAGCGCGACGGGATCGTCGATACCCAGTTCGGCATTGCGGTTTCCGATCCCTATCGCTGGCTCGAAAATGACGTGCGGCAGGATGCGCGCGTGCGCGACTGGGTGACGGCCGAAAACCGCGTGACCGACGCCTATCTGGCGACGCTGCCCGGCCGCGACGTCTTCCGCCGGCGGATGATCCAGCTGTTCGACTATGAGCGCTACGGCCTGCCCGTGCGCAAGGGCAGCCGCTATTTCTACACGCATAACAGCGGCCTGCAGAACCAGTCGCCGCTTTATGTACGCGACAGCCTCGACGGGCCGGAACGGCTGCTGATCGATCCCAATGGCTGGGCGAAGGACGGCGCCAATGCGCTTGCCGACTGGCAGCCGTCGGAGGACGGTACGCATGTCGCCTATGCGGTGCAGGAGGGCGGGAGCGACTGGCGGACGATCCATGTGCTCGATGTCGCGACCGGGCAACTTCTGCCCGATCATGTCGATTGGGTGAAATTCTCCGGCCTCGACTGGGCCGACGACGGATCGGGCTTCTATTATTCGCGCTTCCCGACCCCGGCCGACGGCGCGAAGTTCCAGGCGGTCAACGAGAATCAGGCGGTCTATTATCACCGCCTCGGTACGCCGCAGGCCGACGACGTTCTCATCTACGCGACGCCCGACCGGCCGAAGCTGAACCATGGCGCGCGCGTCTCCGACGACGGGCGCTGGCTGGTCGTCACCACGTCCGAGGGGACCGACGATCGCTACGAAGTGACGCTCGTCGACCTGAAGGACGCGAAGGCGAAGCCGCGCGCGCTGATCCCCGGCCTCGTCAACAACTGGTCTTACATCGGCAATCGCGGGCCGATCTTCTATTTCGCGACCAATGCTGGTGCGCCGCGCCTGCGCATCGTGACGATCGACGTGTCGCAGCCCGAGCCCAAGGCGAAGGTGATCGTCGAGGAGGATCTGGCGACGCTCGACGGCGCGGCGCTGGTCGGCGACACGCTGGTGCTCGACTATCTGGTCGATGCGCGCAGCAAGGTCCGCCGCTACGGGCTCGACGGCCGCAAGATGGGCAGGGTCGACCTGCCGGGCATCGGCAGCGCAGCGGGCTTCCGGGGCGAACCGGGGAGCAGCGAGACTTTCTTCGCTTTCACCAGCTTCGCGCGGCCGAGCACCATCTATCGTTACGATGCGGCGAAGGGGAAGGCGAGCGTCTGGGCGGCGCCGCGCGTCAGCTTCGATCCCGAGGATTACCGGGTCGAGCAGCAATTCTTCTTCTCGCGCGACGGCACGCGCGTGCCGATGTTCATCGTCTACAAGAAGGGCATCAACCTCTCGAAGGGGTCGCCGACGCTGCTCTACGGCTATGGCGGGTTCAACATCTCGCTGACGCCAGGCTTCTCGGCGGCGCGGCTCGCGTGGATGGAGCAGGGTGGCATACTCGCGGTCGCCAATCTTCGCGGCGGCGGCGAATATGGCAAGGCGTGGCATGACGGCGGCCGCCTCGCCAACAAGCAGAATGTGTTCGACGACTTCATCGCGGCGGGCGAATATCTGGTCCAGCGCGGCTACACGACGCCCGCCCAGCTTGCCATCCAGGGCGGATCGAACGGCGGGCTGCTCGTGGGCGCGGTAGTCAATCAGCGGCCCGATCTGTTCGCTGCGGCGCTCCCCGCCGTGGGGGTGATGGACATGCTGCGCTTCGACCGCTTCACCGCCGGGCGCTATTGGGTCGACGATTATGGCTATCCCGAGAAGGAAGAGGATTTCCACAATCTCTACGCCTATTCGCCCTACCACAACATCAAGGGCGGGCAGGACTATCCGGCGATCCTCGTCTCGACTGCCGATACCGACGACCGCGTCGTCCCCGGCCACAGCTTCAAATATGCCGCGGCGTTGCAGGCCGCCGAGATCGGCCCGCGCCCGCACCTGATCCGCATCGAGACGCGCGCCGGGCACGGCGCGGGCAAGCCGACCGACAAGATGATCGACGAGGCCGCCGACCAGTGGGCCTTTATCGGCAAATGGACGGGGATGAAGGTGCGCCCGGTCGCGACGGCATCGGCCGCCGTGACGCGGGCGCGTTGACGGCTCAGGCGCCGCCGACCCGTCATTGCGAGGAGCATGGCGACGAAGCAATCCAGTTCGGCGCCGGGCACTGCTGGATTGCTTCGCTGCGCTCGCAATGACGGTGCAGGCAGCGTGACGCTGCCTGATGTAGGGAATGGCGGAAAAGCGCGATTCCGGTCTCTGAAAGTTGACAAAGTTGAGAGGCTGGAGCGGTCTTCTCAACTTCGGAGATCGGGCGATGTCAAAGAGCGGGGGCTGGTGCCCCGGCCGCAGGATAGCATTGCGCGGCGACTGTAGGACAGCATTTCGATCTGAGATCGCCGTTCGTCCCGAGCGCAGTCGAGGGACGAACGGGTGAGTGACGAGCGCTCATGCGGTTCGATCAGAGCGGCCACCGAGCCCGATCGGTGCGCCGACTCTCCATATTCGCGCGCGCCCCGGCAAAGAATCACCTTCCCCCGCGCGTGACATCTGCTTAACAGCGCGCATGACCGACCAAGCGCACGACACGATCCTCATCGTCGATTTCGGCAGCCAGGTGACCCAGCTGATCGCACGCCGGATGCGCGAGACGGGCGTCTATTGCGAGATCGTTCCGTTCCAGTCCGCCGACGCCGCCTTCGATCGGCTCAAGCCCAAGGGGCTGATCTTTTCCGGCGGGCCCGCATCGGTCACCGAAGCGAATGCGCCTTCCGCGCCGCAACGCTTCTTCGAGGCGGGGCTACCGATCCTCGGCATCTGCTACGGCCAGCAGACGATGTGCAAGCAGCTGGGCGGCGAAGTCGTCGTTTCGGGCGAGGGGGGCGAGTTTGGCCGCGCCTTCGTCGAGATCAAGGATCGCTCCGCGCTGTTCGACGGGCTGTGGAACGAGGGCGAGCGCCATCAGGTGTGGATGAGCCATGGCGACAAGGTGACGCGCCTGCCCGCAGGCTTCCACCCGATCGCGGTTTCCGAAGGCGCGCCCTTCGCGATTACGGCGGATGAGAGCCGCCGCTTCTACGGCGTGCAGTTCCACCCCGAAGTCGCGCACACGCCCGACGGCAGCAGGCTGATCGCCAATTTCGTGCATCATGTCTGCGGGCTGGGCGGCGACTGGTCGATGGCCGGCTTCCGCGCCGCCAAGATCGAGGAAATCCGCAAGCAGGTCGGCAAGGGCAGGGTGATCTGCGGGCTTTCCGGCGGCGTCGATTCGTCGGTTGCGGCGGTGCTGATCCACGAGGCGATCGGCGACCAGCTGACCTGCGTCTATGTCGATCACGGCCTGATGCGCGCGGGCGAGAGCGAGCAGGTCGTCTCGCTGTTCCGCAACCATTACAATATCCCGCTGATCCATGTTGATGCGGAGGAGCTGTTCCTCGGCGGCCTCGCGGGCGTCACCGATCCAGAAGCCAAGCGCAAGTTCATCGGCAAGACGTTCATCGAGGTGTTCGAGGCCGAGGCGAAGAAGATCGGCGGCGCCGAGTTCCTCGCGCAGGGTACGCTCTATCCCGACGTGATCGAGAGCGTCAGCTTCTCGGGCGGCCCCTCAGTGACGATCAAGAGCCACCACAATGTCGGCGGCCTGCCCGAGCGGATGAACATGAAGCTGGTCGAGCCGCTGCGCGAGCTGTTCAAGGACGAGGTCCGCCTGCTTGGCCGCGAGCTGGGGCTGACCGAGGCGTTCGTCGGCCGCCATCCCTTCCCGGGGCCGGGCCTCGCCATCCGTATCCCCGGCGAGGTGAGCAAGGAACGTTGCGACATATTGCGAAAGGCCGATGCCATCTATCTGGAAGAGATCCGCAATGCCGGGCTCTACGATGCGATCTGGCAGGCCTTCGCCGTGCTGCTGCCGGTGCGGACGGTGGGCGTCATGGGCGACCACCGCACCTATGACTCGGTCTGCGGCCTGCGCGCGGTGACTTCGGTCGACGGCATGACCGCCGACATCTACCCCTTCGACGCCGCCTTCCTCTCGCGCGTGGCGACGCGGATCATCAACGAGGTGAAGGGTATCAACCGGGTGGTCTACGACTATACGTCAAAGCCGCCGGGCACGATCGAGTGGGAGTGACGATCAACGCCTGTCCGGGGGACAGGCGATAATCGTCATTCCAAGTCTCGCCGGAATGGATTGAGGAAACCAACGCGAAAGGAATGCCGATGACCGAGCCCGTCGTGATTTCCGATCCGTCCCCGCCGCCCGGCGACTATCATCCCGAGGAGATGCGCGCGGCGGTCAATCTGCGGATTGGCGAGCGCGCGGTGTTGCAGGCGCAGGCGCGGATGACGCCGGCGGGCGTCATTTCGGGCGGGCTTGCGCTTTCGGCGATGTTCCTCTCACTCGGCTACCTCGCCCGGTCATATCGTCGGCTGCGCTGAGGCGCCGCTTGTCGCGAGGCGGTGGGCCAGGAGTAAGGCAAGCGCGGCGGCCGTGCCGCTGACGCCCAGCGTCGCGAGCATCACGGCCAGCGATCCGCCCTGGTTGCGCGCGAAATTGAACCATGCGCCGAACTGGTCCAGCCGGGCGCCGATCGTGGGCCTGCTCTTCATCCCCGTTGTCCTTCGCTGTGCAGCGCGGGCCGCGCCGATATGGCTGCCCCCGATCTGGCCCCGTCCTCATCGCGTGGGGAGGGGCGTCGAAACAATCAAACGCAGGTATGCCAAACTCAGGTATAGGTGGGCGGCGGTGCCGGCCGGTCCATGTTGGCAGCAGCAGGAGACATGACCATGGCAACGATTGCCCCACCCTTCACCCTCGAAAGCGCCATCCAGAAGGTTCGCGGCGCGGAGGATGGCTGGAACAGCCGCGATCCTGAGCGCGTCTCGCTCGTCTACACGCCTGACAGCCACTGGCGGAACCGCGCCGAATTCGTCAACGGCCGCGCCGAGATCGTCGCATTCCTCACGCGCAAATGGGCAAGGGAACTCGATTATCGGCTGATCAAGGAGCTGTGGGCCTTCACCGACAATCGCATCGCCGTGCGCTTCGCCTATGAATGGCGCGACGACAGCGGAAACTGGTTCCGATCCTATGGCAACGAGAATTGGGAGTTCGATGCCGAGGGGCTGATGCAGCGCCGCTTCGCCTGCATCAATGACCTGCCGATCGCCGAAGCCGATCGCAAGTTCCACTGGCTGCTGGGCAGGCGGCCCGACGATCATCCCGGCCTGTCCGACCTCGGGCTTTGACGATCGGGCGCGCCGCCGCCTAAGAAGTGGGGCATGACAGACCAGCCCCTTCTCCCCCTCGTCGACGGCACCACTATCCCGCAGATCGGACTCGGCGTCTGGCAGACGCCCGACGACGTTGCGGTCACCGCCGTGAGCGCCGCGATCAAGGCCGGTTATCGCCATGTCGATACCGCCGCCATCTACCAGAATGAGAAGGGTGTGGGCGAAGGCCTCCGCGCCTCGGGCGTCGCGCGCGACGACATCTATGTGACGACCAAATTGTGGAACGACGATCAGGGCTATGATTCGGCGCTGAAGGCCTACGACAAGAGCCTTGGACGGCTGGGGATCGACAAGGCCGACCTCTACCTGATCCACTGGCCGTCGCCGCATCGCGGCCTTTATGTCGACAGCTGGAAGGCGCTGGTGCGGCTGAAGGAGGAAGGCCGGGTCGGCGCGATCGGCGTGTCCAACTTTGCGTCCGAACATCTCGATCGGATCATCGACGCGACGGGGGTGACCCCGGTGCTCAACCAGATCGAGCTTCACCCCGATTTCCAGCAGCGCGAACTGCGCTCGCTCCACGACGATCTCGGCATCCGTACCGAAAGCTGGAGCCCGCTGGGGCAGGGCAAGCTGCTCGCCGATCCCGTCATCGCGCGGATCGCGGCTAAGCATGGCCGCACACCCGCGCAGACGATCATCCGCTGGCACCTCGATCAGGGGCTGATCGTCATCCCCAAATCGGTCACGCCCTCGCGCATCGTCGAGAATTTCGACGTGTTCGGCTTCGCGCTCGATGCCGGGGACCTGGCGGCGATCGACGCGCTCGACGGCGCGGGCAACCGCATCGGCCCCGATCCGCTCACCGCCGCGTTCTGAGGGGCAGGGCGATGGCGCATTGGCTGGTGAAGTCGGAGCCGTTCAAATACAGCTTCGACGATCTGATCCGCGACGGCGAGACGGTGTGGGACGGCGTCCGCAACAATCAGGCGGCGATCTACCTGCGCAGCATGAAGCTGGGCGAGGAGATCTTCTTCTATCATTCCAACGAGGGGCTGGCGGTCGTCGGGATCGCCAGAATCGTCAGGGAACATTATATCGATCCGACCGACCCCAAGGGCCGCTTCCCGGCGGTTTCGGTCGCCCCGGTGCGCAAGATCGCCCACCCCGTCACGCTCGCCGCGATGAAGGCGGAGCCGAAGCTCGAGGGCATGGCGATGTTCCGCCAGTTCCGCCTCTCCGTCACCCCGATCGCCGACGACGAATGGGCGACGATCCTCGGCATGGCGGGCGAGGGTGCGTGATGATCACCATGTACGGCATCAAGAATTGCGAGCAATTATTTTCAATGCGCGCAGATGCTCGGCGAGAGCCAGCCGTTGTAATCCGACGGATTTCTGTCGTTGACTGCTCCGTCTGTTAGGTTGTTACGATGGGCATTTTGAGCAAATCTGCTGCGTCGATCGGATTTTACGGTGATGAGCTTGAACCGGCAGAGCTAACTAGGTTGTTAGGCACAGAGCCGACCGTAGGAGTTTCGAAGGGAGGCACTTGGCAGACCTCAGGAGGCGCGGAGAAAACGGCGTCCATTGGTTCTTGGCGGCTCATCGCAGAGCGTCGGGCGCCGGGTGATCTCGACGGCCAGATTAACGAGCTGCTGGATCGAATGGCAGATGACTTTTCTGCATGGCGAACGCTCGCGAGCCGCTATCGGGGCAGGGTGTTTTGCGGCCTCTTTCTTACTGAAGGTAATGAGGGACTGACGTTGCAGGCAAGCACGGTTCTGAGGCTGGCGGAACGAGGGTTGCAGATTGACCTCGATATCTACGGTCCAGAATGACCGCGCCGATGGCTCCAAGGTAACAATTAGAGGTTCGAATGACGGTAACCATGTTTGGTATAGTTAACTGCGACACGATCAAGAAGGCGCGTAACTGGCTTGAGGCGCATGGCGTCGCCTACGCCTTTCACGACTACAAGGCGGAAGGGATCGATGCCGCCACGCTCGCGCGCTGGTCGGCCGAGCTGGGGTGGGACAAGCTGCTCAACCGTGCGGGGACGACCTTCCGCAAGCTGCCCGAAGCCGATCGCGAGGGGCTGGACGAGGCCAGGGCGATCGCGCTGATGGTCGCGCAGCCTTCGATGATCAAGCGGCCGCTGCTCGATCTGGGCGACCGCAGGCTGCTGGGCTTCAAGCCCGATCTCTATGTCGAGGCGTTCGGCCGATAATCGCCGTCATTGCGAGCGCAGCGAAGCAATCCAGTGGATGCCGGGCGCCGGACTGGATTGCTTCGCTGCGCTCGCAATGACGGAAAGGCGGCGTCGGGCCGGGGCGCGGTGGCGCGACCGGCATGGGCCGCCGCCGCCCCCATCCGGGCTGGTCAGGCGCGGGCGGGCGTCGTAAGCCGGATGGATGCTTGACGCCCAGACCGGTTCCGCCGCCCCGCATGTCGTCCGTCGCGAGGATTATCATCCGCCCGAGTGGCTCGTTCCGGACATCGCGCTCGATTTCGATCTCGATCCCGCCTGCACGCATGTGCGTGCCACGCTGTCGGTCGAGCGCAACGCGGGGGAGGGACCGCTGCGCCTCGACGGCGGCGGGCAGATGCCCGTTGCGGTCCGCGTCGACGGCCAGCCCGCCGCCTGGCGGATGGAAGGCAGCCAGCTCGTCGTCCCGCTCACCGGCGCGGCGCATCGGGTCGAGACCGAGGTCGAGATTTCGCCGGAAACCAATACCCAGCTGATGGGGCTCTATGCCTCGGGCGGGCTGCTCTGCACCCAGTGCGAGGCCGAGGGTTTCCGCCGCATCACTTTCTTCCCCGATCGGCCCGACGTGCTGTCGCGCTATCAGGTGCGGATGAGCGCGGACAAGGCGCGCTTCCCCGTGCTGCTGGCCAATGGCGATCATGTTGGCGGCGGCGATCTGGACGGCGGGCGCCATTGGGCCGAATGGCGCGATCCCTTCCCCAAGCCCTGCTATCTCTTCGCGCTCGTCGCCGGCGATCTGGCGGTCAATGCCGACAGCTTCACGACGATGAGCGGGCGCAAGGTCGATCTCGGCATCTGGGTGAAGGCGGGCGATCTGCCGCGCACCGGCCACGCCATGCAGGCGCTGAAGGCGGCGATGGCGTGGGACGAGCGCGTCTATGGCCGCGAATATGATCTGGACGTGTTCAATATCGTGGCGGTGGCCGATTTCAATTTCGGCGCGATGGAAAACAAGGGCCTGAACATCTTCAATTCGCGCTATATTCTGGCCGATCCCGAAACCGCGACTGATATGGATTTCGATGCGATCGCCGGCGTCGTCGCGCATGAATATTTCCACAACTGGTCGGGCAATCGCGTCACCTGCCGCGACTGGTTCCAGCTTTCGCTGAAGGAAGGCTTCACCGTCTTCCGCGATCAGGAATTCAGCGCCGATCAGGGATCGCGCGCGGTCAAGCGGATCGAGGATGTCCGCCTGCTCCGCGCCGCGCAGTTCCCCGAGGATTCGGGGCCACTCGCGCATCCGGTGCGCCCCGAAAGCTATATGGAGATTTCCAACTTCTACACGGCAACCGTCTACAACAAGGGCGCCGAGCTGATCCGCATGATGGCGACGATGCTGGGCAAGGAACGTTTCCGCGCCGGTACCGATCTCTATTTCGACCGGCACGACGGCGAGGCGGCGACCTGCGAGGATTTCGTCAAGGCGATGGAGGATGGTGGCGCGATCGACCTGACGCGCTTCCGCCGCTGGTATGCGCAGGCAGGCACGCCGCGCGTGAAGGCGTCGCTGACTCATGCGCCGGCGACCGGCCGCGCGGTGCTGTCACTGTCGCAGACGGTGCCGCCCACGCCGGGGCAGGACGAGAAGCTGCCCCAGCCGCTGCCGCTGCGTGTCGCGCTGTTCGGCGAGGCGAGCGGAGCGCAGATCGGCGAGGAGAGGCTGGTCGTGCTCGAGGATGCGAGCGCAGAGATCGTCTTCGACGGCGTCGGCGAGCGTCCGATCCTGTCGATCAATCGCGGCTTTTCCGCCCCGATCGTGCTCGAGACCGACCGTTCGGCGGCCGATCTCGCCTTCCTGTCGGCGCATGACGACGATCCCTTCGCGCGCTACGAAGCGATGCAGCAGCTGATGCTCGACCGGCTGATCGCGGCGGTGACGGGCGGCGACGCCGATCCGGCGCCGGTGATCGAGGCGGTGCGCGCGACGATCGACGATCCCGCGCTCGATCCCGCCTTCGTCGGCGAGGCGCTGCTGCTGCCGAGCGAATCCTTCATCGGCGACCAGCTCGGCGAGGTCGATCCCGACGCGATCGGCGAAGCGCGCGACGCGCTGCGCCTTGCCATCCTGCACGGCATCGGGCGCGAGCGCTGGCGCGACCTGTGGGCGGCCAATCGCGACAATGGCTATCAGCTCAATCCCGCAGCCAAGGGCCGCCGACGCCTCAAGAATGTCGCGCTCGGCTATCTGCTCGCCGAGCATGATGCGGAGCCGGTCGCGGCCGCCGCCGACCAGTATCGCGATGCCGACAACATGACCGACCGGCTGGCGGCGCTCCAGCTGCTCGCCAACACCGGCACCGAGGCGCGCGAGCAGGCGCTGGCCGATTTCTACCGGCGCTGGCACGACAATGACCTCGTGCTCGACAAATGGTTCACCACGCAGGCGCTGGCGACGCGCGCCGATGCGGCGGAGCTGGTCGCCGCGCTGGCGAAGCATCCCGATTTCACGCTTGCCAACCCCAATCGCGCGCGCGCGCTGATCGGCGCCTTCACCGTCAACCAGCGTGCCTTCCACGCCGCCGACGGTCGCGGCTATCGCTTCCTTGCCGACCAGATCATCGCGCTCGACCGGCTCAATCCGCAGACGGCGGCGAAGATGGTGCCGCCGCTCGGCCGCTGGCGTCGCTTCGACGCCGCCCGCGCTGCGTTGATGAGGGGCGAGCTGGAACGCATCGTCGCGACGCCGGGGCTTTCCAAGGATGTCTTTGAACAGGCGTCGAAAAGCCTGGGCTGACCGATTCCCGATATTGTCAGACTAACCCGGCGCGCTTCGGCGCGCCGGGCGCGATGCGTTTGAGCAATATCGTCATCGATATCGCTAACGATTAGTGCAAACGATCCAATTTTAATGCCGGACTTGTTCCAATGTCGGCTATCATCTTCCCATGCGCGCGCGTTTCTGCCAGCCTTCGTTTCATTCTGAAGTCCGGCCCATCCGGGTCGCACGGGGGCCAGCAAGGGGACAGCTGATGTTGGGATTCGGCTCGCGCGTCGTAGCGGCATTCGCCGCCTGCGCGCTGACGGGAGCAGCCTATGCGCATGACGATGCGCCGGTCGCGCCGACGCCCGAAGGCGGGCTGTCATGGGATGTGCTTGCTTCGTCCAACGCCGTCGCGTGGCAGGATGCGGCGGGCATCGAGCATCTGAAGCCGCAATTCTCCGCCGAGGTCGCCGAACTGCGGAACAAGCCCGTGACGATCGCCGGCTACATGATGCCGATCGACGAGGACAGCCCGACGCAAAAGCGCTTCATCCTCTTCCAGTCACCCCCGGACTGCCTGTTCCACATGACGCTCGGCCCCACCCACTTCATCGAGGTGACGACCGACAAGCCGATCAAGGTGACGGGGCGTCCGCTGGTGCTGCGCGGCACGCTCAACCTGATCGACGACAAGCAGGGGGGCGTGTTCTACCGCATTGCGGACGGACAGCTCCTGTCGGTGCTTTGACCGTGCGCGGCATAGCCGACCGCGCGCCGCCCGTGCGTGGCGATGCGCCTGCGCAGCCCAGCGATCTCGACGCCTATGACATGAAGATCCTCCACACGCTGGTGGGGGACGGGCGGATCAGCTGGCGCGATCTGTCCGACCGCATCGGTCTTTCGCTCACCCCGACGCTGCGCCGCGTCCGCAGGCTCGAGGCGTCGGGCTATATCGAGGGCTATACCGCGCTGCTCGACGAGCATCGGCTGGTCGGATCGCTCAGCGCCTTCGTCTCGGTGACGCTCGAAAAGCAGTCGGAAGAGACGCTCGGCACGTTCGAGACGCAGATCGCGCTGCTCGACGAAGTGACGAGCTGCTTCATGATGACGGGCAGCTTCGACTATCTCGTCCGCGTCGTGGTGCGGGACCTCGATCATTATCAGGGGCTGGTGACCAAGCTGGCGCGCATCCCCAATGTCGCGCACATCAATTCCAGCTTCGCGCTGAAGGCGATCGTGCGCCGGCCGGGCGTGCCGATCTAGGCAGGATCGGCGCGCCCGCGCCTGCCCAAATGCGTTGCAACGCTTCTCCCGCTGGTTTTTATAGTCAGACAAAATCAGTGGCAGGGAGAGATTCGTGACGTACCGCCTGTTGGCAGCCGCGCTTGCGCTGGCGCCGTTGTCCTTCGCCGCCATGCCCGCCGGGGCTGCATCGTCGCCCGCCGCACCGCTCGACGATGGCGCAGGCGCCTATAAGACGCGCGCCTATCGCAACATGTTCGTCGAGCGCCTGGGCCGCACGCCGGACGAGACGCACGCCAGGATCGAACGGGCTTTCCAGAAGCTGTTCCACGGTGACGGGCAGGAAGAGCGCATCTATTTCGAAACCGGCGCCAACGAGAACGGTCCGCTCGCCTACGTCACCGACTGGGCAAACAACGATGCCCGCTCGGAAGGCATGAGCTATGGCATGATGATCGCCGTGCAACTGGGCCGGAAGCGCGAGTTCGATGCGCTGTGGAACTGGTCGAAGACGCATATGCTCAACACCGATCCGAAAAATCCCTCGGTCGGCTATTATGCCTGGTCGATGAATACCGACGGCACCCCGCGCTCGACCAGCGCCGCGCCCGACGGCGAGGAATATTATGCGATGGCGCTTTATTTCGCCGCGCATCGCTGGGGCAATGGCGCAGGCATCTATAATTATAAGGCGGAGGCCGACCGGATATTGAGCGGGATGCGCCATCATCCGCTGACGACCGCGACGCCGCCTTTCCGCGTGCATCCGAATGATCCGCCCGTCGTCGATCCTGATCAGCCCTGGCCGAGTCCGAACAATCGCACCGCCGCCGCCGAGGCCGCGGCCGAAGGCAAACCCTGGCCGCCGGTCCGCCCCGATCGCGCGCCGCGCCCGGTAACGGTAGGGCCGATGGTCGACGAGGCGAGCAATATGATCCGCTTCGTGCCCGAAACCAATATTCCGGGCACCGACGCTTCCTATCACCTGCCCGCCTTCTACGAGCTCTGGGCGCGCTGGGGGCCGGTCGAGGATCGCGCCTTCTGGGCGAAGGCGGCGGCGGTCAGCCGCGACCTGTTCGTCGGCGTGACGGGGCCGAAGACCGGGCTAGCGCCCGATCGCAGCAATTTCGATCTGGCGCCCGCGACCGGCTGGGACGGCAAGCCCTCGCAATTCGGCTATGACAGCTGGCGCACGGTCAGCAACTGGTCGGTCGATCACAGCTGGTGGGGCAAGGATCCGCGCCAGCGGACGCTGAGCGACCGGGTTCAGGGCTTCCTCTTCTCGCAGGGCATCCACAGCTTCCCCGATCGCTACACGCTCGACGGCCAGCCGCTCTCGAAGCGCCATTCGCCCGGCATGGTCGCGGCGGCGGCGGTCGGCAGCCTTGCCGCGACGCCGGGCGACGTTTCGACCGCTTTCCTCAAGCAATTATGGGACATGCCGGTGCCGTCGGGCGAACAACGCTATTTCGACGGGATGCTCTATCTGATGAGCCTGATGCATCTGAGCGGCGAATTCCGCATCATCGAGGCCGGCGGCGGCGCATAGCGCATCGGGGAGGCGGAAGCCGCCGCGTTCAGGCTGCGTCGAACCAGAATCGCGCCAGATCGTCGACAATCGGTGCGAAGAAGGCTGAATCGAGCGCGTGGCCCATCGTCTCGATGATCCGGAGCCGCGCGTCGGGGATCGCCGCCGCCGTCCAGCGCGCATGATCGGGCGGGAAGATCGGGTCGCCGCCGCCGTGCAGCACCAAAGTCGGCACCGTGATACGCGCGAGATCGGCGGCTTCCAGATCGGGCGTCGCGGCCTGCGCGCGGCTGTGATTGCTGTTGTTGGCGATCGCCGCCGTCAGCGCGTCGCGCCGCGCCAGCGGCCGCTCGGCGAAGGCGCGGCCGAGTACTGCCCATTCCGCCTCGTCGAACGGCGACGCGGGGCCCTTGGCGAGCCGGAAATTGTCGACGAAGCGTGCCGCCTGCGCCTCCACGCCCTCGGCGGGCGTGCTGTTGAGCGCGATCACTGCGGCGACATAATCGGGCGCGGGGGCGGGGAGATCGCCGGGCGTCTGCTCCGCGCCGGTGAAGGCCGCCGTCTTGGGGCGCAGCCGCGCCGACGACATCATCGAGACGAGGCTGGCAGCGCGTTCGGGCGCGGCCAGCGCCATGCGGCAGGCAAGCACGCCGCCCTGCGACAGGCCGACGAGATGCGCGCGCGCGATGCCGAGGGCATCGAGCAGCCCCAACGCATCCTCGACCAGCGCATCGAGCGTGTAAGGATCGGCGTCATAGTCGACATAGGTCGAAAGCCCGGTGTCGCGCTGGTCGAAGCGGACGATATGATAGCCCTTGTCGGCCAGCATCGCGCAAAAGGCATCGGGCCAAACCAGCCCCGGCGCGCTGTTGCCCATCAGCAGCAGCACGGGCGGCGCGTCCGCTTCGCCGAAAGTGTCGAAGAACAGTTCGATTTTTCCGATCTGAACCGATTGCGTCATGTCCGTGCTCCGTGCATGGCGCAAGCGCTTGCCCCACGCGGCGGGCGGTGTCCACGCGGATTTGGACAGGGGGACTGCAGCATGGAATGGATCGTCCAGATCGTCAGCCACACGCCCGTCTGGGTGTGGGTGCTTTTCGCCTTCCTGGTCTCGCGCGGGATCAAGGCGTTCAAGCCCGCCGAAGTGACGCCGGCCAAGCTCGCGATCGTGCCGGTACTGCTCGCGGGCTGGGGGCTCTACGATCTGGTGCGGCTCTACGGCGTCGGCGTCGGGAGCCTCGGCCCCTGGCTGATCGCATTGCTCGTGGGGGCGGCGCTCGGCTGGCTGATCCTGCGCAGGCGGCCGATCGGGGCCGATCCTGCGCGCGGCGTGATCCTGCGTCCTGCCGACTATTCGGTGCTGCCGCTGGTGCTGATCGCCTTCGGGATCAAATATTGTTTCGGTGTGATCGCCGCCATTTTGCCGCAGACGCTGGCCGATCCAGGTTTCCGTCTGCTCGATCTGGGCCTGTCGGGCTTCCTTGCGGGCATCTTCGTCGGCAAGTTCGCGACCTATATCCAGCGCTATCTGGCGGCATCCGCGCGCGGCAAGGCTTAAGCGCTTCTTCAGCGTTGCGGGCTAGACCCGCCCCATGCTGCTGTCCCGCGCCTTCGCGATAGCCGGGTCGATCGATCCCGCGCGGCTGCGGCGCATCGCATTGGTCTGGTGCGGCGTCGCGGGACTGCTGCTTGCCGCCTATCTCGCGCGCCAGACGCGCCTTGGGCTGACCGACGGGGCGGGCAAGCCTTTCGGCGAGGATTTCCTCAATTTCTGGGCGGCGGCGCGGCTCGCCATTTCGGGGCAGGCGGGTGCGATCTACGATCTCGCGCGCTTCCATGCCTTCGAGACGCGCGTCGTCGGCGCGCCCATCGACCTTTATCATGCCAGCTACCCGCCGGTGATGTGGCTGGTCAGCGCGCCGCTGGGCTTCTTCCCCTATGTGGCGGCGTGGGCCGTCTGGCAGATCGGCGGATGGGCCGCCTTCGCACTCGCGCTACGGCGGATCGTCCCGGCCGGCTGGCCGCTCGTCGCGCTCGCGGTGCCGGCGGTGTTCGTCAATGCAATCGGGGGGCAGAATGGCTGCTGGATGGCGGCGATCATCGGCTGGGGTCTGATCCTGCTCGATCGCCGGCCGTTGCTCGCCGGCGCGATACTCGCGCTGTTCGTCGTCAAGCCGCAGCTCGGCTGGCTGATCCCCTTCGCGCTGATCGCCGCCGGGCGCTATCGCGCGCTGGCTGCGTTCGCGGCGTCCGCCTGCCTCATGCTGATCGCGACGCTGCCGCTGTTCGGCGTCGAGTCATGGCTCGCCTATGCGCGCCAGGCGGCGATGCTCAAGGCCGTTATCCTCGAGGATGGCAGCGGCACCTGGCATCGGATGGTCTCGCTCTTCATCCTCGCGCGGCATCTGGGGGCGCCGCTCGCTTTCGCTTATGCGGTGCAGCTTGCCGCGAGCCTTGGCGCGTTGTTCGTCGTCATCCGCTGCTGGCGTCGCGAAGGTCCGTCGTCGCGGGCGATGGCGTTGCTCGTCGTCGCGATGCTCGTCGCCTCGCCCTATGTCAGCGACTATGACTGCGTGATGCTGACGCTTGCCGCCGCGTGGCTGTGGGCTTTGGCGGCCGCGGAGGGGAGGGGCCGGATCGCGCTTGCCCTCGTCATGCCGCTGTTCGCCGCTTCGCTGGCGTCGCTGACCGGGATCGCGCTCGGCGCGCTGGCGCTATGGCCGCTGCTGTTCTGGGCGGCGAGGACGTCCACCCTTCCGGCCCAGACAAAAAGCGGCCCGGACCGCCACGAGGACGGCCCGGGCCTCAGGGTGGTGGGCTCTCAGTTGACGTAGAGCGGCTTGCCGTCCGCCTTGTAGACGGTGCCGCCCTTCATCACGAACTGGACGCGCTGCATCTCGGTGATGTCGGCGATCGGATCGCCCTTCACCGCGATGATATCGGCGTAGCGGCCGGGCTGGATCGATCCGATGTTGTCGGACTGGTTGAGCAGCTCGGCGGCATTGTGGGTGCCGGCATAGATGGCCTCCATCGGCGGGATGCCGGCCTTGACCATATATTCGAGTTCCTTGGCGTTCTGGCCGTGCGGCTTCCAGCCAAGCTGATCAGTGCCGAGCGCGATCTTCACGCCCGCCTTGTAGGCGTTGATCGCATTGCCGGTCATCGTCGGGGTGACGGCGATCGCCTTGCCCGCGACGGTCGGCGGCAGCAACTCGGGCGTCTTGATCGCGACTTCGTAGATCTCGTTCGCCGCGAACAGCGTCGGGACCATGTAGGTGCCGCGCTCCTTCATCATCTTGTAGGTCTCGGCGTCCGAATAGGTGCCGTGCTCGATCGAATCGACCCCGGCGCGGATCGCGGCGTCGATGCCGGCCTTGCCGTGCGCATGGCTGGCGACCTTCATGCCGAGCGAATGGGCGGTATCGATGATCGCCTTCAGCTCGTCGTCGCGCAGAAGCTGGAGCGTGGGATCGTCACCGACGCTGGCGACGCCGCCCGACGAGTGGATCTTGATCACGTCGGCGCCGCGCTTGCGCAGCTCGCGCACCGCGTGGATCGCCTCGACCGGGCCGTCGATGACGGTCATCTTCCAGTCGTCGGTGCGCTCCCAGCGCGGATCGATGCCGTTGCTGGGATCGGAATGGCCACCGGTCGGGCTGATGGCAGGGCCGGAGATCCACAGGCGCGGGCCGTGGATGAGGTTGGAATTGATCGCGCCCTTGAGCGCGCTCAGCACCTCGATATTGCCGCCCACGTCGCGCACGCTGGTGAAGCCGGCAAGCAGGATGGCATTGACGTTCCAGGTCGACTGGAAAGCCTGCTGCTCGGGCGTGCCGCGCAAACGGTCGCGCCGCGATCCGCCGCCGGTGACGTGATCGTGCACGTCGGTCATGCCGGGGAGCACCGTCTCCGCCGACAGGTCGATCACTTCGGCCCCGGCCGGGGTGACGAAGCCGTTCTGCACGCCGGTGATGCGATCGTCCTTGATGATGATCGACACCTGGCTGCGCGTCGTCTTGGTGACGCCGTCGATCAGCTTGCCGGCGTGGATCACCACGTCCTTGGCGGCGGCCGGCGCGCCGGCGAGCGCCGCCGCGAAGGCGGTGGCGGCGAGCAGCGCGATCTTGCGGGTACGGAACTTCATACTGTGCTTCCCCCTTGTTGGTCTGTGTCTGGTCATTTGGTCGCGGCGAGGGCGTAGAGGACGTCGGCGTAGAAGCCCTCCATCCCGGTCAGGCCGAAGATCTTCGAACCCGGCTTGGGATCGATCAGCAGATATTCGTTGGGCGCATGGGCATCCGCGCCGTGGCCGATGCTGATCGTCACGTATGGCAGGCCCAGCGTCTGCGTGAACACATAGGCCGGCGTGCTGCCGCCCGAACGCGGCGAGACGTCCACCGTCAGCCCATATTTGTTGTAGGTGCCCAGCACCGCCTGGATCAGCGGCGCGCTGACCGATGTCTGCGAGGGCGGATAGCCGGAGAGCTTGCGGATCTCGATGTCCTTGAAGCCCTGGTCGTCGAGATATTTGCGCATCAGCGCCAGCGCCTGATCGGGCGTCTGGTCGGGGACCAGGCGGCTGTCGAGCTTGGCGTAGGCGCGGTGGGGGAGGATGGTCTTCATCCCCGGCCCGTCATAGCCGGTCGCGATCCCGTCGATGTTGAGCGTGGTATCGAACAGGTAGCGCAAGAGCGACTGGCGCGCGTCCATATGATCGTACCAGTGATCGATCGCGAAGCCCTTGCGGACCGTGACTTCGCGCTTCTCCCAGCCGGCCAGCGTGCCGTTGAACAGCTTCTGCTCCTCGATCGTCGGCTGGCGGATCGCGTCATAATAGCCGGGGATGCGGATGGTGTTGCCGTCGGGCGTGGTCAGCGTCGCCAGCGCCTGCGCCAGCCGCCAGGCCGGCGCGTCGGTCGTCGCCTTCCACGAGCTGTGGATCTCGGCCTTCATCGGGCCGCCGGTGACGGGATTGCCCTTCGCCTCCAGCTCGACATAGAGGATGCCCTTGTTGCCCAGCGTCAGCGATACCGCGCCGTCTGCGGGCGACTGGCCCGATGCGGGATAGATGACGCCCGATGCGGTCTTCAGCCGATCGGCATATTTGGCGATCATCTCGGGATAGTGCGGCGATCCCAGTTCCTCCTCGCTTTCGGCGAGGATCATCAGATTGACGGGCAGCTTGCCGCGCACGGCGAGGATGGATTCGATCGTGTTGAGGAAGGCGCGTTCGGTGCCCTTGGTGTTGGTCGATCCGCGCGCCATCAGCACGCGGCCGAGCGGATGATCGTCGACCAGCGCGCCGTCGAAGGGCGGCACCTTCCAGTCCTTGGGCTCGACCGGCTGGACGTCGAGCATCATGTAGACGACCAGCGTCTTCTTGGCGCCCGCGTCATAATAGCCCCAGACGCCGGGATGGCCGGAGGTCGGGACGACTTCGGCCTCCTTGAAGCCGATGCGCTTCAGGTCGGCCGCGACCAGCGCCGCCATGTCCCTGACGCCGACATTCTGCGCGCTGATCGAAGGCTGGCGCACCCAGCGCTGCAGATTGGCGATATGATCGGCCTTGTGCGCCTCGATATAGGCGTAGACGTCGCGATTATCGCCCTTGTAGGCGGGGATCTGCGCCATCGAGAAGGCGTCGCTGGTGGTGAACTTGATCTCGGGCCGACCACCGCCCGCCTGCCCACCCATCGACTGGGCGGTGAGCGGCGTCGCGGCCGCCGCCAGCGCCAGTGCGATCACCCCCGTACCCCTGCCAGTGCTCCTGAGGGTCGCCTTCAAAGCTGCGCGCATGATCGTCTCCCCGTTCGGCGGGGGCGCCGTGCAGCCTGGCGGGTCAGCCGGGGCGCCCCCATGCCCCGGCCCCGCATGTCTGTCGTCAGTCGGGCAGCGCCATCACGCCGTCCTGCTTGTAGACGGTGCCGCCCTTCATCACGAATTTCACGCGTTGCAGCTCGGTGATGTCGGCAATCGGATCGCCGTCGACCGCGACGATATCGGCATAGCGGCCGGCCTGGATCGAGCCGATATCGGCCGACGCGCCGAGCAACTCGGCGGCGTTGCGCGTACCGGCGAGGATCGAGTCCATCGGCGTCAGCCCCGCCTTCACCATCAGCGCGAACTCCTCCGATTTCATGCGCGGAAAGGAGCCTGCGATGTCGGTGCCGAGCGCGATCTTCACGCCCGCCTTATAGGCGTTGCCGGCATTGCCCATCATCGTGGGGGTGACGGCGATCGCCTTGCCCGCGACGGTCGGCGGCAGGCGATCGGGCGTCTTCACCGCCGTCTGGTAGATCCAGTCGGCGACGAGCAGCGTCGGGACCATGAAGGTGCCGTGCGCCTTCATCAGCTTGTAGGTCTCGGCATCCGAATAGGTGCCGTGCTCGACTGAATCGACGCCGGCGATCACGACATGGTCGATCGCCTTCTTGCCGTGCGCGTGCGCGGCGACCTTCATGCCCAGCTCGTGCGCTGTATCGATCACCGACTTCATCTCTTCGTCGGTCATCGTCATGTGGTTGGGATCGTCGCCGATCGAGGCGACACCGCCGCTCGGCATGATCTTGATCAGGTCGGCGCCGCGCCGGCGATGCTCGCGCACCTTGATGCGCGCGTCGATCGGCCCGTCGACGATCGCGGCGTCGCGGTCGGCGAAGCTGATGTCTGGGCGCATGCCGTTGGCGGGGTCGGAATGGCCGCCGGTGGGGGCGAGCGCCTCAAGCGCGGTCCACACGCGCGGGCCAGCCCATTTGCCCGAATTGATCGCGTTGCGGATGGCGTTGGCCTCGATCGGGCCCGAGCCGACGTCGCGGATCGCGGTGAAGCCCATTTCGAGGTCGCGGCGCGTGTTGAGCGCGGCCGCGATCGTGCCGTCGCCGTCGGTCGACGCGAAGCGCGCCGCAACGGTCCAGTCCGAACCCATCGAGATATGGTCGTGCGTGTCGATGAAGCCGGGCAGCACGGTCGATTTGGAAAGATCGACGACCTCGGCACCGGCGGGGGTGACGAAACCGTTCTGGACGCCGACGATGCGATCGTCCTTGATGATGATCGAAACATTGGTCCGGGGCGTCGCCGAAACGGCGTCGATCAGCTTGCCGGCGTGGATCACGATGTCCTTGGCGGCGGCGGGCGTAGCGGCAGCGGCGGCGAGGAGCAGCGCTGCGACGCTCAGCTTGCGGGTTTTGGATGCGAACATAGGGGGTCATCCCACATGATAGGAACAGGGAGCGGCTTGCCGGGGAAAGGGGGGCCGGCAAGCCGCCGAGCGCGCCAATGCCTCAGCGAAGCATCTTCCCGCCCTGTTTGAGCACTTCGCCGCCCTTCATCACGAACTGGACGCGCTGAAGCACGGTGATGTCGGCCAGCGGATCGCCCTCGACCGCGACGATGTCGGCATAACGGCCGGCCTGGACCGATCCGATATCCTGCGGCGTGCCGATCAGCTCGGCGGCGTTACGCGTCGCGGTGAAGATGGCTTCCATCGGGGGCAGCCCGGCCTTGACCAGCAGGGCGAATTCCTCCGCCTTGTTGCGGTTGGACGTTGCGCCCTGATCGGTGCCGAAGGCGATCTTGACGCCGGCCTTGTAGGCACGGCCGGCATTGCCGATCATCGTCGGGGTGACGGCGATCGCCTTCTCGGCCACCGTCGGCGGCAGCAGATCGGGCGTCTTGATCGCGGTCTGGTAGATGGCGTCGGCGACGAGCAGCGTGGGCACCAGGAAGGTGCCATGCTCCTTCATCAGCTTGTAGCTCTCGGCATCGGCGTAGGTGCCGTGCTCGACCGAATCGACGCCCGCCAGGATGACATGGTCGATCGCCTTCTTGCCGTGGGCATGGGCGGCGACTTTCAGGCCCAGCTCGTGCGCGGTGTCGATCACCGCCTTCATCTCGTCGTCGGCCATGGTCATATGGTTGGGGTCGTCGCCGATCGATCCCACGCCGCCGCTCGGCATGATCTTGATGACGGTCGCGCCGCGGCGGCGATGCTCGCGCACCTTGACGCGGGCATCGTCGGGGCCGTCGACGATCGCGGCGTCGCGGCCGGCGAAGCTGATGTCGGGGCGCATGCCGTTGGCGCGGTCCGAATGGCCGCCGGTCGGCCCGAGCGCCTCGAGCGCGGTCCACAGGCGCGGGCCGACGATCTTGCCCGAATTGATCGCGCGGATCAGTGCCGGCGCGGTCAGCGGGCCGGACCCCACGTCGCGCACCGTGGTGAAGCCCAGCTCGATCTCGCGCCGGGCATTGAGCATGCCGGCGACCACGGCATCGCCCTCGGTCTGGGTGAAGCGGTTCATCGGCCGGCGATCGCCCGACGACGAGATATGGTCGTGGCTCTCGATGAAGCCGGGCAGCACCGTGGCGGTCGAAAGATCGACGACCTCGGCCCCGGCCGGGGTGACGAAGCCGTTCTGCACGGCCGTGATGCGATCGTCCTTGATGATGATCGAAACGTTTGTCTTGGGCGTCGCGGAGACGCCGTCGATCAGCTTGCCGGCGTGGATCACCACATCCTTGGCGCAGGCGGTGCCTGCGCCAAGAACGGTTGAGATCATCAGCGCGGCGGCAGCGCAACGCTGCGCGAAAGGCGCCTTCCTCATGATTGCCTCCATCTTAGAACTTGGTCCGGGCGCTGATGCCGAAGGTGCGCGGCGCGATCGACGTCACATAGACCGACGGATAGTTCACTCCGTTATAGTTGTACGGCAGCAGCGTGGAGCTCGTGGCGCTGGTCGACTTCTGGGTGATGCCCGTCACGTCGAACAGATTGTTCACGAAGGCATAGATCCCCCAGTCGCCCTTCTGCAGGCCGACGCGCAGGCCGGTGGACGCGAAGCCGGGCAGGCGCATGCCCGCAGGCGTCACGTTGGCCGCCGTGTGGTCGTAAACCGTCCACGATGCGCTGCGGTAGCTGATGTCGGCGTGGTAGAGGATCTCGAAGTCGTTGCCGACCGGCATCACATATTCGGCCGAGCCCTGCATCGTCCACTTCGACGAATAGGGCACGGTATTGCCCTTCTTGCCGATGCCGGTCAGCACCGCGCAGCCGACATAGGGCGGGCTGCCCGTGCAGAGGTTGATGCCCGACGGAAGCGAGACATTGTCCTGCAGCTTGGCCGAGGTGTAGCTGCCCGAATAGCGCAGCGTCAGCCCGTCGACCGCGAACAGCGACGTATCCCATTCGACGCCGCGAATGCGGACCTTGCTGGGCGTGTTGGTGATGAAGCCGAAGGCGCCCTGATAGGAAGCAGAGATCTGCAGATTGCTCCAGTCCATCTGGAACACGTCGAGGTTGACGATCAGCTTGCGGTCGAACCACGAGCTTTTGACGCCCGCTTCATAGTTCCACAGCTTGTCCGATTCATAGGTCGAGGCATAGCTGGGCAGGCCCAGCGTCTGGTTGACGCCGCCGGGGCGATAGCCCTGCGTCGCCAGCGCATAGATCATGAGATCGCGGTTGAACTTGTAGTTCGCGCTGAACTTCAGGAGCGTGCCATGCTCCTTACCCTTCAGTTCCGAATAGGGCAGGCGGACGTTGCCCGCGACATAGTTGGGAATGATGACCTGGGCGCCGGTGGTCTTCTTGTAGTCGAAGTAGCGGACACCCGCCGCGACGCTCAGCTTTTCGTTGAAGTCGTAGGTCGCGTCGGCGAAGCCGGCGATCTGCTCCAGGCGGTCGTTGATCGTGCGATCCAGATGGGTACGCGATCCGAAGCCATAGGGGTTGGCCGAATAGCCGTTCGGATAATATTGCATGCCCGTGACCGGATCGACGGTGTTGAGCAGGCTCTGGGTGAAGTTCTTGCGATCGCTGTGGAAAAAGCCGATCGTCCACTTGAGCGCATGCTGCGCGTCGGCAAGACGGACTTCCTGCGTCGTGGTCTTGGTCGATTGCGGCTGATAGGCCGTCAATATGCCCCAGCTGGTCACGAAGCGCTGATATTCGTCCCTGCCGCACGAGGTGGCGCCGCTGACCAGGCCCTGGTTGCAGTCGGCAAGGAAGTTGGCATAACCCGGAACCGACGTCGCAGGGACATTGCCGGTGGCGTAGCGCGTGAAATAGGGCGAATAATCGAAGTTGAAGGCGAGATCGCGCTTCGAATAAGAACCGATCGCGGTCAGCGTCGCGAAGCCGAAATCCCAGTTCAGCGTGCCGCTGTAGAGCTGCATCTTGTCCGACTGCGGCGTTTGGATGCGCAGGTTCTGGTCGAACTTCTTGCCGGTCAGATTATATTCGGTGAGGTTCCATGTGCCGTTGAAACCGGTGCGATCCTGATAGGCGGCCATGCCGTCGATGGTCAGATTTTCCACCGGCCGGATGCGGACGAGCAGGCGCCCGCCATAGCTGCGCGCGCTGTTGAAATTCTTCAGGCCCAGGACGCTGTTGTCCATGAAACCGGCGGTCTTGTCCCAGTAGCCGACGGCGCGGACGGCCAGCTTGTCCTCGATCACCGGCAGGTTGACCATGCCGTCGAAGCTGGTGCCGACGCCGCTACCGCCCGAAACGCCGGTCAGCTGGCCGTTGAGCGCGCCTTCGACTGTGGTGAGGTTGGGCTTCTGGAAGATCAGGCGGATGGTGCCGCCCATCGAGCTCGCGCCGTAGAGCGTGCCCTGCGGGCCGCGCAGCACCTCGGCGCGCTCCACGTCGAACAGACGGATGCCCGGCTGCGTGCCACCGGCGTCGTTGCTGACGCCGCTGGTGCCGGTGATGGGAACCTCGTCATAATAGAGGCCGACAAGCGGCTCGCCCGATGCATAGAGGTTGCGGATGATCACGCGGCTGCCGCCGTTGGCATTCTCGTTGATGACGAGGTTCGGCGCGGTGCGGGTCAGCTGCTGCGAGTCAGTGATGCCCTGGTTGACGAGCGAGGCCTCGCTCACGGCCGAGATGGAGAGCGGGGTTTCCTGGATGCTCGTTGCGCGCTTGAGCGCGGTGACGACGATGTCGTTATTGTCGCCGGACGACGATGTTGCGGCGCTGTCGGCGGGCGCTGCGGCTTCCTGAGCCAGCGCCGGAGCGGCGCACAATGCAACCGTTGAACAGAGCAGGGCAATCCTGACGCGCGAACCGGCGCCAAGGGTGTTCATAGAACGAGTCATGAAATTTCCCCCAAATATACCGTGAGACCGACGTTCCCATCTGCATTGCTGACTTCTATTTTGTCTTTTGCAGGCAGCCTCTGTTTTTATATCTTGTTATTCTCCCCGCAGATCCTTTTGAGAACATCTAGAAAATTTCGTTATATTGCGATTCTGGAGTTATTTTATTTCTCAAAAGAATGCGTGCGCTAATCAACAATTGCATTTGGTCACATTGCTGCAACTCTGTCGCGATAAGTGGCGCATTCACACTCAAAGCGACTGATGTCGAAGCAATTTTGACCAAGCAACCCTACACCCGAAGGCGTTGGTATTTCTCTCCAATTTGAACTGATAAATCAAAAGAATTAGTTCAAAAGAACTAACAATCTCTCGATATATGGATGTTCGCGCTCACTTCAGATGAATGGCTTTCCGATTCGTGCGCAAAAAAAGGTGGCGCGAATCACTCCGCGCCACCCCATTGAAAGTCGGATTCGCTTACCGGGAAGCCGTGTTTGCCCCGACAACCCAGTCGGAAACCTCGGCCGCCACCTGGTTGGCCGCCACATTCAGGGCGGCTGCTGCGGGAAGCGCCTTGATCGCGCTCACCGGCGCGCTCGCCTCGAAGCGCCGGGTCTCGATCGAGTCCTTGCGCGCTATGGTCGCGTCGTAACGCACGATCGCGCGCTGTTGCGCGGCGTCGATGCCGAAGATCAATAATTCGCCCGTCACGCGCACCGCAGGCGCGAACGCCGCCTGTCGCGCGCTCAGCACCGCCCGCCCGCCGCGTGCCTCGATCGTCTCCGACACGAGGCGCTGGAAGAGCCGGCTGGGGGGCTCCACCCATTGTGCGTCCTTGATGTAAGCGACCGCCATCCCGCTGCTGAATACCGGCACACGCGCCGTCGCCAGCGCCTGCGGCACCGACGGCGCATTGACGATGATCGCGTCACCGGGCCTGGTCGCGAATATCTTGCCCGTTTCGACCTGCGCGGTCGCGCTGAGGTTCAGCAGCTGGGTCGGCGGTTTGTCGCCGATGCTGATGCAGCCGGCGAGCGGTGCTGCAACGGCGAGAGCCAGGATCGAGCGCTTCATCACTTGTTCCCCTTATAGTCGGGCAGCCTCTGGCTGCCGACAAGCGAGCTGGCCCCGCCGCGATTGAGCCTTTCGCTGACGGCCGTCAGCGATTCCGCCATTTCGCGAAGGTCGCGGATCAGCAGATTTACCTCGGGCATCGTCTGGTTCGAGAAATTGGCCACGCCCGGCTGGGCTTCCGAGATGGTCTTGTTGAGCGCGTCCATCGCCTTGCCGGCATCCGCCACGGTCTTGCGAAGATCGGCGATCAGCGGCTTGGCATCGCTGTTGATCAGCGCATTGCTGCTGTCGGCGAGCTGACCGAACTTCTCCGCCGCGTCGCCCGCCTGCTTGATCGCAATCCGCGTCTCGGCGAGCGTCGAGGCGATCTCCGGCCCGCGATCGGCGAGCGCCTTCGACAGCTTGTCGACATTGTGGAGGATGCCCGTCAGCGATTTCTGATTCTCGTCGCTCAGCGCCTCGGTCAGCCGCTCGGTCAGCGTCGTCAGCCGCTCGAGCAGCTTCGGCGCGCTGTTGAGCAGTTCGCCGAGCGCACCCGGCTTGGTCGGGATGACGGGGACGCCGGCCGGCCCGATCTCGGTGATCGGCGGGGCGCCCTTGATCGCGCCGTCGAGCTGAACCTGCGACACACCGGTGAAGCCGACGCCCTGGATCGTCGCGGTGGTGCCCTGCAGAATCGGGGTCTCATCCTTCACGGTGATGCGTACGCGCACGAACTGCGGGTCGTTCTGCCACAGCGAGATCGACTTCACCTGGCCCGACGGTACGCCCGAGAAGCTGACCGACGAGCCCTTGGCAATGCCGTCGACCGCCTGCTTGAAGAAGATGTCATATTCCTTCTCCTGCCCGCCGGAGACGCGCGCCAGCCACACGGTAAAGACGATGACGGCGGCCAGCAGCGCGAGCACCACGACGCCGACGAGGACATGGTTCGATCTGGTTTCCATCAGCGCTTCGCCATCCCTTTGGCTGCGGTCGCGGCGCGGCCGCGAGGTCCGTTGAAATATTCCTGAATCCAGGCGTGATCCAGCGCAAGAAGCTCGTCGATGGTGCCCACCGCGATCACTTTCTTGTCGGCGAGCACCGCCACGCGGTCGCAAATGGCATAAAGCGTGTCGAGATCGTGGGTGATCAGGAAGACGGTCAGGCCGAGCGTCTGCTTCAGCTCACGCGTCAGATGATCGAAGTTGGCCGCGCCGATCGGGTCGAGCCCCGCCGTCGGCTCGTCGAGGAACAGCAGTTCGGGATCGAGCGCCAGCGCGCGGGCGAGGCCGGCGCGCTTGGTCATGCCGCCCGACAGTTCGGACGGATATTTGGGGCCGGCATCGGGCGACAGGCCGGCCATCACGACCTTGTAGGCGGCGATCTCGTCAAGCAGCGGCGGCACGATGTGCGGATAGAATTCACGCAGCGGCACCTGGATATTCTCGGCGACGGTCAGTGTCGAGAAGAGCGCGCCGCCCTGGAAGAGGATTCCCCAACGCTTGCGGATGTCGATCGTCGCTGCTTCGTCGCGGCCGAGAATCGATTCGCCGAACACCTCGATCGATCCCTCGGCAGGCGTCTGCAGCCCGATGATCGAGCGCATCAGCACCGATTTGCCTGTGCCCGATCCGCCGACGACGCCCAGAATCTCGCCGCGCCTGACGTCGAGATTGAGATTCTCGTGCACGACCTGTTCGCCGAACACATTCTTCACGTCGCGCACGCTGATCACGATTTCCGGATCGGCGGACGACGTATTGGGCGTGGGGGCGGGGGACGTGCTCAATTCCAGCCGATCCAGGTGAAGAAGACCGCGAAGAAAGCATCGAGGACGATGACGAGGAAGATCGCCTGCACCACTGCGGCGGTCGTGCGAAGCCCGACTTCCTCGGCATTGCCTTCGACCTGCATGCCTTGGAAGCAGCCGGTAAGCGCGATGATGAAGCCGAAGACCGGCGCCTTGACCAGCCCGACATAGAGATCGGTGATCGGCGTCACTTCGCGGATGCGCTGGATGAAGGTGATCGGCGGGATATCGAGCGATACCCAGCAGAGGATGCCGCCGCCGATCATCGCGATGATCGACGAATAGAAGCCGAGCAGCGGCATCATCGCGACCGATGCGAGCGCGCGCGGCAGCACCAGCGCCTCCATCGGCGATACGCCGATCGTGCGCATCGCGTCGATCTCCTCGGTCAGCTTCATGGTGCCGAGCTGCGCGGCGAACGCCGAGCCTGATCGGCCGGCGATCATGATCGCGGTCATCAGCACGCCCAATTCGCGCAGCGTCAGACGGCCGACGAGGTTGATCGTGAAGACCTCGGCGCCGAACTGGCGCAGCTGCACCGCGCCCTGCTGGGCGATGACGATGCCGATCAGGAAGCTCATCAGCCCGATGATGCCGAGCGCCGAGACGCCGACCACCTCGAAACGCTGGATGACGGCATTGGCGCGGAAGCGCGACGGGTGGCGGATGACCTGCCCGATCGAGATCATCATCGCGCCGAAGAAGCCGAGCAGGCCCATCATCGTCCGCCCGGCGGTGTTGGTCGCGGCGCCGATCTCGGCCAGAACCTTGACGATCGTCGGCGTATGATCGGGGCGCATGCGCACCGGCTTGTCGGCGGCGCGGACCTGATCGATCAGGAAGGCGGCGTCGGGGCCGGCGCACTTGATCTCGGCACCGTGATCGGCGGCGAGGCGGTAGACTAGCCAGGCGCCTACGGTGTCGATCCGCTCGACGCCTGAGAGATCGAGCCGCGCGAGCGGGCCGGAAACGAGGCGAAGCCGTTCGGGCAGATCGCCCAGCGCCGCGACGGTGAGCGCGCCGGTGAAGCGTAGCGCCTTCGCGCCATCTTCTTGTTCTTCGGCGAAGTCTGCGGTCGCGGCCATCAGTTTCGCTCCTGCGGCATATTGGCTGGATCGGCAAGCCGATATGACGTTAGGACCAGCGCATGGACCGAATTGCAATCTACGACATGGACAAGACGATCACGCGCGTCGCGACCTTCGGGCCGTTCCTGCGCCATGCGGTGGTGCGGCTGTCGCCCTGGCGCGCCTTGCTCCTCCCCGGCGTTATCCTTGCGAGCGCCGGATATGCGCTGAAGCGCATCGACCGGGGACGGCTGAAGGAAATCAGTCTGTCGTTGTTGCTCGGCCCGCATATCGACCGTTCCAAACTCGTGCCGCTGGCTGAAGGTTTCGCCGAAAAGACGGTGAGGGGGAATGTTTATCCGCAAGCGATCGAGCGGTTGGCGGCCGACCGGGCGGCGGGATACCGGCTGGTGCTCGCGACCGCGTCGAACCGCCTTTATGTCGATGCGATCGCCGCCAAGCTGGGGTTCGACGACGTGATCGCGACCGACAGCATGATCGGGCTCGATTCGCGGGTGAGCGCGAAGATCGACGGTGAGAATTGCTACGGCCCGGCCAAGCTGCGCATGATCCAGGCATGGATGGCGCGCCACGCGATCGAGCGCGGATCGGCCCATATCCGCTTTTATTCGGACCATGCATCCGACGAGCCGGCGCTGGCCTGGGCCGACGAGGGCTTTGCCGTCAACGCCCATGATGCGCTCCGCAGCCTCGCCGTCGAGCGGGGCTGGGAGCGCATCGACTGGAAATGATCAGACCGCCTTCAGCGCCTGATCGAAGTCGGCGATAAGATCGTCGGCATCCTCGACGCCGATCGAGATGCGGACGAGATTGTCGGTGATGCCGAGCGCGGCCTTGCGCTCCTCGGGAACCGACAGGTGCGTCATCGCGGCCGGGTGCGACGCCAGTGTCTCGGTGCCGCCGAGGCTGACCGCCAGCTTGGCGATGCGCAGCGCATCGAGGAAGCGGAAGGATTCGGCCTCGCCGCCCTTGATGAACAGCGAGAAGGTCGATCCCGCGCCTGTGCAGTGGCGCTTGTAGATATCGGCCTGCCGGTCGCCTTCGAGGAAGCCGAGATAGCCGACGCGATCGACTTTGGGGTGATCGCGCAGGAAGGCGCAGACCCTGGCCGCATTCTCGCCCGCCCGCGACATCCGCAGCTCGAGCGTTTCCAGGCTGCGGAGCAGCATCCACGCGGTGTTGGGATCGGTGATCGTGCCGATCGTGTTGCGGAGCATGCGGACGGTGTTGATCGGCCCCTTGCGCCCGAGCACGCCGCCGGCGACGAGATCGCTGTGCCCGCCGGCATATTTTGTGAGCGAATAGACGACCATGTCCGCGCCGTGCTTCAGCGGCTGCTGCCACAGCGGGCCGAGGAAGGTGTTGTCGATCGCGATCGGCGGCGCATCGGGGCCCGAGCCGAAGATGGCGTTGCGGCTGGCGGCTACCGCTTCGATATCGACCAGCGCATTGGTCGGGTTGGCCGGGCTTTCGAGATAGATGAGCGCGACATTGCCGCCTTCCCTGGCGCGGCCGAGGATCGCGTCGATCTCCTCGCGCGTGGCGCCCGCAGGAAAATCGAGGAATTTCACGCCGAACTTGCCGAGCACGCGCGCGATGAGCGTTTCGGTCGCGGCGTAGAGCGGGCCCGAATGGACGATCGTGTCGCCGGGCTTGACCAGCGCGAGGAAGAGCGTGGCGATGGCCGACATGCCCGAGGAGAAGGTGAGCGCATCCTCCGCCTCTTCCCAGACGCCGAGGCGATCCTCGAGAATCTCCTGATTGGGGCCGTTGAAGCGCGAGTAGACGAGGCCTTCGGCGCCGCCCGGGCGCTTGCCCGTCACGCCCTCGAAATGGCGCTTGCCGGCGGCGGCATTTTCGAAAACGAAGGTCGAGGTCAGGAAGATGGGCGGCTTGAGCGAACCTTCCGACAGCATCGGATCATAGCCATGCCCCATCATCAGCGTCGAAGGCCGAAGCTTGCGGCCACCGATTTCCTCGATCGGTGGCTTGGGCTTGCGGCGGGGGGTGGCGCCGGTCAGATCGGCTTCGTTTTCGTTCGACATGATGTTTCGCCTTTTGGCTGATTCTGCGGATGACTCCGGTCTAGCCCATGCGGGAAGCGAAGCCCATCGTCACGCTGCCCTTGTAGGGAATGGCGGAAAAGCGCGGTTTCCTGATGCGAAGTTGACAAAGTTGACACGCAGGAACGTGTCTCAACCGGCCGAGTTCTTGCCTTGGCTGGAACGTCTCTGAGCGGATGCGGCGACATTCTATCATCCGCCATCGCCTGTAGGACAGAAGCGGATCGAGGATCGCCTGCACGGAAAGAGAGAGGCTGGCCTGCCGCGCCAAATTGCGGGATGGTGGCGATGACGGGGAACGGACGGGGCATGAGCGAAGGCGATCGGATCGATCTGGCGCATACGCCACCCTTCGAGCTGGGCGATCTGATCGTGCGCCCCGCGACGCGCGAGATCGTGCGCGGCGACGCTACCGAAATTGTCGAGCCGCGCGTGATGCAGGTGCTGGTCTGCCTGCTGCGCGCGGATGGCGCGATCGTCTCGCGTGATGATCTCGTCCAATCCTGCTGGGAAGGTCGCATCGTCGGCGACGACGCGATCAATCGCGTGATTTCGCGGCTCCGCCGTGTCGCCGAAGGCATAGGCGAGGGACTGTTCCGCATCGAGACGGTGACCAAGGTCGGTTATCGGCTGGTGCGCGACGACGCGGCGGCGGGGGAGGCTGCGACGGACACCGCCTCTCCATCGAAAGGCAGTTCGCGCCGCCGCTTCGTCGTGGGCGGCCTAGCGCTCGGCGCGCTGGCGGCGGTGGGCGGCTATGGCGGCTGGAGGATGATGCGCCGCCGCCATGATCCGGAAGTCGAGACATTGCTCGATCAGGCCGATTTCGCGGTCCGGCAGGAAACGCGCGAGGGGCAGAATCAGGCGATCGGCCTTTACCGGCGCGCGGTCGAGCTCGATCCGAGCGACGCGCGGCCATTGGGTTATCTGGCGATCACCTATGCCTATACGGCGCGCTGGCGGGCGCCGGCCGAAGCCGCGATGCTGCGCGAAAGGGCGGTGGAGGCGGCGCGCCGCGCGCTGGTGCTCGATCCGGACAATCCGCATGCGGCGATGGCGGAAGCCTCGGTAAAGCCGGTGCGCGGCAACTGGCTGACGCGCGAGCGCGCGTTCCGGCGCGTGCTGGTCAGCGATCCCAACGATCATCTCGCGATATTCAGCCTGGCGATCCTGCTGTCGTCGGTCGGGCGCATCCGGGAAGCGACTGAACTGACCGAACGGAAATCGGTCCCCAATCCACCCAATCCCGGCAATTATTACCGGCGCGTGCTGAACCTGTGGGAAGCGGGCCGGCTCGACGAGGCCGATCGGCTGACGCGCGAGGCGCGCTCGCTGTTTCCGACGCATTTCGCGCTGTGGTTCCAGCAATGCTACATGCTGATGTACAGCGGCCGCCCGGCGGCGGCGCTCGCGATGATCGAGGATGTCGACAACCGGCCGCTCGCCATGCCCGCTGGGGAGTTCGAGAAGATCGCGGAGGTCGCGCGCGCGATGGCCGATCCGACGAAGGCGCGGGTCGATGCCGTGGTGGCGCTGTGGACCGAGCGCGCGCATCAGGGCAGCGGCTATGCCGAGAATGCGATCCAGTTCGCATCCGCGCTGGGGCGGCTGGACGCGGCGTTCGCGGTTGCCGACGCCTATTATTTCAGCCGCGGCTTCGTGGTGCCCGATCTCCGCTTCTCGCGCGAGCAGGGCACCTATCTTCCGCTTGCCGATCGCGAGACCGAGTTTCTGTTCAATCCCGCGCTGAGGCCGATGCGCGCCGACAGCCGGTTTGCGGAACTGGTCCGCAGGATCGGGCTGGACGATTATTGGGCCGCATCGGGCACCCGGCCGGATTATCGCGCCGCCTGACGCGCCGGTCGGGTCTGGCGCGAGGCCGCGCGCATTTCAGCGCGCGGCCAGCTGCCGCCCCTTCGCTTCATCGAGCGCCAGCGCAAGCGCGTGGCCCCAGCGATTGCGATTGGCGCTGACCGTTTCGGCGATCGTCCGCGCCTCGCACTGATCGGCCTCGCCCAGCCGGTCGCGGCAGAGCCGATGCGCGGCGTGCTCGACATGGGCGAGTAGTGTCGCGCGGCCTTCCGGCGTGCGCGTGTCGACGCCGCGATCGACGATGTGGACCTGATCGTTGCCGACGCGCCATGCGCCATCCCCGGCAAAGGCGGCGGACGACGGCAGCCCGGCCCATGGCAGGCAGGCCAGCACGATGGTGATGAGTCCCAGAAACTTGATCATGATTTCATCCTCCAGTTGCGAGCAGCCGAAAGGGCGCTCGATGGAGTTCAGCGTGGCGCGGACTGCTTCGGCGCTGGAGGATGAGGAGGTGATGAAATGCCGATGATCCGCCGATCTTCTACCGATCGGCGATCACCGGAGTATCAGGCGAGGCCGATCAGCGAGATCTGGCGACCATAATCGGGTTCGCCGCGATGCGTGCTGCGGCGATAGCTGAAGAAGCGCGCCTCGTCGGCATAGGTATCGAGCCCCAGCGCCTCGATGCGGCGGATGCCGGCCTCGGCAAGGCGGGCGGCGACATAGGCTTCGATATCGAACTGGTGGTGGCCGGGCCGGCCCGGGGTGAAGAAGCGCTCATTCGCGGGATCGTCCGCCTCGAAACGATGCGCGAAGCCGTCGTCGACTTCGTAGGAAGCGCGGCCGATGCAGGGACCGATCGCCGCCGCGATACGATCGCGGCGCGCGCCGAGCCGTTCCATCGCCTCGATCATGCGCGCGTTGACGCCGCCGATCGCGCCTTTCCAGCCACTGTGTGCCGCGCCGATCACGCCGGCCTCGACATCGGCGGCGAGCACGGGGACGCAATCGGCGGTGAGGATGCCGAGCAGGAAGCCCGGCCGATCCGTGACAACGGCGTCGGCGCGGGGGCGTTCGTCGGCGGGAAGCGCGGCGTTGATCCGCACTACATCCGCCGAGTGGACCTGATGGAGCGTGACGAGCGTCGCGCCGGGGAGCACGGCATCGACCGCAAGCGCGCGATTGGCCTCGATCGCGGCACGATCGTCGTCGGAGCCGAGCCCGACGTTCAGCCCGGCGTGGAGGCCCTGCGAAACGCCGCCGCGCCGGCCGAGGAAACCGTGCGCGACGCCATCGAGCGCCGCAGCGCGGATTACCTCGACGGTCATGCCATCGTCTCCGCCAGATCGAGCATCATCACCGGGTCCATGTCGATCTTGTCGCCGACGTGGAAGGGGGCGACGCCGACCTGGACGAAGCCGACGCGCCTGTAAAAGGCAAGCGCCCGCCAATTCTCGGCATAGACGCTGAGGTAGAGGGCGGGGGCCTGCTGCGCGCGCGCAGTTTCGATCGCCCAGCCCATCAGCGCGGGGCCGATGCCTGCGCCGTGATGATCCTTGAGGACGTAGAGCTGCTTCAGCTCCATCGCGCCTTCGGCATGATCGACTGGCTGGGTCATCGCCGAGACCTTCGCAAAGCCCGCGATCCGGCCCCCGGCGTCGACGGCGAGGCGGATACGGTAGGCGGGGTCGCCGATCTGCGCGGGCAGGCCGGCAGGGCCGAACGTGGTTTCCAGAAAGGCATCAAGATCGCCCGGCGCGTAGAGCGGCCCGAACGTGTCGAGGAAGGCGGTGCGCGCCATTGCGGCGAGCGGCTCGCCATCCTCTGGCCGGGCATCGCGATAGTCGATCATCATTGGAAACCTTCGGGATCTGGCCAGTCGGGCGCGGTCAGCGCGAGCGCATTGAACAGCGTGCCCATCTGCGCCGGGGCGGTGAGGCGGACGAGCGCGGCGGCGATTTCCGGCCCGCGCCCGCTCTGCTTCGACAGCGCCTGGGCGCGCGTGCCGATGCCCAGCCGGGCCAGCCAGTCGCCCTGCGCAACGGGGCCGTGTGTCCGGGCGCCGCCAGCGCGCGCGGCCTCGGCGAGCGTCGCGAAGTCGACATGCGCGGTGATGTCGCGCTCGCCGGGCTCCTCGAAGGGGTTCGTACTGGCATGCGCCTTCACTGCCTGCAGCGTGTCGCCGACCGCCGGGCCTTCATAGCCATAGTCGATGACGATCGCGGCGCCGCCCTGCGCCGCCAGCCGCTCGCCGAGGGCGCGGGCGAGCGCCACGCCTGCGGGGCTCGTTTCGATGATGCTGCCGGGCGGGGAGTCGCGCAGCGCATCGGGCACGATGGCGTCGAGCAGGGGACCGCCGACCGTCGGCAGGAAAATCCCCTCGACCATCCCGACATGGCGTTCGCGCCATTCGCCGCCGGCACGGATCAGCTGGCGGATCGGCAGCGCATCGAAAAACTCGTTGGCGACGATGAGGAGGGGCGCGTCGGCGGGCAGCGTCGAGATGTCGTCGTGCCAATGGGCGCCGGGAACGCGATCGGCCTGGAGCGCGCGGAGCACCGGGCTGGTCTCGACGAAATGCACGGGCGGGGCGAGGCCCGCCGCCTTCGTCGCGCGCAGGGCATCGGCGGCGAGCGTGCCCCGGCCCGGGCCGAGTTCGACATAGTGGCAGGCGGGACGGCCGGCGCGCGTCCACAGATCGGCGAGCCACAGCCCGATCATCTCGCCGAACATCTGGCTGACCTCGGGCGCGGTGACGAAATCGCCCTCAGCGCCCAGCGGATCGCGCGTCGCGTAATAATGCCCGTTGGCGGCCGCCATGAAGTGCGCGATCGAGACCGGCCCTTCGAGCAGAATCGCGGCGCGCAGGACGTCGGCGCAGCTCAGTTCGCTCATCGCCGGACCTCAGGCGACGCTTTCGCTGCCCGCCACAGGCTCGACGCGGACGCGGCGGCCCTTGGCGGTGAGGATCAGGTAAAGGCCGCCGATGATCATCGGCGCACACAGCGTCTGGCCCATGGTGAGCCCCCACCAGAGATGCTCGAGCCCTTCGTCGGGCTGGCGGAACTTCTCGAGAATGAAGCGGCCAGCGCCATAGACGAGCAGGAAGGTGCCGACGAGCTTGCCGGGCTGGTAGCGGGCGTCGGTCTTCCAGAACATGAACCAGAGGATCGAAAAGAGCAGAATGCCTTCCCAGCCCGCCTCGTAAAGCTGGCTGGGATGGCGCGGCAGATCGCCCGCGCGGGGGAAGACGATGCCCCAGGGCGCGGTCGTCGGGCGGCCCCAGAGTTCGCCGTTCACGAAATTGGCGAGGCGGCCGAAGAACAGGCCGAAGGGGACGCAGCAGGCGACGTAATCGTGGATGCGCAGCCAGTTGAGGCCGTTCTTGCGCGCGAGATAGATGATCGCGCAGGTGACGCCCAGCACGCCGCCATGGAAGGACATGCCGCCTTCCCACAGCTTCACCATCTGGATCGGATCGGCGATCATCTCGGGCTTGTAGAAAAGGATATAGGCGATGCGCCCGCCGAGGATGATGCCCAGCGTCGCGTAGAAAACGAAGTCGTCGGCATGGCGGCGGGCCATCGGCGCGCCGGGCTGGGCCAGCAGCTTCAGCAGATACCACCAGCCGACAATGATTCCCGCGATATAGGCGAGCGAATACCAGCGAATCTGGAGAAACCCGAGATCGAGCGCCACCGGCGACAGGCCGAGCGACGAGAAATGCAAGGCGGACGTAGCGTCCGCGAAAAACGGCAAGATCAAGGCTTTTCCCTTCGGCTTTGCGCCTTCATAGTGTCGCGAAACGACAAGACCAAGCGGAAGAGAGAGATATGCCGACTGCGCTCGACCTTAAAATCGAAGCGATCATCAATCACCTGACGGGGCCTTCGGGACCGCTGGCGACGAGCAGCATCGAGAAGGATGGCCGCAGCTGGCCGGTGATCGCCGCAGCGCCACCGGCGCTGCCGCATTATTTCGCACATTTCTGCGCGCAGCATGGCGATGCGACCTTTCTTGTCGACGGCGACGAGCGGCTGAGCTTCGCGCAGACCTATGCGCTGGCGCGCAAGGTGGCGGGCGCGCTGGTCGAGGGCTGGAAGCTGCGCCCGGGCGAGCATGTCGGCATCGCGACGCGCAACGCGCCGGCCTGGATCATCGCCTATATGGGCATCGTGATGGCGGGCGGCGTCGCGACGCTGTTCAACGGCTGGTGGCAGGGCGAGGAACTGGTCGAAGGGATCAGGGACAGCGACACCCGCCTGCTGATCGCGGACCTGCCGCGCGTGAAGCGCATCGCGGAATCGGGCGAGGCGATCACCGCCGAGATCATCGCGATCAACCTCGACCAGCCGACCGAAGCCGCGCTTGCGCCAATCTTCGCGAACGGCGGGGGCAGCGAGACGGAGCTGCCGCAGATCGGGCCGGACGACGATGCGACCATCCTCTTCACCTCGGGATCGACCGGGCGGTCGAAGGGCGCGATTTCCGATCATCGCGCGATCATGCAGGCGATCTTCAACTATCTCGCCTATTCGCTGATGGGGCTCCAGCTGCTGACCGAGGAAGGCAAGCTGACCGGGCTGCAGCCCTCGACCCTGCTCAACGTGCCGCTGTTCCACGTCACCGCCGAAATCCCGGTGATGCTGCAGAGCTTCGCGATGGGGCGCAAGCTGGTGCTGATGCCCAAATGGGATGCGCGCGAGGCGATGCGGCTGATCGAGAAGGAGAAGATCACCTATTTCGTCGGCGTACCGTTGATGAGCTTCGAGATATTGACGCACCCCGACCGCGCCCAGTTCGACCTTTCGAGCTGCAAGGATTTCGCGGCCGGCGGCGCGCCACGCCCGGTCGAGCATGTTCGCCGCCTGTCGGAGGAGATGGGCGATTCAAAGCCGCTGATCGGCTATGGCCTGACCGAGACCAATGCCGTGGGCTGCGGCAATTTCCGCGAGAATTATCTCGCCAAGCCCAACAGCACGGGCCGCGCCTCGCTGCCCCTCGTCGATCTCGCCATCCTCGACGATGCCGGAAAGCCGGTGGCGAAGGGCGAGCGAGGCGAGGTCTGCATCCGCAGCATCTGCAACTTCAAGGGTTATTGGAACAACCCCGAGGCGACGGCTGCGGCCTATACCGCCGACGGCTATTTCCGCACTGGCGACATCGGCTATCTTGACGAGGATGACTATCTGTTCATCGTCGACCGCAAGAAGGACATCATCATCCGCGGCGGCGAGAATATCAGCTGCCAGGAAGTCGAGGATGCGCTCTACGAGCATCCGGGCGTCGCCGAGGCTGCCGTCTTCGGGCTGCCCGACGAGCGTTTCGGCGAGGTGCCGGGCGCGGTGGTGCATCCGGCCGAGGGTGTCGCGCTGACCCCGCTCGAGCTGTGCGAATATCTGTCGCAGCATATTGCGGCGTTCAAGATTCCGCAGCGCATCTGGATCGCGCCCGATCCGCTGCCGCGCCTCGGCACCGAGAAGATCGACAAGGTCGGGCTGCGCGCACGCTTCCGCGCGCTGGCGGCGACCGAAGCGGCCTGATCGATCGGGGCCGGCCGCCGGCGCGGCCGGCCCCTTTTCGTCAGTTCATCACCACGGTGCGGCGGCGGACGCGCATCGCGCCGCCGGCCATGCCGAAGCCCGCGATCAGCATCGCCCAGGTCGCCGGCTCCGGCACGCCGGCGGGGCCCGTCGACAGGGTGAGGGTGAGCGGGGTGAAGCCGCGCCCCACGCCGCTGATGTAGATGCCGTCATCCTGGTCGTCGCCCGAAGGCGTGGCGTTGAGCGTGAGGTTGGTGAAGCCGATCACCAGATAGCTGCCCGCAGCGGCATTGGCGTCGGCGATGAAATTGCCACCGAGCGCGAAGCTGAGCGGCGTGTCATACATGCTCTGCTGGGCGTAGAGGCTGCCGCTGCCGAGATCGGCGAAGGCATCGGTGCCGGGGTGATAGTCGTTCACCAGCGTCTCGAGATCGGTCGAGACGTCGTAGAGGCCGATCACGCTGGGCGGGACATTGCCGAAGGGCGTCGGCGAGACCGAGAGCGTCGCGCTGCTGTAGGTGCCGGTCGGAATGTAGAAGATGGCATAGCTGTTGAAGCGCATGCCAAATTCGTTGCCGGTGAACATATTATGGTCGGGCGTCGGCAGAACCTGCCCGCCCGCGCTGTTGATCCAGCCATGCAACTGCGACACGCTGGTGACATCGGCGGCATCGGCGGCGCCCGCGAGGCCGAGGGCCGATAGGACGGCAGCAAAACCAATAAGTTGTCGCATGTTGCTTTCCCCTGATGACCGAAATTGGTCATATATGATGGTTATCGGGGTGTTTACCTTTGGCGAGTCGAACTGGGTCCAGATCGCGACCTATCCGACGAGCCGATGCGACGCGGCGGCGGAATCAGCCTCTGGCCTCGCGGCAAGGCGGCGGCTAAAGCCCGGTGCATGAGCCTTCGCCTTCCCGATCTCAGCGGCCGCATATCCCGGCGCGGCCTGCTGGTCGGCGGTGGCGCGGGGCTGGGGCTGATCGTCGCGTGGACCGCCTGGCCGCGCCGCTATGATCCCAATCTGGTCGCGGCGCCTGGCGAGAGCGTGCTCAACGGCTGGGTCAAGATCGGCGAGGACGGGCACGTCACCATCGTCGTGCCGCAGGCTGAAACCGGGCAGGGCGTGATGACGACGCTGCCCCAGATCGTCGCCGACGAGCTGGGCGCGGACTGGCGGACGATCGCGGTGGAGCCTGCGCCGATCAATCCCATCTACGCCAACCGGCTATTCGCCCGCGAACTGGCGGGTGCGGTCGCGCCATCCGCGATCGACATGGCCGCCGATTTTGCAACGCGCGAGGCGATGATGGTGACGGCGGGATCGACGTCGCTGCGCGGGTTCGAGCCCGTGTTGCGCGAGGCGGGCGCCATTGCGCGCGCTTTGTTGTCGATGGCGGCGGCGAAGCGCTGGGGGATCGACTGGCGGACCTGCGACACGCAAGGGGGCTTCGTCGTCGCCGAGGAGCGCAGGCTGCGCTTCGGCGAGATTGCTGCGGAGGCGGCGGGCTTCAAGCCGCCGGCAAAACCGCAATATCGCGAGGATGACGAGGAAGGACGGCTGAGCGGCCAATCCCCGCTGCGGCTCGACTTGCCCGGCAAGATCGACGGCAGCGCGATGTTCGCGTCGGACATTCGCCTGCCGGGCATGGTCTTCGCCGCGATCCGGCAGGGGCCGATCGGCGACAGCCGGCTGGTCGGGGCGAACAAGGATGCGGCGCGCGCCATATGGGGCGTGATGTCAGTCGTCGAGAATGAGCGTTGGCTGGCGGCGGTCGGCGTCAACTGGTGGGCCGCCAACCGGGCGCTCGACGCGATGGCACCGCGCTTCGAGACGAAGGGCGGGCTGGTCGACGATGCGCGGATCGATGCTGCGCTGCTGGCGGCGCTCGACGGCAAGGGCCACAGGCTGGCGAAGCGCGGTGACCTGTCTGCCGTGTTCAAGGGGCAGGCGATCCGCGTCGCCGACTATCAGGCGGCGCCCGGCTATCATGCTGCGCCCGAGCCGCTGACCGCGACCGCGCGCTGGGATCGCGACATATTGGAGCTTTGGCTGCCGACGCAGGCGCCGGGGCTGGCGCGACGCGCGGCGGCGGAGGCGATCAATGTGTCGGAATCGCAAGTGGTCGTGCACCCGACATTGGTGGCCGGCGGCTTCGGTCGCGTGATCGAGAATGACGCGGCGGCGCAGGCCGCGATCATCGCGCGATCGATCGACAAGCCCGTCCAGCTCGTCTGGTCGCGTGTCGAGGATCTGATCCACGATCGTTTCCGCGCCCCTGCGCGCGCGCATATGGCGGCGAAGCTGGGTCCCGCCGGGCGCGTCGAGGGATGGCAGGCCAAGATCGCTTCGCCGGCATGGGGCACGGCGCTGGCCGACAGGCTGGTCGGTGGCGGGCTGGCCGGACTGGGGCTGGACCTTGCCGAGCGGGGCGACGGGCTGGCGGCATCGGGGGCGATGCCGCTCTACGCGATCCCGGCGCTCGCCATCGATCATCATCCGGCCGACGTCGGCCTGCCGACGGGCTATTGGCGTTCGGCGGGGGATTTCACCTCGGCCTTCTTCACCGAGTGCTTCGTCGACGAGCTGGCGCAGGCGGCGGGGATGGATGGCTTTTCCTTCCGCATGGCGATGCTCTCGGGCCAGCCGCGCCTCGCGCGCTGCCTGACGACGGTGACCGCGCTCGGCGGCTGGCAGGGCGGCGCGGCAGGATCGGGGCAGGGTATCGCCTGCCACGGATCGCGCGGATCCTATGTCGCGGTGATGGCCGAGGCGCGGATCGAGGGCGACCGGATCGCGGTCGACCGGCTGTTCGCGGTCGCGGACGTCGGGCGGGCGGTGAACCAGGACATTGTGAAGCAGCAGATCGAGGGCGGGCTGATCTTCGGCCTCGCCGGGGCCGTCGGCGGAGGCGCGCGGATCGAGGGCGGCATGACGGTGGAGCGCCGGCTGGGCGAGCTTGGCCTGCCGCGCCTTGCCGACAGCCCCGAGATCAATGTCGAATTGCTGCGCAGCACGGCGGCGCCCGGCGGGGCAAGCGAAGTCGCGGTGCCGCCGGTCGCGCCCGCGATCGCCAACGCGCTGTTCGCCGCAACCGGGCGGCGTTTCCGCAGCCTGCCGCTGAAGGTCGGCTGAGGTGCAGCACCCCGCCGATCATCCGCCCGTCGCGCCGCGCAAGGTCGGCGTGCTGATCGTCAATCTCGGCACGCCCGATGCGCCCGATGCGCCTTCGGTGCAGCGCTACCTGAAGCAGTTCCTGTCCGACCGTCGCGTCGTCGAGCTGCCGGCCTTGCTGTGGCAGCCGATCCTGCACGGGATCATCCTGCGCACGCGCCCGGCCAAGTCGGCGCATGCCTATGGGCTGGTGTGGCGCGAGGATGGATCGCCGCTCGCCGCGATCACGCGGGCGCAGGCGCGCGCGCTCGAGGGCACATTCGGCGCCGACGTGATCGTCGACCATGCCATGCGCTACGGCAATCCGGCGATCGGCGACCGGGTAAGGGCACTGAAGGCGGCAGGGTGCGACCGCATCCTGCTGGCGCCGCTCTATCCGCAATATAGCGGGGCGACGACGGCGACCGCCAATGACGCGGCCTTTGCCGAACTGGCGACGATGCGCTGGCAGCCGGCGGTGCGCACGCTGCCGCCCTATCATGACGATCCCGGCTATATCGCCGCGCTCAAGACCAGCGTCGAGGCGGCGCTGGCGGCGATGGACGTGCCGCCGGAGATGATCCTTGCCAGCTTCCACGGCATGCCCGAACGCACGCTGAGGCTTGGCGATCCCTATCATTGCCAGTGCCAGAAGACTGCGCGCCTGCTCGGGGAAGCGCTTGGTCGTCCGGTCGAAATCAGTTTCCAGTCGCGTTTCGGGCGCGCCAAATGGCTGGAGCCCGCGACCGATACGACACTGGCGGCGTTGCCGGGGCGCGGCGTCAAGCATGTCGCGGTGATCGCGCCGGGTTTCTCCGCGGATTGCCTCGAGACGCTGGAGGAAATCGCGATCCGCGGGCGCGACACTTTTGTTGCGGCCGGGGGCGCAACATTTTCTTACATCCCCTGCCTCAACGACAGTGGCGAAGGCATGGAATTTCTGCGCGAACTGATCGGCCGCCAGCTTGAAGGCTGGGTCGCCCGGCCCTAGGCTCAATCAACCAAAGGGCAGGAGAGCATGATGTCTAAAGTGGCGATCGTGACGGGTGGTACGCGTGGCATCGGCGAGGCGATCAGCATCGCGCTCAACAATATGGGCTTCGTCGTTGCCGCCAACTATTGCGGGAATGACGAGAAGGCGAAGGCCTTCACCGATCGCACCGGCATCCGATCCTACAAATGGGACGTCGCCGAGCACGAGGCATGCGACGAGAGCGTGAAGCAGATCGAGAAGGATCTGGGCGAGGTCGCGGTGCTGGTGAACAATGCCGGCATCACGCGCGACGGCACCATGCTGAAGATGACGCACGCAATGTGGGACGATGTGATCCGCACCAATCTGGGCGGCTGCTTCAATATGGCTAAGGCGGTGTTCGCGGGCATGCGCGACCGCAAATGGGGGCGCATCGTCAACATCGGATCGATCAACGGGCAGGCGGGCCAATATGGTCAGGTCAACTATGCCGCCGCCAAATCGGGCATTCATGGCTTCACCAAGGCGCTGGCGCAGGAAGGCGCGAAATTCGGCGTGACGGTCAATGCGATCGCGCCGGGCTATATCGATACCGACATGGTCGCGGCGGTGCCGCCCGAAGTGCTGGAGAAGATCGTCGCCAAGGTGCCTGTCGGTCGCCTCGGCCATGCGCATGAGATTGCGCGCGGCGTCGCCTTCCTCTGCTCGGAGGATGGCGGGTTCATCACCGGATCAACGCTGTCGATCAACGGCGGGCAGCACATGTATTGAGCGGGCCGGTCAAGCGATCGATCACCATCGCGGGGCACCAGACGTCGATCAGCCTCGAGCCGGTTTTCTGGACCGCGCTCGAGGCCGAGGCGGTTCGGCAGGCCTTGCCGCTGTCGGCGCTGGTCGCCCGGATCGACGCCGACCGGATAGCGGGAATCGATCCCCCCAACCTTGCCAGCGCGATCCGCGTCTGGCTGTTCGAGATGCTGTCGCGGCCGCAATGAGGCGCCGGCTTGCGACAGGGCGACGCAGCTACGCGTCTCAGCCATTTTCAGCGCTGGCGGCTCCGGACAAGTCTCTATAGAGCAGGGGCATGGGGTCGAGAGGGTTGCGGCATAGTCTCTGCGGGCTCGCCGTGATCGGATGCCCGATCCCGGCGACGCTTGCGCGCGCGCAGACAACGCCCGTTGTCGAGGCGCCAGCGCCCGTTCCAGCGCCGACCCCGGCGCAGTCGGGCGCACCCTCGCTCGATCCCGAATCGCCACTGGCCCCGATGACCGACCTGGGCGTCGACTGGCCCGATCTCAACACGCCCGACCCCGTCGAACAGGCTGCGCCCGGGCCGACGCCTGCGGAGACGCCGCCATCCGAGCCTGCGCCCGCCGCGCCGCCCGTCGCCGCCGATACCACCCAGGCAGGAGCGGCGGAGCAGGATTCCGGCAATGCCAAACCCGCGATCGAGGCCGATGCGGCGGCCAATTATCATTATCGCACCGAGCTGGCCGGGCTGCCGCCCGAGCAGGTCGAGCGCATCCAAAGCCGCTTCAACGGACTGTCGGCGTTGAAGGCAGGCCAGAAGAAGGCTGCCAACGTCGCGCAGATCGACCGGCGCGCGCAGGAAGACGCCAAGCTGCTCGACAGCCTGCTGCGCGCCGAGGGCTATTATGATGCGCGCGTCTCGACCGAGGTCACGCTGGAGGCCAATCGCGAACTGAAGGTCGTACTCACCGCGCGGCCGGGGCAGCTTTATCATTTCACCAGCGTCGATGTGACCGGCCTCGAAAGCACCGGCGCCAAGCAGCAGCGGCTGATGGCGGCGCTGGGCCTGAAGAGCGGCGACGCGATCGACGCCACCGCCGTGCAGAGCGGGCAGGATGCGCTGAAGACGAGCCTGGGCGAGGAAGGCTATCCCTTCGCCAAGCTCGACGAGCCCCGGATCGTCGTCGATCATGACGCGCGCAGCGGCACTTATGCCCTGCATGTCGATACGGGCGGCGCGCGCAATTTCGGGCGAATCATCGTTCCCGACGGATCGATCTTCAATGCCGAGCATGTCCAAACGATCGCGCGCTTCAAACCGGGCGAGCCATACGAAGCGAGCCGGCTGACCGATCTGCGCCGTGCGCTGATCCAGACCGGGCTGGTCTCGACGGTGAAGATCGAGCCGGTGCCGGGCGCTACGCCCGATACAGTCGACATTTCGGTCAATCTCGATCGCGCGCCGCCGCGCACCGTCGCCGCCGAGTTGGGCTATGGCACGGGCGAAGGCGCGCGCTTCGCGGTGAGCTGGCAGCATCGCAACCTGCTGAAGCCCGAGGGAGCGGTGACTTTCAAGGGCGTGGCGGGCACGCAGGAACAGTCGCTGAGCGCCACGCTGCGGCAGAATAATTTCTACGAGCGCGATCATGTGCTGACCGCGCAAGTGATCGCCAGCCATGTCGACCGGTCGGCCTATGACGCCAAGACATTCTCGGTTGGCGCCGGGATCGAACGCCAGACGAACATCATCTTCCAGAAGAAATGGACCTGGTCGGTCGGCGGCAATCTCTCGTTGTCCGACGAACGCGACACGGTCGGACCGGAAGCGACGCCACGCCGACGCACATTCTTCATTGCCTCGGTTCCGGGCACGCTCGGCTATGACGGCACCGACGATCTGCTCGATCCCAAGAGCGGCTTCCGCCTGAGCGGGCAATTGTCGCCTGAACTGTCTTTCCAGTCGGGCACCTTCGGTTATGGCCGCGCGCAGATCGACGGCAGCGCCTATCAGCCCTTTGGCGATCGCTTGGTGATCGCGGGGCGCGTGCGGCTGGGCACGATCGTCGGTGCCTCGGCCGACCGCATCGCGCCGTCTCGGCGCTTCTATGCCGGTGGCGGCGGATCGGTGCGCGGCTATGGCTATCAGGATATCGGCCCGCGCGACGCCAATAACGATCCGATCGGCGGGCGCAGCCTGGCGGAGTTCTCGATCGAATCGCGCGTCCGCTTCGGTGCGTTCGGCGTCGTCCCCTTCCTCGATGCGGGCAACATCTATCGCAGCGCCTATCCCAAATTCTCGGGCATGCGTTACGGCACCGGGCTGGGCGTCCGTTATTATACCAGCTTCGGGCCGATCCGCCTTGATGTCGGCACGCCGATCAACCCGCAACCGGGCGATCCGCGCGTCACCGTCTATGTCTCGCTGGGGCAGGCCTTTTGAGCGCGGACGTGCCCGAAGAGCAGGCGGCCGTCGCTGCGCCGCGGCCGCGCCGCCGCTGGCTCAAATGGCTGGTGGTGTTCGCTGCCCTGCCGGTGCTGCTGATCGTCGGCGCGCTGTGGGGCATCGATACCGGCGCGGGGCATCGCTTCATCGCCGATCGTATCAGCCGGATCGAGACCGCCACCGGGCTGCGCTTCCATGTCGGGCGCATCGACGGATCGATCTACAACCGGGCGCGGCTGCGCGACGTGCGCGTCTATGACATAAAGGGGCTGTTGTTCGAGGCGCCTGAGGTCTCGCTCGACTGGCGGCCGCTCGCGTGGCTCGCCAACCGGCTCGACATCAACAGCGTCACCGCGCCGGCCGCGACGTTGCGCAAGAAGCCTGAGACGCGGCCCGGCAAGCCCGGCCCGATGCTGCCCGGCTTCGACATCCGGATCGGCGAGCTGCGTATCGACCGGCTGCGCATTGATGAGAAGATCGCCGGGACGGCGCGCATGGCGACGCTCAAGGGATCGGCCGACATTCACCGCGGGCGCGCGATGATCCGGCTGACGGCGGATGCCGGGACGACCGACCATGCGCTGATCGATCTCGACGCCGAGCCCGATGGCGATCGGTTCGACATGACCGCCGACGTCCGTTCGGCGGCCGGCGGCGTCATCGGGGCGCTGCTGGGCACGCAGCAGCCGCTGACCCTTGCGGTTGCGGGCGACGGCAAATGGCATGGCTGGAAGGGCGGGGGGCGGCTGATCGTCGGCGGGCGTCCCGTCGCCAATCTCGGCCTGTCGGCTAATGACGGGCTCTATGCGTTGCAGGGCAAGCTCTATCCCGCCGTGCTGATGCAGGGGATCGTCGGCCGGCTGACCGCAGGCGGTGTCGATGTGAAGGGGGCGGCGCGGCTTGCCGACCGCAGGCTCGATACCGACCTGAGGCTTGCGACGTCCGAGCTGGTGGTGGGCGCTAAGGGCGTCGCCGACCTTGCGCACAGCGCGTTCGACGACATGCGGATCAGCCTGGACCTGCTGAAGCCCAAGGCGCTGTTCCCCGACATGACCGGGCGCGACGTGCGGGGGCGGATCATCCTCGACGGGCCGTTCGCGACGGCGGGGTTCCAGTATCTGCTGGCCTCGCCGCACATCGCCTTCGACCAGACGGGCTTCGATCTGGTGCAGATTTCCGGGCGTGGCCGGCTGTCACCCTCGCCCGTCATCGTGCCCATCCAGATCAAGGCGGCGCGCGTGACCGGGGCCGGCGACATTGCCGGCGGCATCCTCGCCAACATGGTGATCGACGGGCAGTTGCGCGTGACCGGCAAGGCGATCATGGCCGATGCGCTGCGCTTCCACTCCAACAAGCTCAACAGCCTGATCAGCCTTTATGTCGATCTGGCGACGGGGCGTTACGACGTGGGGTTGCAGGCGCAGCTGATGCGCTATCTGATCCCCGGCCTCGGCATCGTCGACGTGAAGAGCAACCTGAAGATCGTCCCCGGCGCGAACGGCAAGGGTACGCGCATCGTCGGCGCGGGGCAGGCCTGGGTGCGGCGCTTCGACAACGAGTTCCTGAAGGGACTGGCCGGCGGGCTACCACGCCTCGAGACGCGGTTGGAGCGCACGCCCGACGGCATCATCCATTTCGCCGGGCTGAAGATCGTCGCGCCCGATATGACGCTGGCGGGCAATGGTTATCGCCGGCTCGACGGCAGCTTCCATTTCGAAGGGCAGGGCAAGCAGGCGCAGTATGGCGCGCTGAAGCTGACGCTCGACGGAGAGATCGACAAGCCTACGGTCGACCTGTTCCTGCCGCGCCCGCTCGACGCGCTAGGGCTGACCGACGTGCGTGCGCATCTCGATCCCAATGCCGTGGGCTTCGTCTATCGCGCCGACGGCGGATCGACGCTGGGGCCGTTCACCGCGACGGGCGCGATCCTGATGCCGCCGGGCCAGCCGACGCGGATCCGCGTCTCCCCGATCGAGGTTTCGGGGATGCGCGCCGAGGGTGATCTGGTCTCGATGCCCGGCGGGTTCGAGGGGAGCCTGGCGCTGAGCGGCGCGGGGATCACCGGATCGCTGAAATTCGATCCCGTCGGCGACATCCAGCGCATCGTGATGGATATTGACGGGCGGCGCGTGCGCCTTGCCGGGCCGCCGCCGATCGCGGCCGGGCGGCTTTCGGTCGACGCCACGCTGATGCTGGATCCGGCGGGGCTGGACGTGGAGGCCAAGGTGCGCGCGCTGGGGCTGCGGCGGGGGTCGCTTGCCCTGTCCTCGCTGACCGCAGACGTTTCGATGAAGGGAGGCAGCGGCACCGTCAATGCCGCGCTGACCGGCCAACGAGGACGCGCCTTCGACGTCAAACTGGCGGCGCAGGTGACCCCGGATCGGATCAGCCTGACGGGCGGCGGCACGGTCGACCAGAAGCCGATCAAACTCACTTCGCCGGCGGTGCTGACGCGCGAGGGCGAGGCATGGCGGCTGTCGCCGACCGCGCTTTCCTATGCGGGTGGCGCGGCGACGGTTTCGGGCCGCTATGGCGATGGCGAGAACAGCGCACAGGCGACGGTGCAGAAACTGCCGCTGGCGGTGCTCGATCTCGCTGCGCCCAATCTAGGGCTTGCCGGCCTGGCGAGCGGCAAATTCTCCTACAACGCACCGGTCGGCGGCACGCCTTCGGGGCAGGCCGACATCGTCATTCGCGGGCTGAGCCGATCGGGCCTGGTCCTCTCCTCGACGCCGATCGACGTCGGCGTCAAGGCGGCGCTCGCGGGCGACAGCGCGGCGGTGCGCGCGATCGCGGTGAGCGGCGGCAAGACGATCGGGCGGGCGCAGGCACGGATCGCTCCGCTTGGCGAAGGCGCCCTGTTTGACCGGCTGAGCCGCGCCCCGCTGTTCGCCCAGCTTCGCTATGACGGCCCGGCCGATACGCTTTGGCGGCTCGCCGGAACCGAACTGTTCGATCTTTCGGGCCCGCTTGCGATCGGTGCGGACGTGACGGGAACGCTGGCCGACCCCGAGATCAGGGGATCGCTGCGGAGCGACGGCACGCGGTTGCAGAGCGCGGTCAGCGGCACCGTGCTCACGGGCATGAAGGTGGGCGGGCGCTTCGACGGATCGCGCCTCGTCATCGACAGTTTCGCCGCGCGCGCCGGCGATGGCAGCCTCAGCGGGCGCGGGACATTCGAGTTCTCGTCGGACAAGGGCATTGGCATCGATCTCGCGCTCCAGGCCGATAATGCCGAACTCATCAATCGCGACGATATCGGCGCGACGGTCAGCGGCCCGATCACCGTCAAGTCCGAAGGCAATGGCGGCGTGATCGGTGGAGACGTCCAGCTGAACCGGAGCCGCTACAAGCTGGGCATGGCACAGGCCGCCGCCGCCGTGCCTTATCTGTCGGTCATCGAGATCAATCAGCGCGGCGACGATGAGGAGCAGGCACCGCCGGCGCCCTGGCGGCTCGCGCTGAAGGCCAATGCGCGCAACCGGATGATGGTAACGGGGCTTGGCCTCGACAGCGAATGGCGGGCGACGCTCAATCTCAGCGGCACGCTCGATGCGCCGGTGATCGTCGGGCAGGCGACCTTGCTGCGCGGCAATTATGATTTCGCGGGGCGTAGTTTCGAGCTCGATCGCGGCACGATCCGTTTCACCGGCAGTACGCCGATCGACCCGACGCTCGACATCCAGGCCTCGGCAACGATGGACAGCCTGAGCGCCACGATCCGCGTCAGCGGCACCGGCCTGCATCCCGAGATCAGCTTTACCAGCACGCCCGCCTTGCCCGAGGACGAGCTGCTGTCGCGCCTGCTGTTCGGCACGTCGATCACCAACCTGTCGGCGCCCGAGGCGCTGCAACTCGCCGCCGCCGTCGCGGGGCTGCAGAGCGGCGGTGGTCTCGACCCGATCAACAAGGTGCGCAGCGCGATCGGGCTGGACCGGCTACGCATCATCCAAGCCGATCCGACGCAGAATCAGGGCACCTCGGTCGCGGCGGGCAAATATGTTACGCGCAAAATCTATGTCGAGGTGATCACCGACGGGCAGGGCTATTCGGCGACGCGCGTCGAGTTCCAGTTCACCCGCTGGCTGTCGCTGCTCGCGACGATCTCGACCATGGGACGGTCGAGCGCCAACGTCCGCGTCTCGAAGGATTATTGAGCGAAGGCGATCGCCTCGCGCAGCGCGAGGGCGAGCATGTCGCCGCCGTCGGGCGCGAGGTGCAGATAGAGATCGGGCTCGATCGCCTCGACTTCCATGACGGCGAGCCGGCCCTCGGGCAGGCGGATCAGGTCCACACGGACGTAGAAAGGCGCTTCGGGCAGCGCCGCGACCGCAGCGCGCGCCACCGCCAGCGCTTCGGCGTCGGGTTGCCAGGCGTCGATCCGGCCGCCGAACTGCGGCTGGACGCGGAAGTCACCCGCCGCTGCACGCTTGACGCCGCCATGGCTCAGCTGCCCGCCGATCAGGAAGACGGCCAGTTCGCCTTCGCCGGCAACGGCGGAGAGAAAGGGCTGGATCATCGCGTCGCGCGTGCGGGGGGGCGGATCGCCGCGGTGCAGGCGGAACGTATCGTGGCTACCCGCCGAGACCTGCGGCTTCACCACGATCTCGCTGCCGTCGAAATCGGCGAAGGCGCTGGCCAGCGCGGTTTCGTCTGCGAGCGGTACGAAATGGGTGGGGACGATCGGGACGCCTGCCGCCGCGAGTTCGGACAGATAGGTCTTGCGCCCGTTCCAGCGAAGCAGCCGCGCCGAGTTCATCAGCCGCGCATCGGCAGGCCAGCGATCGAGCAGCGCATCCCAGCCCACGGGATCGAGATGATAGCCCCAGGCGAGCAGCGGCAATGTCGCGTCGGCGGTGCCAAGGCCGGCATCGGTCCAGTCGCGCGCCGACGCGCTTATCCCGTGGCGCGCGAAGAGGCGGGCGAGAACGTCGAACGCCTCGCCCGTCATCCCCGCATAGGCCGTGCCCGGCGGGGGCGTGATGATGTCGACGGTCGGGCCGCTCACTCGGGCGCGCCGAGGATCGCCTTCACTTCCATGAAGTCGGCGAGGCCGAACTTGCCGTTCTCTCGGCCATTGCCCGACTGCTTGTAGCCGCCGAACGGCGCGATGCCGTCGGGCGCCCAGCTGTTGATCGTTACCATGCCCGCGCGCAGGCGCGGCGCGACCTCGGCAGCCTTGTGCGGATCGCCCGAGACCGTCGCCGACAGGCCGTAGACGGTGGCGTTGGCCAGCTCGACCCCTTCCTCGTCATTATCGTAGGTGGTCAGCGTCGCGACCGGGCCGAAAATCTCCTCCTGCGCGATGCGCATGTCGGGCGTCACGTCGGTGAAGAGGGTGGGGCGGATATAATAGCCGCGGTTCATGCCTTCTGGACGGCCGGGGCCGCCGGTGACGAGCGTCGCGCCCTGCTCGATCGCGCTGTCGATCAGACCCTGGATCTTCTCATACTGCGCCTTGTTGACCACCGGGCCGATATGCCCGCCTTCCTGCGCGGGATCGCCGACCTTGGTCGCCTCGAGGATCGACTTGATCACCTGGGTCGCGCCTTCGGCCTGCGACTTGTGGACGAGGATGCGCGTGGGGGCGATGCAGCTCTGCCCCGAATTGGCGACGACGCCCATGACGGTCGGCGGCAGCACCGCGCCCAGATCCGCGCCTTCGAGAACAAGGTTGGGCGCCTTGCCGCCCAGTTCCTGATGCACGCGCTTGACGGTCGGGGCGGCAGCGGCGGCGACGGCGGTGCCGGCGCGCGTCGAGCCGGTGAAGCTCACCATATCGACATCGGGGTGCGAGGACAGCGTTGCGCCCACGGTCGGGCCATCGCCCTGGACGAGGTTGAACACGCCCGCGGGCACGCCCGCCTCATGCAGGATCTCGGTAAAGATCGCCGCGCAGGTGGGCGCTTCTTCCGAAGGCTTGAGGATCATCGTGTTGCCCGCCGCCAGCGCCGGGGCGACCTTGGCCGCGATCTGGTTGAGCGGCCAGTTCCACGGCGTGATCATCGCGACGACGCCGACCGGTTCGTGCACGACCTTCGCCTTGCCGACCTTCTCCTCGAACTGGAATTCCTTCAGCGCACGGAGCGTCGAGGCGAAATGGCCGAGGCCCGACGGCGCCTGCGCGCCGCCCGCGAAGCTGATCGGCGCGCCCATTTCGAGCGACATCGCCTTGGCGAGATCGGGGATGCGCGTCTTGTAGACCGCGATGATCTTCTCGAGCAGCGCCGCGCGCTCCTCGACGCTGGTCTGCGACCAGCTGGCGAAGGCGGACTTGGCGGCGGCGACGGCCTTGTCCGCATCGGCGCGGCTACCGAGAACGATCTCGGTGCAGGCTTCCTCGGTCGCGGGATTGATGACGTTGTGCGGCGTGCCCCCGTCGCTGTCGACCCAAGCGCCGGCGATGTAATGTTGCTTGTAGCTCTGCATGGGGTCCGCTCCTGCGTTTCGAATCTGTTTGCGCGCAGATTAGGTTTTATCGCGCAACTGGCAAGACGCCGAACGCGCATGAACGAGGATATGAGCCGCAAAATCGATGAATGCCGGATCATGCGCGCAGAGATGCTCGAGCCGTTCGAGCCATTCGCCGATCGGCGCGCTGGAGACCGAAGGCGGATTCCAGTTGGCGCGCGGCGCGAAGCGATCGTGGAAGAGATCGAGCCCGACCGTCTCGACGGGCATTAGGCTCGCCGTGAACAGGCCGCGCAGCTCGGCCGCATCGAACAGATGCGAATCGAGGTCGATGTGCCGTCCGTCGACAAGGTCGATCGCCAGCCGGTCATGGCCGTTATCCTGCGCGAAGCGGGCGGCGCGGGTAAGCTCGCTGATATAAATGGTCGGCGTGCTGCCGACGGCGCGCGCGGTGACGAACAGGTCGCCGGCGCAGACGCGCGACAGCTCGGCGGCGGCAACGGTGCAGCACGTCTGATCGAGATGATTGAACACGCCGTAGAGGCACAGGACGATATCGAACGATTCCTCGTCCTCCAGCTCGGTCGCGGTGCGGATGTCGGCGACGTCGAAGGCGAGGCCGATCGTCTCGTCGTTGATCGTGCGGGCATGATCGCGCGCGAGATCGATCAGATGTTCTGAAATGTCGAAGCCGCGCCCCTCGATCGCGGTGAAGCCGAGCTGGCGGGCACGCAGCGCCAGCCGGATCAGCCATGTGCCGGGGCCGCAGCCCGCGTCCAATATCCTGACCGCATGGCGGCCGGCGGTGCGCAGCTGGACGAGCGTCGCGTCCAGCCGCTGCCAGATTTCGCGATCGGCGAAAGCATAGGCGCCGTTGAAGTGAAAGGGCCGTTCGCGGTCGCCATCGGCATAGGCGCGATAGGTCTCCCCGGCCTCGTCATAGGCGCGCGCGGCCTCGGCCGGCGTATGGGGCAGGGGAATGGGGTGGATGAGCGCGGATTGGGCCATTTTATCCTCCAGTGGGATGTCGGGAAAAGCGGTGGGGCGGGCCGGATCGCGAAATCCGGCCGTGGGGTCGATTGTCAGCATGGGATGGTGTGTTCAGCTTCGGGCGGGGGCGCTGCGCCGGGCGAGCGGAGCATCGGCCATGATGACGCCGATGCGGAGCCAGTCGCTTTCCGCCCGCGCGAAATCGATCGCGCTTTTGCGGGTCGTGAAGAAGCCCTCCACCAGCCCGGCCTCATCCTGGACAAGCCAGTGGCCGTGCGCGTCCTGACCGACCCGGAGGGCTGGGCGGCTAGGCGATAATATCGGAAGATCATCGGGCATTGCGGTTTTGACCATTGCCGCGCCTCGGATGGGGCGGGGCTTCAACCGCGACGGAAATTGCGCCTCGCCGCATAGGGATGCGAGATGGGCGCGCGGCCATCGGCATAGGGTTCGCATAAAGACTGCGGGTTGGAGCGCCGCGCGCTCGGCCTTAAGGATCGCGCATGTCCGATTCACTTCCCGATACCGAGCATCAGGCGCTGGCGCGCGGCGGCCGGCTGCGGCCTTATATCCTGCTCGCGCGGCTCGACCGGCCGATCGGCTGGTGGCTGCTCTACTGGCCGTGCGCCTGGGGCATAGCGCTGGCGGGTGGTGTCTATCAGCGCTTCGACCTGCTGCTGTGGATGCTGCTCGGCTCAATCGCGATGCGGGGGGCAGGGTGCGTCTATAACGACATCGTCGACCGCGATCTCGACGCGCAGGTGGCGCGCACGCGCGGCCGGCCGCTGGCGAGCGGTGCGGTAAGCCTGAAGGCGGCCTGGGCGTGGCTGGGGCTGCTCTGCCTGATCGGGCTGGTCGTGCTGTTGCGCCTACCGGTGATTGCGGGGGGCATCGCTCTGGCCAGCCTCGCGCTCGTCGCCGGCTATCCTTTCATGAAGCGTATCACCTGGTGGCCGCAAGCGTGGCTGGGACTGGTCTTTTCATGGGGGGCGTTGGTCGGCTGGGCGGCGGTGGCGGGAAGCGTCACGTTGCCCGTGCTGCTGCTGTACGGCGGGTCGATCGCCTGGGTGATCGGCTATGACACAATCTATGCGCTGCAGGATCGCGAGGATGACGCGCTGATCGGCGTGCGATCCTCGGCGCTGCGCATGGGCAATCATGTCCGCGCGGGCGTCGGCGGCTTCTATGCGCTGGCGCTGCTGCTCTGGGCGTTCGCCATCTGGCAAGTCAGGCCCGATCCGCTCGCCGTGGTGGCGCTGGCGCCTGCCGCGATCCAGCTGGGCTGGCAGATCGCGACGCTGAAAGAAAACGATGGTGCGGATGCGCTCGCCAAGTTCCGCTCGAACCGCTTCGCCGGCTTCCTGATTTTCCTCGCCTGCGTTGTCGTGGGCACGGCGTGACGATTGCTCCCGCCGCCCAGTCTCATTAAGTCACGCTGATGCTGAGTTCAGACGATGCCCTCGCCCGCGTGAATGACCTGATTGCCGCCGCGCGTCGCGTGGGGGCCGATGCCGCCGATGCGGTCTATTCGGGCGATTCGTCGACGCAGGTGGCGGTGCGGCTCGGCGCGCTCGAGGATGTCCAGCGCTCGGAAGGCGAGGAGATCGGGCTGCGCGTCTTCGTCGGCAAGCGATCGGCGAGCGTGTCCTCGTCCGATCTGTCGGCAGCGAGCCTGTCGGCGCTGGCCGAGCGGGCGACGGCGATGGCGCGCGAGGCGCCCGAGGACGGCTATGCCGGGCTCGCTCCCGAAGACCGGCTGATGAAGGGCGGCGTTCCCGCGCTCGACCTCGACGATGGCGCCGATCCCGATCCGATGACGCTCAAGGCGCGCGCGCTGGCCGCCGAGGATGCGGCGCGCGCAGTGAAGGGCGTCAGCAACAGCGAGGGCGGCGGCGCCAGCGTCGGCCGTACCCTGTTCGCGCTCGCCACCAGCCACGGATTTTCAGGCGCCTATGCGATGAGCGGGCATGGCGCCTCGGCCAGCGTGATCGCCGGCGAGGGATCGGGGATGGAGCGTGACGGCGCCTATCATTCGGCCCGCCATCTCAGTGATCTCGAGGATGCCGAGACGATCGGCCGTCGTGCCGGCGAGCGCGCGGTGGCGCGGCTCGATCCGGTCAAGTTTGCGAGCGGCGCGATGCCCGTCATCTTCGATCCGCGCGTCGGCGGTAGCCTGGTCGGCCATCTGCTCGGCGCGATCAACGGCGCTGCGATCGCGCGGCGGACGAGCTTCCTGCTCGATCGGCTGGGCGATGAGGTCGCGGCTTCGGCCATCACGATCCTCGACGATCCCCACCGTATTCGCGGGTTGCGTTCGCGCCCCTTCGACGGCGAGGGCCTGCCGACGGCGGCGTCGCGGATTCTCGATGCGGGCGTGCTGACCGGCTGGCTGATGGACAGCGCTTCGGCGCGTCAGCTCGGCCTCGCCCCGACCGGCCATGCCGCGCGCGGCACCAGCGGCGCGCCGGGCGCGGGTGCAAGCAACGTGCACATGGCGCCGGGCGACGTTTCGCGCGAGGCGCTGATTGCGGGCGTGGGCGACGGCATTCTCGTCACCCACCTGATCGGGCAAGGCGTGAACGGCGTGACCGGCGATTATAGCCGGGGGGCGTCGGGTTTTCTGATCCGGGGCGGGGAAATCGGCCCTGCGGTCACCGAGCTCACGATCGCCGGCAATCTGAAGGACATGCTGCGCCACATCGTCCCCGCCAACGATCTCGCCTTCCGATATGCGGTGAACGTGCCAACGCTGCGGGTCGACGGCATGACGGTCGCCTGTGGCTGAGCGCTTCGTCGACCGCGTCGCCGAAGTGGCGGCCGAGGTCGGCGCGATGGCGCTCGCGCTCCAGAAGAAGGATTTCGCACGCTGGGAGAAAGTGCCCGGCCACCCCGTGTGCGACGTCGATCTCGAAGCCGACAGGATGCTGCGCGAGCGGCTGGCCGCGCTCGATCCCGAGGCGGGCTGGCTGTCCGAGGAGACGGCGGATAGCGCCGATCGGCTGCTCGGCCCGCGCGTCTGGGTGGTCGATCCGATCGACGGCACGCGCGACTATCTGCGCGGGCGGAGCGGCTGGGCAGTCTCGGTGGCTCTCGTCGAGGGCGGGCAGCCGGTGATCGGCCTGCTCGACGCGCCGGGGCGCGGCGAGCATTGGCGCGCCGAGGTGGGGAAGGGGGCGACGCTCAACGGGCTGCCGATCCATGCGGCGGTGCGCGACCGGCTTCCTGGCGCGCGCGTGCCCGCCGACGGATTGCCCAAGGTCGATGCCGATCTGGTCGCGGTCGACAAGCCCAACTCGATCGCGCTGCGCATCGCGCTCGTCGCAGCGGGTCGGGCCGATCTGGTCGCGACGCTGCGCTGGGGGCATGAATGGGACATCGCAGCCGCCGTCCTCATCGCGCGCGAGGCGGGGGCCGAAGCCAGCGACGCGATCGGACGCGCGCTGTCCTTCAATTCGACGCGCGCTGAGATTTTCGGCGTGCTGGTTAGCACGCCGGGCATTCACGCCGCCGCCATCGAGCGGCTGGCCGAACGCGCGGCGGTGGCGATCGTTCGATAGGGCGCGTGGAACAGCACGCCTGAACGAGGAGGAGCTTGGAAGGGCTTCCCAGAATAACTTGGCGCTGCCATCGCTTTGACATGACTGATTACTTCAATGCCTGGCGAGCGATTCCTCGCCAGCAGTTCGCGGCGCTCCTCGCTTTGGCTCTCGCTGTTGTACTCGCCAACATTCGCCAGCCTTATCCTGAAATCGCGCCTCTTCAACATGTGCCGACTGTGCTGCTGATCTTCGCAGCGCCTTTGCTTCTCATCCGCTGGCCATTGTCGAACAAAGCTGTGGGGGCGCTGCTCTTGTTCTGGCTGCTGCACACGCTCGGCGGCCGGTACACCTACTCCAACGTGCCTTATGATGATTGGGCGCAGTTGCTGACGGGCCAGACGATCACGGGTGCGTTCGGATTGTCGCGCAACGGATATGATCGCCTCGTCCATCTCGCTTTCGGGTTCCTGTGGGTGCTGCCCTTTGCCAAGTTGATGCGGCAATGCACGGGGATGGGATGGCGCGCGAGCCTCTGGACTGCATTCCTGTTCATTGGCGCGGTGAGCGCCGTTTACGAGATATTCGAGTGGCTCCTGACGATCCTCATCGCGCCTGGGATGGCGGATAAATATAATGGTCAGCAGGGTGATGTCTGGGATGCGCAAAAGGACATGGCGGCGGCGATTGCCGGCGCAGCTATCGCCGTATTGTGGCTCACGCGCATGGGGGATCGGTCAGCACGATAGCTGCCCTATATAGCCGCCTCGCAAATCGTCGAGCGCGTGCCGGCCTACTTTCCCTTCTTGCCCACAACGCAGGTCTGGCTCGCCGCAGAGGCAATCGTCTCGCCGGGCTTGAGCGGGGCGATCATGCCCTGCGTCATGCCCTTGGTCCACCATTGCCAGCCGCCGCCGATATAGCGGACGCCATCGGCCGAGGGGGCGACGGTCATCCGCGCGCTGCGGTCCATATAAGTGACGAAGGCTTCGTTGGTGTTGATGTAGGAGGCTTCGACCTTGGTCCCGTCTGGGCAGTGATAGATGGTCGGCTTGCCGGCGAGCGACTGCCATTGGGCGTGCCCCGGCGCGGCAAGCGCGAGCAGGGCGAGCGGAGCAAGGCGGACGAGATTGGTCATTATACGTCTCCCACGGGCGGCAGGCCCAGTCGCGGTATTTCCATCATCGGGCAGCGGTCCATCACGACTTTCAGTCCCGCCGCTTCGGCGCGCGCCGCCGCTTCCGCGTTGACGACGCCGAGTTGCATCCACACCGCCTTCGCGCCGGCAGCGATCGCCTGATCGACGGCTTCGCCGGCGGCCGCGCTGTTGCGGAAAATCTCGACCATGTCGATCGGATCGCCGATCTTCGAGAGATCGCGCCAGACGAATTCGCCATGCACATGTTCGCCCGTGATCTGCGGATTGACCGGGATCACGCGGTAGCCGTGATCTTGCATGAACTTCATCACTTCGTAGCTCGGGCGGTCGGGCCGGTCCGATGCGCCGATCAGCGCGATCGTCCGCGTCTCGCTCAGCAGCCTTGCTATATCCTCGTCGCTGGTCAGGGGCATGGTGCGATTCTCCTGCTGGGGCGGCAGCCTAGCTCAAGCGCTGCGTTTCAACCACTCGTCGACGCGCGCGGCGATCGCGTGGAAGGCCTCGCCCGGGCCGTCGCCTGTGGCGGCGGGCGGCGCGCCGGCATCGGAGGCGAGGCGGATCGCGATGTCGAGCGGAACGCGCCCCAGGAAGGGGATGCCAAGCCGCGCCGCCGCTTCCTCCGCGCCGCCATGGCCAAACGGGTCGCTGGCCTTGCCGCAGTGCGGGCACAGATAGCCCGCCATATTCTCGACGAGGCCGATGATCGGAACGCCGGCCTGATTGAACAGGTCGATCGCGCGCGTCGCGTCGATCAGCGCGAGATCCTGCGGGGTCGAGACGATGAGCGCGCCGGCGGGCCGATATTTCTGGATCATCGAGAGCTGGACGTCGCCGGTGCCCGGCGGCAGATCCGCGACCAGCAATTCCCTGTCACCCCAATCGGCGTCGAGCAGCTGGCCGAGCGCGCCCGCAGCCATCGGTCCGCGCCAGGCGATCGCTTGACCGGGCTTCACCAGTTGCCCCATCGACAGCATCGGGACGCCCGAGGGGGTGTCGACCGGAATGAGGCGCTTGTCCTCCGCTTGCGCGCGACTGCCCTCGACGCCCATCAGCCGGGGCTGCGACGGGCCATAGATATCTGCATCGAGCAGGCCGACGCCATGGCCGGCACGGGCGAGCGCGATCGCCAGATTCGCAGCGAAGGTCGATTTGCCGACGCCGCCCTTGCCGCTGCCGATCGCGATCAGCCGGCGGCCGATCTTTTCGGCGGTGAGCGCGATGCGCACTTCGCCGATGCCGGGCAGTTCTTCTACCGCCTTGCGCACTTCGGCTTCGAGCGCGGCGCCTTTAGCCGGCGCCAGTCCGGTGGTGTCGAGGATGACGGTGACGCGCCCGTCGGCGAGGCGCGCGGGGGCTGCGCGCTCGCCCGCGACAGCCGCGATCGCGGCCCTGATCTGGTCTTCGCTGGTCATGGCCGGGGCAGATAGGCCGATCGTTCGACGGATGACACTGTTTTTCGTAAGACTCGCTCCCTATAAGAAGCGCCATGAGGAAAATTCTGGAGCGGATCGCCCCGGCTGGCGCGATGCTGAACGATGCAGGCAATGACGGCGGACCCTGGGGTGGCCGTGGGGGCGAAGGCGGCAATGGCGGAGGCGGCGGATCGGGCGGTGGCCCGCGCAATCCGTGGAATCAGCCGCCGTCGGGCGGCAGGCCGCGTGGCAATCGCCCCGGCAACGGACCTGCCGCGATCGACGAATTTCTGCGTCGCGGCCGTGCGCGCCTTGGCGGCGGGGGCGGGATGCCCGATTTCGGCGGCAAGCCGATCTGGCTCTACGCCATCGTCCTGCTGGTGCTGCTCTGGCTGGCGCTGACCTGCTTTCACCGCATCGGCCCGCAGGAGCGCGGCGTGATCCTGCGCCTCGGCAGCTATGCCGGCACGATGGGGCCGGGCATCGGGCTCAGCCTGCCTGCCCCCTTCGATCAGGTGATCGTGCGCAACGTCGATGAGATTCGCACGATCGATATCGGATCGCCGTCGCCGGATTCGCAGAATCTGATGCTGACGGGCGACCAGAATATCGTCGATCTGGCCTATTCGGTGCGCTGGAGTATTTCCGATCCCGCGCTTTACCTGTTCCAGCTCGCCGATCCCGACGAGACGATCAAGGAAGTCGCCGAAAGCGCGATGCGCCAGGCGATCGCCGGCGTGACGCTGAACGACGCGATCGGATCGGGGCGCGGCGCGATCGAGGCCGATGTGCAGCAGAAGATGCAGGCGCTGCTCAACGATTATCGTGCGGGCGTCCGCATTCAGGGTGTCGCGATCAAGCAGGCCGATCCGCCCGAGGCGGTGATGGAATCCTTCAAGAAGGTGACCGCGGCCCAGCAGAATGCGATCAGCTATCTCAACAACGCCAACGCCTATGCCCAGCAGATGACGGCGAAGGCGCAGGGCGAGGCCGCGTCGTTCGACAAGGTCTATGAACAATATAAGCTTGCGCCCGGCGTGACCCGCCGCCGCATGTATTATGAAACGATGGAAGACGTGCTTTCAAAGGTGGACAAGACGATCGTCGAGACGCCGGGCGTGACGCCCTATCTGCCGCTGCCCGAGCTGAAGAAGCGGGCTGAAGCCGCTCCGGAAGAGGGGACGCGCTGATGAACGGCCTGTCCATCCGTACCCCGGTGATCGTCGCGATCGCCGCGTTCGTCCTCCTCGTCTTCGCCGCCGCGACCTTCGTGGTCGTACCCGAGACGCGGCAGGGCGTGGTCGTCCGCTTCGGCGATCCGCTCTACATCATCAACCGCTACAAGCAGGGCGAGGATTTTGGCCGGTCGGGCGCGGGCGTGATCGCGCGCATCCCGTTCGTCGACCAGATCGTCTGGGTCGACAAGCGCGTGCTCGACGTCGAGATGGACCGGCAGCAAGTGCTGTCGACCGACCAGCTTCGCCTGAACGTCGACGCCTATGCGCGCTACCGCATCGTCGACCCGCTGCGCATGTATGTGACGGCGGGCACCGCCGAACGCGTGTCGGAGCAGCTTCGCCCGATCCTCGGCTCCGAACTGCGCAACGAACTGGGCAAGCGGCGCTTTGCCGCGCTGCTCAGCCCCGAGCGCGGCACGGTGATGGATAATATCCAGGCCGGGCTCAACCGCGTCGCGCGCCAATATGGCGCCGAGATCATCGACGTAAGGATCAAGCGCGCTGACCTGCCCGATGGTGCGCCGCTCGAATCTGCGTTCGCCCGCATGCGCAGCGCGCGCGAGCAGGAAGCGCTGACCATCGATGCGCAGGGCCGCAAGCAGGCCCAGCTCATCCGCGCGCAGGCCGATGCCGATGCCGCGAAGACCTATGCCGACGCCTTCAACAAGGATCCGGACTTCTATGATTTCTACCGGGCCATGCAGTCCTACCGCCACACCTTCGGGGTGGACGGCACGACCGCGAGCGGCGCCGCGCAGATCATCATGGGACCGAACAACGGTTATCTCCGCGAATTTGAGGGAAAACGCTGATTCGGCTATTATTCAATCGCCGTTCAGCGTCGGGGAATGAAAGTTGCGACCGCGCATATCGCGCGCCGAGCCTGCCCAGTCTTTTGAGAGGACATTGAAGACGTGCGTTACGCCTACGCTATAACGACTGCCCTCCTCGTTGGCGGTGCCGCCGCGACGATGACCGCCCAGCAGCCGGCGGGCGCCCAGGTGGCTCAGAACGAGCCCGGGACGATCGCGGCCAGCGCACCGCGCGCCGGCGCGCCGATGAGTTTCGCCGATCTGGCTGCTCGTCTGCAGCCGTCGGTGGTCAATATCTCCACGACGCAGCGGATCGAGGTTCAGTCCAACAACCCGTTTGCGGGCACGCCTTTCGGCAACCTGTTCGGCGATCAGGGCAATGGCGGCGGATCGGGCGGCCGGCCGGTGACGCGCGAGGCGACCTCGCTCGGCTCGGGCTTCATCGTCTCGCCCGACGGCTATATCGTCACCAACAACCACGTCATTTCGGGTGGGCGCAACGGCGCGGCGGTGGATTCGATCACCGTGACGCTGCCCGATCGCACCGAATATAAGGCGAAGCTGATCGGTCGTGACGTCGTCTCCGACCTCGCAGTGCTCAAGATCGACGCGACCAACCTGCCTTATGTGAAGTTCGGCGATTCGACGCGCGCACGCGTCGGCGACTGGATCCTCGCGATCGGCAATCCCTTCGGCCTCGGCGGCACGGTGACCTCGGGTATCGTCTCGGCCCTGCATCGCAACACCGGGCAGGGCGGCGCCTATGACCGCTACATCCAGACCGACGCGTCGATCAACATGGGCAATTCGGGCGGCCCGATGTTCGACCTGAACGGCAACGTCATCGGCATCAACACTGCCATCTTCTCGCCTTCGGGCGGCAATGTCGGTATCGGTTTCGCGATCCCCGCCGAACAGGCCAAGCCGGTCATCGACACGCTGATGAAGGGCCAGAACGTCAAGCGCGGCTATCTGGGCGTCCAGATCCAGCCGATCACCGACGACATCGCATCGTCGCTCGGCCTGCCCAAGAATCGCGGCGAGCTGATCGCCGGCGTCGAGCCCGGCCAGGGCGCTGCCAAGGGCGGGATCAAGCAGGGCGACGTGGTGATCAAGGTCAACGGCCAGCCGGTGACGCCGGACGAGACGCTGTCCTACCTCGTCAGCAATACGCCCGTTGGATCGCGCATCCCGATCGATCTGGTCCGCGACGGCAAGCCGATGACGGTCACCGTGCTGGTCGGCGAGCGTCCTCCCGAGGAGCAGCTTGCCGCGTCGCTCGGCAATGACGACAGCTTCGACAAGGACGATGACGACACGCAGAGCACACAGCAGGCGGCTCAGGATGCGCTGGGCATCGCCGTCCAGCCGCTGACCCCGGCCATCGCGCGTTCGCTCGGCGTGCCGGGCGACGTGAAGGGCGTGGTCATTTCCAGCGTCGATCCGTCGAGTGACGCCGCCGCCAAGGCGCTGCGCCGCGGCGACGTGATCCTGACGATCAATCAGAAGCCCGCCGCGACCGCCAAGGATCTTGCCGATGCGGTGAAGGAAGCCACGGCCGCGAAGCGCGGCAGCGTGCTCGTCCTCGTTCAGCGCGGATCGGGGCGTCCGGCCTATTTCGGGCTGAAGCTCAAGAACGGCTGATTGGAACGATCCCCGGCGGCGTGCTTATGCCGCCGGGGCTTCCAGCGCGAGCAGCGCGAAGCTGGCGAGCCAATGCTCGCCCATATAGTCCCCCGCCACATGCGGCAGCGCCGCGTCGAGATGCGCGTCTGCGGCCGCCAGCGCGATCGCGTGGCCTTCGGCAGGCAATGATCCCGCAAGTTCGCGCCAGCACCAGGCGCGGCTGAGATTCGTGCCGTCGAGGTGCGCGATCTTGCCGTCCGACCGGTCCGAGACGGTCGCGGGGGTGAAGAGGCTGGCCGGCTGCCGTTCGCTTAGCCGGGGCAGGAACTGCGCAAGCCAGGGGGCGAACGCCTCTGGCGGCAGGCAGCGCTTCATGCACCGCGCCTCGACCAGCGCGGGCGAGAGGAAGGTGTCGCCTTCGGGCTCCCACGCCGGGCAGTCGCGATCGGCGGCATAATAATCCAGCGCGCGTGCGCGGATCAGGTCGGCAAGCGCCGGATCGTTGGCGTCAGCCCACTCTATCGCGAGGATCATCGCGAAGGCGGTGCTGTAGTGCGTGCCCGTGCGGATCGCATAGGTTTGGCGCGGCAGGAAGTCGAGGAAGCGATCGGCAAAGGCGCGGGCGAGCGGCGCCAGCGCCTCCGCCCAGTCGCGATCCTCGTGCCGCTGTGCCTCGCGGTGGAGCATGAGCAGCCAGGCCCAGCCATAGGGGCGCTCGAACCCGCCGGTATAGGCGCGATCGAGATAGTCCAGCTCGCCCGCGACCTTGCCGGCGGTCAGCATACGATCAGCGAGATCCTCGATCGCGGCGGCGGGGGCCATGTCGGGATGAAGGCGACGCAGCGTCAGCAGCAGCCAATACCCGTGGACGCAGCTATGCCAGTCGAAGCTGCCGTAGAAGATCGGGTGGAGGACGCTCGGCGGCTCGAGCTCTTCGGGGCCGTTCAGCACCTGATCGAGCTTGTGCGGATATTCGCGCGTGACGTGGCCCAGCGCGATCGTTGCGAAGCGCGCGGCAATTTCGGGGGTGAGGCTGTGTGTCATCGGAACGCCAGAAAATAGATGAGGAGGAGGTTGGCGAGGAGCAGCGGCAGGGCGGTGCCAATCTGCGCCTTTACGACGCCGTTGCGGTCGCGCAGTTCGAGTAGCGCGGCGGGCACGATGTTGAAATTGGCAGCCATCGGCGTCATCAGCGTGCCGCAGAAGCCAGCGAGCATGCCGATCGCGCCGATCACAGCCGGGTCGCCGTGATGCGCGTGGATCAGGATCGGCAGCCCGATCGCCGCGGTCATCACCGGGAAGGCGGCGAAGGCGTTGCCCATCACCATCGTGAACAGCGCCATGCCGATCGCATAGGCAGCGACGGCGGCGAAGAGATTGCCCGCCGGAATGATCGCCCCCATCATCTCGCCGACGATGTTGCCGACATCGGCCAGCGCGAAGATCGCGCCCAGCGAGGCAAGCATCTGGGGCAGGATCGCTGCCCAGCCGACTGAGTCCATCAGCCGCAGCCCATCCTCGATCGGCGCGGCGATGCCGGGACGCAGCCAAGCATAGCAGATGGCGAGTGCGAAGAGCACGCCCAGCCCGAGCGAGACGAGCGTCACCTGCTTGGGATCGACGAGGCCGCTCGACTTGAGCAGCAGCGTGCCCGCCAGCGCGGTGATGGGAATGACGAGGGCAGGCAGGAACAGGCGATTGCCGAGCAGGCGCGCGCGATCGGTCTTGATCTCGATCGGCGTCAGATCGGGCGCCGCCTTGCGCAGCGCGCCGGTGCCCGCCAGGGCGACGAGCGCGAGCAGCAATATTCCGTTGCCGAGGTCGCCGATCCTATCCCCCGCGAAGAAGCTGAGCGCGAGCAATCCCCAGAAGGCGGCATTGCCCCAGCGCCTGTCGCGCGCGGACAGCAACGCGAAGCCGGCGAATATCGCCCCGGCGAGAGCATAGAGCGCGGGCAGGCCGATCATGCCTTTTCCATCCTCTCTCCGCTTGTCCCGAGCGAAGTCGAGGGACGTCCTGCGCCGACACGTCCCTCGACTTCGCTCGGGACAAACGATCTGGCACGTGCCAGCCGGCGGTCGAGCAGCAGCAATCGCGCCGAATGGATGACGAAGGCGATGATCGCGGTCGGAATCGCCCAGAGCGAGAGATGGAGCGGCGCGATTTCGATGCCATTCTGGTCGAGCACGCCCTTGATGAGCAGGATCGATCCGATCGCGATGAAGATATCCTCGCCGAAGAAGAGGCCGACATTGTCGGCGGCGGCGGCATGGGCCTTCACCAGCTCGCGCTCATCCTCATCGATCGGGCCGGCGGCGGCCTCGGCCATCGGCGCGACGAGCGGGCGAACGGTCTGCGCCGGCCCGCCGATCGAGGTCAGCCCCAGCGCCGAGGTCAGCTGACGGAAAAGCAGATAGGCGATCAGCAGCCGCCCGGTCGTTGCGCCCTTGAGCGAGGCGATCAGCATGCGCGCGCGCTGCTGTAGCCCGTAGCGGTCGAGCAGCGCGATCACCGGCAGGACGAGATAGATCAGCGTGACGAAGCGGTTGTCGTTATAGGCCTTGCCGAACGCCGCGATGACCTGGGTGGGCGCGATCCCCGCCGACACGCCCGTCGCCAGCGCTGCCGCGGCGACGACGAGCAGCGGGTTCAGCCGGACGATGAAGCCGATGACGATCATCGCGATGCCGATCAGAGGCAGATAATGGCTCATGACTTTGCCTCGCCCTCGGGGGTTCCGAAGCCACCGCCACCCGGCGTCTCGATCAGGAACATGTCGCCCGCCGCCATATCGACCGCTGCGGTCGCGGACAGCGCTTCGATCCTTCCATCGGCGCGCAGCACGCGATTGACGCCGGCCAGCGCATCGCCGCCGCCTGCAATGCCCTTGGGCGCGATGCGCCGGCGGTTGGAGAGGATGCCGGCGTGCATCGGCTCGCGGAAGCGAAGGTGACGCTCGACCCCGTCGCCGCCGCGATGCGCGCCCGCGCCACCCGATCCGCGCCGGATCGCGAAGCGTTCGAGGATCACCGGATAGCGCGTCTCCAAAATCTCCGGATCGGTCAGACGGCTGTTGGTCATGTGCGTCTGCACCGCGCTTGCGCCGTCGGCGGTTGCGCTAGCGCCTGCGCCGCCGGCGATCGTCTCATAATATTGGTGGCGATCGTTGCCGAAGGTGAAGTTGTTCATCGTGCCCTGCGCCGGGGCAAGCGCGCCGCATGCTGCGAAGATGGCGTCGGTGATGACCTGGCTGGTCTCGACATTGCCCGCGACGACCGCCGCCGGATAATGCGGACGGACCATCGATCCGTCGGGGATGCGGAGTTCGATCGGGCGCAGGCAACCGTCATTCATCGGGATCGCATCGTCGACCAACGTGCGAACCGCGTAAAGCGCGGCAGCGCGGCAGATCGAGGCGGGGGCGTTGAAATTGTCGGGAAGCTGTCCGCTCGTCCCCGTGAAATCGATCACGGCCGAACGCGCCCCGCGATCGACCGAGAAGGCGACCGAGACATGCGCGCCATTGTCCATCTCGTAGGTGAAGCGGCCTTCGGGCAGGCGCTCGATCAGCTGGCGTACCGCTTCCTCGGCATTGGCCATGACATGCGTCATATACGCGTCGACGACCGCGCGGCCATAATCGGCGGCGATGCGGCGCAACTCAGCCGCGCCGCGCGCGCAAGCGGCAAGCTGTGCCTTCAGGTCGGCGATATTGCGATCGGGGCGACGCGCGGGCCATGTGCCCGACGCCAGCAGCGCGCGCGTCTCGGCTTCGCGGAAATGACCGGCGTCGACGAGCAGGAAATTGTCGATCAGCACGCCTTCGTCCTCGACGCTGCGGCTGTCGGGCGGCATCGATCCGGGCGCGATCCCGCCGATATCGGCATGATGGCCGCGTGCCGCGACATACCAGGCGGGGGCGTCGCCTTCCGCGACGGACACCGGCATGATCACCGTCACGTCGGGCAGATGGGTGCCCCCGCGATAAGGGGCGTTGAGCATATAGGCGTCGCCGGGCTTCATCCCGCGCCCGTCGCGCGGCGCGCCGTCGTAGGTTGGCCCGCGGCTTTCGATGATCGTGCGGATGCTGTCGCCCATCGATCCGAGATGGACGGGGATGTGCGGGGCGTTGGCGATCAGCGCACCGTCGCGATCGAACAGCGCGCAGGAGAAATCGAGCCGTTCCTTGATATTGACCGAGGTCGCCGTGTTGCGCAGCGCGACGCCCATTTCCTCGGCGATCGCCATGAACAGGCTGTTGAAGATCTCCAGCATCACCGGATCGGCTTCGGTGCCGATGGCAGGCGCGGCGTCGCGCGGGACGGTACGGCGCAGGATGAGATTGGCGTGCGGATCGACCGTCGCAGTCCAGCCTTCGGCGACATAGGTGGTGGCCGAGGGATCGACGATGAGCGTGGGGCCGGGGAGCGAGGCGCCCACCGCCAGCGTCGCGCGATCGTGGACGTCGGTCAGCGCCTCGGCAGGCGGGGCCGGCGCTGCGGTGGCCCCGCTCGCCGCCTCGCGAAGCGCTTCTCCGGGCGCGATCGCTTCGGCGATCAGCGTTTCGACGACGATCCCGGTCCCGTCCATCACGAAGCCGAAGCGGCGGCGATGGGCATCCTCGAAAGCGATGCGCATCGCGTCGGGGGCCGCGACCGTCACCGCGAGCGCGGTGTCGCTGCCCTCATAGCGCAGCGCCGCGCGGTGATTGACGTGGACCATGCCGCTCACGCCTTGTGCTGTGAGCGCGGCCTCTGCTTCGGCAGCGAGCGCGCCGAGCGCCTGGGCAAAATCCTCACCCAGCGGGCGTCCGAGAGTCAGCTGGCGCATCTCGACCATGTCGGCGAGGCCCATGCCGTGCGCCGAAAGCACGCCCGCGAGGGGATGGATCATCACGCTTTCCATGCCCAGAGCATCGGCGACGGCGCAGGCATGTTGTCCGCCCGCGCCGCCGAAACAGACGAGCGTGTAGCGCGTGACGTCATGGCCCCGCGCGATCGATATCTGCTTGATCGCGTTGGCCATGTTGGCGACGGCGATGCGCAGGAAGCCCTCGGCCACGCCTTCGGGCGCGATCCCGCCAATCTCGGCGGCCAGATCGGCGAAGCGGCGGCGGACGATCCCGACATCGATCGGTTGGTCGCCGTCGGGGCCGAACAGATGCGGGAAATGATCGGGCCTGATCCGGCCGAGCATCACGTTGCAGTCGGTGATCGTCAGCGGCCCGCCGCGCCGGTAGCAGGCGGGGCCGGGGACCGCGCCCGCCGATTCCGGCCCGACGCGCAGCCGTGCCCCGTCATAGCGGCAGATCGATCCGCCGCCCGCCGCGACGGTGTGGATCTCCAGCATTGGCGCGCGGACCCGGACGCCCGCGACCACCGTCTCGTCGGTGCGCTCGAAGCTGCCGGCATAGTGCGAGACGTCGGTGGAGGTGCCGCCCATATCGAAGCCGATGATCCTGTCGAACCCGGCTTCCTCGGCGGTGCGGACCATGCCGACGATCCCGCCCGCCGGACCCGACAGGATCGCGTCCTTGCCCCGGAAGGCGGCAGCGTCGGTCAGCCCCCCGTTCGACTGCATGAAATAGAGGCGCGTGCCGGCATCGAGACCCGCGACGACGCGGTCGACATAGCGACGCAGCACCGGCGACAGATAGGCATCGACCACGCTGGTGTCGCCGCGCCCGACCAGCTTGATGAGCGGTCCGACCTCGTGGCTGACCGAGATTTGAGTGAAGCCGATCTCGCGTGCGATCCGCGCGACTTCCGCCTCATGCGCGGTCCAGCGCCACCCGTGCATCAGCACGATGGCGACGGCGCGCAGCCCATCGTCATAAGCAGCCTGGAGCCCGGCGCGCGCCGCCTCGCAGTCGATCGGGCGCAACGTCCCGCCCTCCGCGCTCATCCGCTCGTCGATCTCGACCACCCGGCTGTAGAGCGGCTCGGGCAATATGATGTCGCGCGCGAAAATATCGGGTCGCGCCTGATATCCGATGCGCAGCGCGTCGCCGAAGCCGCGCGTGATCGCAAGGAGGAGGGGCTCGCCCTTGCGTTCGAGCAGCGCGTTGGTGGCGACGGTGGTGCCCATCTTCACCACATCGACCGCGCCGCCGCCTTCCTCCGCCACGATTGCGGCGATGCCGGCGAGCGCCGCATCCTCATAACGTTCGGGATTTTCAGACAGCAGCTTGCGCGTGACGATCCGGCCATCGGGCGCGCGGGCGACGATATCGGTGAAAGTGCCGCCGCGATCGATCGAAAAGGCCCAGCCCGTCTGTCCGTTCATCGTCATCGGATGCGCGATCGAACGCGCAAGGGCAAGCGCTTGCATCGCCGGCCGATCGTCCTAAGTCCGCCTTTCAAGCACAGGAGATTGCACATGGCGCGCGTGGCGGTGATCGAGCGGACCGGCGGACCCGAAGTCATCGAATGGCGCGACGTCGATCTGCCCGCGCCCGCGCGCGGCGAGGTTCGGCTGCGCCAGACCGTCGTCGGCATCAATTTCATCGACACCTATCACCGCAGCGGCGTCTATCCGGTGCAATTCCCCGCCGGGCTGGGATCTGAAAGCGTCGGCGTGATCGACGCGGTAGGCGAAGGCGTGACCGGCTTTGCGGTCGGCGACCGGATCGGCACGTTCGGCCCCGCGCGCGGCGCCTATGCCAGCGCGCGCAATGTGCCGGCATCGAGCCTGTTCCACCTGCCCGACGATATCGACGACGAGACGGCGGCCGCCGCGATGCTCAAGGGGTGCACGGTCGAATATCTCGTCGAGCGGATCGGCAAGGTCGAGGCCGGCTGGCCGGTGCTCGTCCACGCGGCGGCGGGCGGCGTCGGGCTGATCCTAGTCCAGTGGCTGAAGGCGTTGGGTGCGACAGTCATCGGCACGGTCGGCGACAGCGCGAAGGCCGAGCTGGCGCATGCGGCCGGCGCCGAGCATATCGTTTCGGCGCACGATCCCGACATTGGCGGGCATGTCCGCGCGCTCACCGAAGGTGAGGGCGTCCCGGTGGTGTTCGACGGCGTCGGCATGTCGACATGGGAGGCCTCGCTGAAGGCGACGCGGCGGCGCGGGTTGCTGATCAGCTACGGCAATGCCGGCGGCCCGGTCGCGGGGATCGGGCTGGGCGCGCTAGCGGCGCATGGCTCGCTGTTCGTCACGCGCCCGACCTTGTTCGACTATTATGTGACGCCCGAGGAGCGCGCGGCGGGGATCGAGCGCGTGTGGACGATGATCCGATCGGGTGCGGTCAAGATCCGGGTCGGCCAGCGCTATCGCCTCGAAGACGCCGCCCGCGCGCACGCCGATCTCGAGGCCCGGAAGACCACGGGATCGAGCGTGCTGCTGGTCGGCGCATTCGGCTGAACTCAGGCTGCCGAACGCCGCCAGTCGAAGGGCAGCGGCGCTTCGCGGAAGGCGAAACGGTCCAGATGTTCGGCGACGACGGTCGCCATGCGGTCGGCGTCCTGATCTTCAGGCACGTCGAGGCGGACGTCGAGCGTCTCCGCGCCGGCTTTCAGGCTGGCGCGCGCGCCGTTGGGGAAGGCGATGTCGCCCGCCTCGGGTGTGAAGCTGACGTCCATCTTGTGCGACCAGTGCTTGCACAGCTGCTGCAGATAGCGGCTAGCGCTGGCGGTGGGCACTGCGGCCTCGATGATCGTGCTCATTTCAGGCGCTCGATCTTCTGGGCGAGTTCGTCGATCAGCGCGGCGATCTCGTGCTGCGTGTCGGCGTCCGCGCCCGCCGCACTAAGGCGCTGCTGAAGCACGGTCTTGAGATTGCCCATCGCGCGGCGCACCGGCCCGCCGTCGGTCCGTTCGCGCCAGGCACCCAGCGCCGCGAGCCGCTCGAACAGCGCCTCGATCTCGGCTTCGCGCTCGGTGAGATGCGTCTTGCCCTCGGCGGTGATCGCGAACAGCTTGCGTGCGCCTTCGCTCTTCTCTTCCTCGATCAGGCCCATATCCTGAAGCAGGGTCAGCGTCGGGTAGATGACGCCGGGGGAGGGGGCATAGGCGCCGCCCGTCAGCTGCTCGATCTCGCGGATCAGGTCATAACCGTGGCGCGGCTGATCGCCGATCAGCTTGAGCAGCACGTGGCGAAGCTCGCCACCCTCAAACATGCGGCGGCGGCCATGGCGTTCCATCGCCTCGCGCATGCGTTCATGTTTGCGGCCGAAATGCGGGCCGCCGGTCCAGGCTCCATAGCCCATTCCAAAGCGCATAAAATACTCCATAGATGCCTCTCGATGACTCTAAGATATATCGTGATATATGAGTCTTCAAGGGAGGCGCGAACATCGGTGCAAAATCGCCGGCCTGCGCCTATCTTGGCGCGGCATGGCAGATCTCTTCGCTCCCGATCCTCTTCCGCTCGAAACCGCAGGCGTCGCGCCGCTTGCCGAACGCTTGCGCCCGGCGACTCTTTCCGAGGTCATCGGCCAGGAGCATCTGACCGGGCCAGAGGGTGCGATCGGGCGCATGGTCGCTGCGGGGCGGCTGTCGTCGATGATCCTGTGGGGACCGCCGGGCACGGGTAAGACGACGATCGCCCGGCTGCTCGCCGATGCGGTCGGGCTGCGCTTCGAGGCGATCTCGGCGGTCTTTTCGGGCGTCGCCGATCTCAAGAAGGTCTTCGCCGCAGCGCGTGAGCATGCGCGCGCAGGCGCGCGCACCTTGCTGTTCGTCGACGAGATCCACCGCTTCAATCGCGCGCAGCAGGATGGTTTCCTGCCTTATGTCGAGGACGGCACGGTCACGCTGGTGGGGGCAACGACCGAGAATCCTTCGTTCGAGCTCAACGCCGCGTTGCTCAGTCGCGCGCAGGTGCTGATCCTCCACCGGCTCGACGCGCGCGCGCTCGGCACCCTGCTCGATCGCGCCGAAGCGATCGAAGGTCGCGCGCTGCCGCTAACCCCCGCCGCGCGCGATGCGCTGGTCGCCAGCGCGGACGGCGACGGGCGCTTCCTGCTCAACCAGGTCGAGACGCTGTTCTCGGTCGATTTGTCCCAGCCTCTCGATCCCGCCGGACTGTCGGCGCTGCTCCACCGCCGCGTCGCCGTCTACGACAAGGATCGCGAGGGGCATTACAACCTCATATCCGCGCTCCATAAATCTCTGCGCGGGTCAGAGCCGCAGGCTGCGCTCTATTATCTCGCCCGCATGCTCGTCGCGGGGGAGGAGCCGCTCTACGTCCTCCGCCGCATCACGCGCTTCGCGTCTGAGGATATCGGCCTCGCCGATCCGCAGGCGCTGATCCAGTGCCTCGCGGCCAAGGATGCCTATGAGTTTCTCGGCTCGCCCGAAGGCGAGCTGGCGATCGTGCAGGCGTGCCTCTATTGCGCCACCGCACCCAAATCCAACGCCGCCTACAAGGCCCAGAAGGCGGCGTGGCGCAGCGCGCGCGACACCGGATCGCTGATGCCGCCGGCGCATATATTGAACGCCCCGACGAAGCTGATGAAGGACATCGGCTATGGCAAGGGCTATGCCTATGATCATGATCTGGCGGAAGGATTCTCCGGCAGCGACTATTGGCCCGAAGGGATGGCTGCCCAGACCTTCTACACGCCGGTCGATCGCGGCTTCGAGAAACGCATCGCCGAACGGCTGGCCTATTGGGAGGGATTGCGTGGGGGTAAAAGCGAATAGCCTGTTTCTGGCGGCATTGCTGGCGGCGGCGCCCGCGCTCGCACAGGACGCGAAGCCCTATGATCGCGCGCTCGCGGCAGGCTATAAGGCGGCGTTCCTGTGCGGCGGCATCTTCGTGGCGGGCAGGACCGAGCAGCAGATCGAGGCCGAGGAACTGGTCGGCATCTATCCCGAGCTCGAGCCCATCATACCGACGCTGAAGGCATCGATCGATCGCAACGCCAAGACCGTATCGGTGGCGTTCGACGACAAGCTGCCGCCGCGCATCGCGGTCTATCGCCCGCTCGTCGGCTGCTCGACGCTGCCGATCGGCGCGACGGCCGAGACCGCGCGGCGCGTGCCGCAGCTCATCGTGCTCGACAATGGCCCGCGCGATTTCCGCCCCTGGCCGATGGGCGAGCAGAATGCCAGCGCACCACCCAAGGGTGACGAGGCCGCGCTCGACAAGCTGGTCGCGACGGCCTTCGACAGGGCGACCTATGGCGCGGACAACGCCACCACCGCCGTGGTCGTCCTGCAGGGCGGCAAGATCGTCGCGGAGCACTATCGCGACGGCTTCGGAAAATATGTCGCGCAGCGCACCTGGTCGGTCGGCAAGAGCATTGCGGGCACGCTGATCGGCCGCGCCAAGCTGGAGGGCATCCTCGACCCTGCGGCGCCCGCGCCGATCCCCGAATGGCAGGCGCCGGGCGATCCGCGCGCCGCGATCACCACTGACATGCTGCTTCGCATGGCGTCCGGCCTGCACAGCGACAGCGCCGGCAACCGCACCGACGCCATCTATTTCGGCGGCACGACGGTGACCGAGCAGGCGCCGGGATGGCCGCTGGAGGCTGCACCCATGTCGCGCTTCCGCTACGCCAATAACGACATATTGCTGGCGGTGCGCGGCCTGCGCGCAAAGCTGGGCGACGCGCGGATGCTGTCCTACCCGTTCCAGACCTTCCAGATGCTGGGTATGACGCGGACGGTGGCGGAGACCGACTGGCAGGGCAATTTCATTCTCTCCAGCCAGGTCTGGACCACGGCGCGCGATCTGGCGCGGCTGGGCCTGCTCTACGCGCAGGACGGGATGTGGGAAGGCGAGCGCATCCTGCCCGAAGGCTGGGTGGATTATGTCCGCAAGCCGGCGGGGCCGCAGCCCGCAGAGAGTGCCGGCTATGGCGCGAGCTTCTGGGTCTTCGGGCCGCAGCAGGGGCTTCCCGAAGGCAGCTTCGCCGCACAGGGCAATCGCGGCCAATATGTGATGATCGTGCCTGATCGGAAGATCGTCATCGTCCGCATGGGCCTCGATTCCACCAAGGCGCGCTTCGACATCGCCAGGTTCAGCGCTGATATATTGGCGACGCTGGAACCCGGATCGTGACGACCAGTTGGGAAGCCGTGATCGCCTATGCGCTCGGGCTTCCCGATACGGAGCTGTCGACCAGCTATGGCGCGCCCGCGGTCAAGGTCGCGAGCAATGGCCGCGCCTTCGTCCATCCAGGGCGCGAGCCGGGCAGCTTCTGCCTCGCCATCGACCGCGACGTGGTCGAGATGCTCAAGGAAACCGATCCCGACACCTATTGGCAGACGCCGCATTATGAAGGCTGGCCCGCTATTCTCGTGCGCTACGGCAGCGCCGATCCCGAACGCGTGCTGGCGATGATCGATCAGGCCCGGGACTGGAACGCGGCGCGGCCCAGGGTGAAGCCGCGCAAGGCGAGATGAGCCGCTTCTCGCGTTTCGCGGCAATCGACTGGTCGGGCGCGAAGGGATTGCGCCACAAGGGCATTGCGCTTGCCGTCTGCGGGGAGGGGAGGGACGCGCCCGCGCTCGTCACGCCGCACGGTCGCGGCTGGGCGCGGGCGGAGATTTGCGATTGGGTGCTGGCGCAGCGCGACGACATGGTGATTGGCTTCGACCTTGGGCCTGCCTTGCCCTTCGTCGATCGGGGCGCCTATTTCCCCGGCTGGACCGAAAGCCCCTCGGATGCGCGCGCGCTGTGGGCACTGGTCGATCGCCTGTGCGCCGACGAACCCGATCTGGGCGCAAGCGGCTTTGCCGATCATGTCGAGGCGTCGCGCCATTTCCGTCGCCATGGCGGTCGCGTCGGCGATCTGTTCGAGCCCGGGCGCGGCCGGCTGCGCGTGACCGAGTTTGCGCAGCAGGCGCAGGGGCTCAACCCTTATAGCAATCTCAACCTCGTCGGCGCGGCGCAGGTCGGCAAATCGAGCCTCACGGGGATGCGCCTGCTCCACCGCATCGACGGGCATGTGCGGGTCTGGCCGTTCGACGCGCTCCCCGAGGGCGGCCCGGTCGTCGTCGAAATCTATACGAGCATCGCCGCGATCGCCGGCGGCCGCGCGCGCGGACGGACCAAGATGACGAGCTTCGAGGCGTTGAACCTCGCGCTTACCCGCCCCGCGATCGGCAGCGCGCCTTATCCGGCGAGCGGCCCCAGCGACGATCACAGCACCGATGCGCTTCTTTCCGCCGCCTGGCTTCGCGCCAATGCCGATCGGGCGGCGCTCTGGAACCCACCCGGCATGAGCGACGTAATAGCCCGCACGGAGGGCTGGACCTTCGGCGTCGTCTGACGCATTGGGGGCGCGGGCCGGCTTAGCACAGCGGTAGTGCAGCGGTTTTGTAAACCGAAGGTCGGGGGTTCGATCCCCTCAGCCGGCACCAGTCTTCCGCACGGACATATGCAAGACGCAGGCGTCCTGTCGATCGCGCCTATCCGAAGTGTAGCGAAAGGTTCTCCGACGGCGCAGCCGACCGCCGACGTGCCCGCAACGCGGCGCCGGCCAGCCCGAAGCCCGCGATCATCATCGCCCAGCTCGTCGGCTCGGGCACGCCGGATGCGGGCGGCGCGAAATCGACCGTTATCGTGTAATTGATCGGCTGGCTGAAATTTTGCAGCTCGAACTCAAAGAACGGGCGGGTGAAGTACAGATATTTGACTTCGGTGTCGCTATACCGGACTTCATTTCCCGGAAGAGTCCAAGTGCCGCTATAATCCGAAGCCGTGGATTGATAATGCTCCAGGATCCATGCGGAATTGCCATACTGCCAGATGCCGGTATTGCGGTTGTAGACTTCATAGTCGAAGAAGTAATTGAACCAGATCGTCGACAGATGGGCCTGATCGAGGTCGACCGTGATGATCCAGTTGGTCGGATCGGTCGAACCGGGCGTGAAGGGCGGGTCGAGAAGCAGCGTGAATGTGCCGGTCGTCGGACTTGCGGTGCCGGTATAGGTGACCGCGTAGGCCGGGCACGACATCGCCGCGATGCTGCAAGCTGCGAACAGGCCGAGTTTCATCGTTATCCCCCGATATAGTTAATCGACGGTAACGGCTCGACCGGCGCGAGGTCCAGAGCGAAAGCACGTCCGAAACGAACCAGTCCCGTCATGAGACAAGATTCTGGATTTGCAGCAAATCTGTAATGGCGACGCCCGCGATGGCCGGGCATCGCCTCCGCTCAGGGCACCGGGCTCGCCATGGGCGGTTTGCCGCCCGTCGCGCGCTGGCGGACGATGCGGAGATAGGTGTCGACCAGCGTCTGGTTGACCTGATCCCAGCCGAAGCGTTCGCTGATCTTCTCGCCCGCCTGGCCCGACGAGGCGCGCGCCTGCGGTTTCTCGCAATAATATTGGAGAGCGTCGGCGAAGGATTCGATCGCGCCTGGGCGGATCAGCCGGCCATTGACCCCGTCGAGCACAAGGCTCTGGCTGCCCGTGGCGATCGCAGCGATTACGGGCAGGCCAGCCGCCATCGCCTCGAGCGTGACGTTGCCGAACGTCTCGGTGACCGAGGGATTGAACAGCATGTCCATCGAGGCGACCGCGCGGCCGAGATCCTCACCGCCCTGGAAACCCGCGAACACCGCCTGCGGGAGCCGCCGCTCGAACCAGTCGCGCGCCGGCCCGTCGCCGACTATGAGGACGCGGTGCCTCACGCCGCGCCGGACGAGTTGGTCAATCGCATCCGAAAAGACGTCGAGACCCTTTTCCATCACCAGCCGGCCGACATAGCCGATCGCCACCTCGTCGTCGCGAATGCCCAGGCCGCGCCGCCAACCCATGTCGCGCCGGCCCGAATTGAAGATGCTGCGATCGACGCCGCGGCTCCAGATGCCGACGTCGAAGCTCATCCGTTGCTCGCGAAGCAGTTGCGCCATCGATTCGGATGGCGCGACGATCGCGTCGCAACGGCGGTAGAAACGGCGCAATATCGCCTCGACCACCGGCTCCATGAAGGCGAGGCCATAATAGCGGGGATAGGTCTCGAAGCGGGTATGCACAGAGGCGACGACCGGGATGCCGTGCGAGCGGGCGAGGGCGACCGCGCGATGCCCGAGAATCTCCGGGCTGGCGACGTGGAAGATATTGGGTGCGAAGGCCGCGATGTCGCGCTTCACGCGCGGCGGGATCATCATCGGCGCACGATATTCGGTGCGGCCCGGCACCGACAGGGCAGGCACGCCGACGAGGTCGCCGGTCGGCGGGAAGGCGGGCTGATCGACGACGGGCGCATAGACACGCACGGCCGCGCCCTGCTTCAGAAGATAGCCGACAAGGCGGTTGAGCGCCTGGTTCGCGCCGTCGCGGACATAATTGTAATTGCCGCTGAACAGCGCGACGCGAAGTTGTGACACATCCATCGCCGCGTCGTTAGCCGTCCCGCAACCAAAAGAACAGCGGCCGAAGGATGGAGCGCGCGCCGTTGCGAAAAAGCCCTCGCCCGCCGCAAGGCGGGCGAGGGCCTTTTGTCGCGATCACAGGGCGATCAGGCGAAGGCTGCGCTGCGCCGGCGCACGCGCATGGCGCCGCCAACCAGGCCGAAGCCCGAGATCAGCATCGCCCAGGTCGCCGGCTCCGGAACGCCGCCGTTACCCGGCGTCGCGGCGCCGAGCGTGACATTGTCGAAAGCGATCTGGTTGGCGACACCGCCGAAATCGACTGACTTGGCCACACCGTCAAAGGTGACGCCGAAGGCGGTGAAATTGCAGAACGGGAAGCCGTTGGGATCACCCGAGCACTGGCCGCCATTGGGTGTCAGGACCAGCGTCGCGAGCACATTGCCGGTGCCGTTCAGCCCGTCATACACTGTCACGCTGCCAGCATTGGTCGAATTGCCGGCATAATAGAAGGAGAAGCCGGTGGTGAAGCCGGCGGCCACGTTCATGGTCGCAGCGCCACCGCTCAGGAAGAAAAGCACCGTGCTTGGCGATGGTTCGTTGGCGAAATTGCCGGAGCCGCCCGCGTCCAGATCGATGATGCCGAGCGACGTTCGCGAAAAATTGATGCCATAGTTGGTGCCGCTATTGCCTGCACCATCGGTACCGCCATTGTAGAAATCATTGACGGCGACCTGATCGCCGACGCCTTCAAATGTCAGCGTAATGACGTCGGCGCTGGCCGGCGCCGCAGCGATCGCCGCAGCGGCGGTCGCAAGCAAAGTGAAGCTACGGATTTTCATAAGACTACCCCTGTCGCAAATCACGTGATCCGGCCGATCGTTCAGCCGACTCCCAGAGCGACCCGGTTGTCTTGATTAAGATACATTTAACTGTTTCGGCGGCGCACGGCAAGAGTGGTTGCTGCCCCACATCGGGACGGCAAAAAAAGCCCCGCCGGAGTGCTCCGGCGGGGCCTTCTTGTTTTGCGTCGGGACGCTTGCCGATCCTATTCCTCGGCGCCGTCCTCGCCATTGGTTTCGGCAACCACCGCTGCCAGCGCGTCATTGCCGGTATCGTCCTCGACCGGACGACGCAGCTCGGCCGCATGCTCTTCCGCCGCCGAGTTGGGGGCGACGAGTGCGGTCTGCCAGGCACGCTGCGAAGCGCGCAGGGCGGCGTCGCGGCTGCTGGCGGTGACGCGCAGACGGTTCATGCCCGCGCCGGTGCCCGCCGGGATGAGGCGGCCGACGATGACATTCTCCTTCAGGCCCATCAGCGTGTCGCGCTTGCCCTGGACGGCGGCCTCGGTGAGGACGCGGGTCGTCTCCTGGAAAGACGCGGCCGAGATGAAGCTGCGGGTCTGTAGCGACGCCTTGGTGATGCCGAGGAGCACCGGCTTGCCGAACGCCGGCTGCTGGCCGGGCTCGAGCTTCGCGTTGACCTCGTCCATCTCCTCGCGGTCGACCTGCTCGCCGGGGAGGAGCGTGGTGTCGCCCGCCTCGGTGATCTCGACCTTCTGCAGCATCTGGCGAACGATCGTCTCGATGTGCTTGTCGTTGATCTTCACGCCCTGCAGTCGATAGACTTCCTGAATCTCCGACACGAGATATTCGGCCAGAGCCTCGATGCCGAGGACTTCCAGGATGTCGTGCGGATCGGGCGAGCCGCCGATCAGGTTGTCGCCACGCTTCACGTAGTCGCCTTCCTGAACGTCGATCACCTTCGACTTGGGCACGAGATATTCGACCAGCTCGCCACCATCGTCCGGACGGATGCCGATCTTGCGCTTGGCTTTATAGTCCTTGCCGAACTCGACGCGGCCGGAGACCTTCGCGATGATCGCGTTTTCCTTCGGCTTGCGCGCTTCGAACAGCTCGGCCACGCGCGGCAGACCGCCCGTGATGTCGCGGGTCTTGGCGGCTTCGCGGCTGACGCGGGCCAGCACGTCGCCGGCCTGCACCGAGGCGCCGTCCTCGACCGACAGCATCGCACCGGGCGCCAGCATGTAGCGCGCGGTTTCGCCCGAGCCCTCGTCGAGCAGGGTGATGCGGGGACGAAGGTCTTCCTTGCTCTTCGACGGGGCGCGATATTCGATCACCACGCGCTGCGCGATGCCGGTCGCCTCATCGGTCTGCTCGACCAGCGTCTTGCCTTCGATCAGGTCCTGATACTTCACGATGCCGGGGTTCTCGGTGATCACCGGCATGGTGAAGGGATCCCACTCGGCCATGCGATCGCCCTTCGAGACGATATGGCCGTCGTCGAACATCAGATAGGCGCCATAGGGGATGCGGTGCACCGCCCGTTCGCGCCCGTCCATGTCGATGATCGCCAGCTCGCCCGAACGGCTCAGCACGACGCGACGGCCGCGCTGGTCCTCGATCACGCGCAGGTCGCGGAACTCGACCTTGCCGTCGGCCGGCGCGTCGAGGTTCGACTGCTCGTTGAGCTGCGCCGCGCCACCGATGTGGAAGGTGCGCATGGTCAGCTGGGTGCCCGGCTCGCCGATCGACTGCGCCGCGATGACGCCGACGGCCTCGCCGATGTTCACCGGCGTACCGCGGGCAAGGTCGCGCCCGTAGCACTTGGCGCACACGCCCTGCTTGCTCTCGCAGATCAGCGGCGAGCGGATCTTGACCGACTGGGTGCCGATCGCCTCGATCAGCGCGACCATCGGCTCGTCGAGGAGCGTGCCCTCGGCGATCACGACTTCGCCCGTCTTGCTGTCGATGACGTCCTCGGCCGTGGTGCGGCCCAGGATGCGCTCGGCAAGGCTGGCGATGGTGGCGCCGCCCTGGACGATCGCCTTCATGTCCAGCGCACGTTCGGTGCCGCAATCTTCCTCGATCACGACGCAGTCCTGCGACACGTCGACCAGACGGCGGGTCAGGTAACCCGAGTTCGCCGTCTTGAGCGCGGTATCGGCCAGGCCCTTACGCGCACCGTGCGTCGAGTTGAAATACTCGAGAACGGTGAGGCCTTCCTTGAAGTTCGAGATGATCGGCGTTTCGATGATCTCGCCCGACGGCTTGGCCATCAGGCCGCGCATGCCGGCAAGCTGCTTCATCTGCGCCTGCGAACCACGCGCACCGGAGTGGGCCATCATGTAGATCGAGTTGATCGGGGCGAGGCGGCCGTCGGCCTGCTTCGGCATCGCCTTGATCTCATCCATCATCGCGTTGGCGACCTGATCGCCGCAACGCGACCAGGCGTCGATCACCTTGTTGTACTTTTCCTGCTGGGTGATCAGGCCGTCCTGATACTGCTGCTCATAATCCTTCACGAGCGCGCGGGTCTCGTCGACCAGCTTTTCCTTGCTGCCCGGGATGATCATGTCGTCCTTGCCGAACGAGATGCCGGCCTGGAACGCGTGGCGGAAGCCCAGCGCCATGATGGCGTCGGCGAACAGCACGGTCTCCTTCTGGCCGGTGTGGCGATAGACCTCGTCGATCACGTCGCCCACGTCCTTCTTGGTGAGGAGGCGGTTGACGGTCTCGAACGGCACCTTGTGGCTCTTCGGCAGCGTCTCGCCGATCAGCATGCGGCCCGGCGTGGTCTCCACGCGCTTCATATAGCTGTTGCCAGCCTCGTCGGTCTGCGGAACGCGGCTGACGATCTTCGAGTGCAGGGTGACCGCCTTGGCGTTGAGCGCCTGGTGGACTTCCTGCATGTCCGACAGCAGCATGCCTTCGCCCGGCTCGCCTTCGCGCTCCATCGACAGATAGTAGATACCCAGCACCATGTCCTGCGAAGGCACGATGATCGGCTTGCCGTTGGCGGGCGACAGGATGTTGTTGGTCGACATCATCAGGACGCGCGCTTCCAGCTGGGCTTCCAGCGAGAGGGGAACGTGCACGGCCATCTGGTCGCCGTCGAAGTCGGCGTTGAAGGCCGAGCAGACCAGCGGGTGAAGCTGGATCGCCTTGCCTTCGATCAGCACGGGCTCGAACGCCTGGATGCCGAGGCGGTGGAGCGTCGGCGCGCGGTTGAGCATGACCGGGTGCTCGCGAATGACTTCGTCGAGGATGTCCCAGACTTCCTTGCGCTCCTTCTCGACCCACTTCTTCGCCTGCTTCAGGGTCATGGACAGACCCTTGGCGTCGAGGCGGGCGTAGATGAACGGCTTGAACAGCTCGAGCGCCATCTTCTTGGGCAGGCCGCACTGGTGCAGCTTGAGTTCCGGGCCGGTCACGATGACCGAACGGCCCGAATAGTCGACGCGCTTGCCGAGCAGATTCTGGCGGAAGCGGCCCTGCTTGCCCTTGAGCATGTCGGACAGCGACTTCAGCGGACGCTTGTTGGCGCCGGTGATCGTGCGGCCGCGACGGCCATTGTCGAACAGCGCGTCAACGGCTTCCTGCAGCATGCGCTTTTCGTTGCGCACGATGATGTCCGGCGCGCGCAGCTCCATCAGCCGCTTCAGACGATTGTTGCGGTTGATGACACGGCGATACAGGTCGTTGAGGTCCGAGGTCGCGAAGCGGCCGCCGTCCAGCGGCACCAGCGGGCGCAGCTCGGGCGGGATGACCGGGATGACCTCGAGGATCATCCATTCGGGACGGTTGCCCGAATCGATGAAGCTCTCGACGACCTTCAGGCGCTTGATGATCTTCTTGGGCTTCAGCTCCGACTTGGTCGTCGCCAGCTCTTCCAGAAGTTGCTTGCGCTCGCCCTCGAGATCGAGGCTCTCGAGCATGGTGCGGACGGCTTCGGCGCCGATGCCGGCGGAGAAGGCGTCTTCGCCATATTCGTCCTGCGCCTCGAGCAGCTCGTCCTCGGTGAGGAGCTGATACTTCTCGAGCGGGGTCAGGCCCGGCTCGATCACGATATAGGCTTCGAAGTAGAGGACGCGCTCAAGCTGCTTGAGCTGCATGTCGAGCAGCAGGCCGATGCGCGAGGGCAGCGACTTCAGGAACCAGATGTGCGCGACCGGCGCGGCCAGCTCGATATGGCCCATGCGCTCGCGGCGGACCTTCGAGACGGTGACCTCGACGCCGCACTTCTCGCACACGATGCCCTTGTATTTCATGCGCTTATACTTGCCGCACAGGCACTCATAGTCCTTGATCGGACCGAAGATGCGCGCGCAGAACAGGCCGTCACGCTCGGGCTTGAACGTGCGGTAGTTGATCGTCTCGGGCTTCTTGATCTCGCCGAAGCTCCACGACCGGATGCGCTCGGGGGAAGCGATGCCGATCTGGATCTGGTCGAAGGTCTCCGGCTTGGCCACCGGATTGGCGAAGTTGGTCAGTTCGTTCATTTCTTTATCCCTCTGGAGGGTAAATCTCTGCGCGGAAGGGAAGGGGAGCGCCGCCCGTCAGGACGGCGCCCGAACCCTTATTCCGCCGCCTCGGCCAGACCGTCGTCCTCCTCGTCGAGGCTCTTCAGCTCGACGTTGAGGCCCAGCGAGCGCATTTCCTTGACGAGAACGTTGAAGCTCTCCGGAATGCCCGCCTCGAACGTGTCGTCGCCCTTGACGATCGCTTCGTAGACCTTGGTGCGGCCGACGACGTCGTCGGACTTCACCGTCAGCATCTCCTGCAGCGTGTAGGCGGCGCCATAGGCCTGGAGCGCCCACACCTCCATTTCGCCGAAGCGCTGGCCGCCGAACTGCGCCTTGCCGCCCAGCGGCTGCTGGGTGACGAGCGAGTAGGGGCCGATCGAACGCGCGTGGATCTTGTCGTCGACCAGGTGGTGCAGCTTCAGCATGTAGATGATGCCGACGGTCACCTTGCGGTCGAACTTGTCGCCCGTGCGCCCGTCGAACAGGTCCGACTGGCCCGAGGTTGCGAGACCCGCTAGCTCCAGCATGTCCGAAACGTCGGCTTCGCGCGCGCCGTCGAACACCGGAGTGCCCATCGGAATGCCCGAGCGCAGATTTTCGGCCAGCTCGACGATCTGCTCGCCGTCGCGCGCCTCGATCTCGGCGACATAATGATCGCCGTAGATCGTCTTGAGCCGGTCCTTCACCGCCTCGGGCATCGCGCCCGCGGTCGGGTTCGGATTGGCTTCGCGCCACTGGTCGAGCGCCTCGGAGACCTGCTTGCCCAGGCCGCGCGCGGCCCAGCCGAGATGGGTCTCGAAGATCTGCCCGACGTTCATGCGTGAAGGCACGCCCAGCGGGTTGAGCACGAGGTCGACGGGGGTGCCGTCCTCAAGGAAAGGCATGTCCTCGACCGGCAGGATGCGGCTGATGACGCCCTTGTTGCCGTGGCGGCCGGCCATCTTGTCGCCCGGTTGCAGCTTACGCTTCACCGCGACGAATACCTTGACCATCTTGAGCACGCCGGGGGGCAGCTCGTCGCCGCGCTCCAGCTTCTCGCGCCGATCCTCGAACTTCTCGTTGATCAGCTTCACCGCCTCGTCATACTGCGCCTTCACCGCCTCAAGGTCGGCCTGACGCGCGTCGTCGGCGACGGCGAACTTCCACCACTCGTGGCGCTCGACTTCGCCGAGAAGCTCCTCGGTGATGTCACTGCCCTTCTTGATGCCCTTCGGCGCCGATGCCGCGACCTGGCCGATCAGCATGTCCTTCAGCCGCGACCAGGTGGCGCGGTTGAGGATGCCGCGCTCGTCCTCGCGGTCCTTGGCAAGGCGGTCGATCTCCTCGCGCTCGATCGCCATCGCGCGCTCGTCCTTGTCGATGCCGTGGCGGTTGAACACGCGCACGTCGACGATCGTGCCGGCGACGCCCGGGGGCAGACGCAGCGAGGTGTCGCGCACGTCGCTCGCCTTTTCGCCGAAGATCGCGCGAAGCAGCTTTTCTTCCGGGGTCATCGGCGATTCACCCTTGGGGGTGATCTTGCCGACCAGGATGTCGCCCGGCTCCACCTCGGCACCGATATAGACGATGCCCGCCTCGTCGAGGTTGCGCAGCGCTTCCTCGCCGACGTTCGGGATGTCGCGGGTGATGTCCTCCGGCCCCAGCTTGGTGTCGCGGGCCATCACCTCGAACTCGTCGATATGGATCGACGTGAATACGTCGTCCTTCACGATGCGCTCGGAAATGAGGATCGAGTCCTCATAGTTGTAGCCGTTCCAGGGCATGAACGCGACGAGGCTGTTGCGGCCCAGCGCCAGTTCGCCCAGCTCGGTCGACGGGCCGTCGGCGATGACGTCGCCGACATTGACCACGTCGCCCACCTTCACCAGCGGACGCTGGTTGATGCACGTCGACTGGTTGGAACGCTGGAACTTCATCAGCGTGTAGATGTCGACGCCCGACTTGCCGGCATCGACTTCGCCGGTCGCGCGGATGACGATGCGCGACGCATCGACCTGGTCGACGATGCCGGCGCGGCGGGCCGAGATGGCGGCGCCCGAATCGCGCGCAACCGTCTCTTCCATGCCGGTGCCGACGAACGGCGCCTCGGCCTTGACCAGCGGCACCGCCTGGCGCTGCATGTTCGAGCCCATGAGCGCGCGGTTGGCGTCGTCATTCTCCAGGAAGGGAATGAGCGAGGCCGCGACCGACACCAGCTGCTTGGGGCTGACGTCCATCAGCGTGATCTGGTCGGGCAGCGCCATCAGGAACTCGCCCGCCTGACGCGCCGAGACCAGTTCCTCGGTGAAGCGGCCTTCGGCGTCCGTCTCGGCCGAAGCCTGCGCGACGGTATGCTTCTGCTCTTCCATCGCCGACAGATAGACGACCTCGTTGGTCACCTTGCCGTCGATGACCTTGCGATACGGCGTCTCGATGAAGCCGTACTTGTTGACGCGCGCGAAGGTCGACAGCGAGTTGATCAGGCCGATGTTCGGGCCTTCCGGCGTTTCGATCGGGCAGATGCGGCCATAGTGGGTCGGATGGACGTCGCGGACCTCGAAGCCCGCGCGCTCGCGGGTGAGGCCGCCCGGCCCGAGCGCCGAGACGCGACGCTTGTGCGTCACTTCGGAGAGCGGGTTGGTCTGGTCCATGAACTGCGATAGCTGCGACGAGCCGAAGAACTCGCGCACCGCGGCGACCGCGGGCTTCGCGTTGATCAGGTCGTTGGGCATGACGGTCGACACGTCGACCGAGCTCATGCGCTCCTTCACCGCGCGTTCCATGCGGAGCAGGCCGACGCGATACTGGTTCTCGAGCAGCTCGCCCACCGAGCGCACACGGCGGTTGCCGAGATTGTCGATGTCGTCGATCTCGCCCTTGCCGTCCTTCAGGTCGACGAGGGTCTTGACCACGGCGAGGATATCCTCGGTGCGCAGCGTCGTGACCGTATCCGGCGCGTCGAGGTCGAGGCGCATGTTGAGCTTCACGCGGCCGACGGCCGAAAGGTCATAGCGCTCGGGATCGAAGAACAGGCCGGCAAACAGCGCTTCCGCCGTCTCGCGCGTCGGCGGCTCGCCGGGGCGCATGACGCGGTAGATGTCGGACAGCGCATGGTCGCGGTCCTCGGCCTTGTCGGCCTTCAGCGTGTTGCGGATCCACGGGCCGGTGTTGACATGGTCGATGTCGAGCAGCTCCAGACGGTCGATGCCCGCCTTGTCGAGCGCCTCGAGATTGTCGGCCGAAACCTCGTCACCCGCCTCGATATAGATCTCGCCCGTTGCCTCGTTGATCAGGTCGAGCGCCGAATAGCGGCCGAAGATTTCCTCGGTCGGGATCAGCAGCGTCTCGAGGCCGTCCTTGGCCGCCTTGTTGGCGGCGCGCGGGCTGACCTTCTGGCCCGCGGGGAAGATCACTTCGCCCGACTTGCCGTCGACCACGTCGAACAGCGGCTTCTGGCCGCGCCAGTTCTCGGCGATGTAAGGCACCTGCCAGCCGCCTTCGCCGCGGATCCAGGTGACCGTCTTGTAGAAGTGGTTGAGGATTTCCTCGCTGTTCAGGCCGAGGGCATAGAGCAGCGCCGTGACCGGCAGCTTGCGCTTGCGGTCGATGCGGACGTTGACGATGTCCTTGGCGTCGAACTCGAAGTCCAGCCACGAACCGCGATAGGGGATGACGCGCGCGGCGAAGAGATATTTGCCCGACGCATGGGTCTTGCCGCGGTCGTGATCGAACAGCACGCCCGGCGAACGGTGCATCTGCGAGACGATGACGCGCTCGGTGCCGTTGATGAAGAAGGTGCCGTTCTCGGTCATGAGCGGCATGTCGCCCATGTAGACGTCCTGCTCCTTGATATCGAGGACCGAACGGGTTTCCGTATCGGGATCCACCTCGAACACGATCAGGCGCAGCGTGACGCGCATCGGGGCGGCATAGGTGATGCCGCGCTGACGGCATTCCTCGACGTCGAACTTGGGCGATTCCAGCTCGTAATGGACGAAGTCCAGCTCGGCGGTGCCGGCGAAGTCGCGGATCGGGAAGACCGAACGCAGGGTCTTTTCCAGCCCGGAGACATAGCCGACGGCAGGGTCGGAACGCAGGAACTGCTCATAGCTCTCGCGCTGGACCTCGATCAGGTTCGGCATCTGCACCACTTCGTGGATGTTGCCGAAGACCTTGCGGATGCGCCGCTTCGCGGTGCCGCTGCTCTGGGGGGCGGAAACTGCCTTGGTCGCCATGGGTGTGATTCGCCTCGTGGTTCGAATATCGGGCACGCAGAAAGACGCAAAAAGCCGCAGGCTTTCCGATCAGGCGATCAAGGAAAACTGCAGCTCCTGGCGTCTCGAAACCCCAGCCAATCCATTCTTGCGGGCCGCTGCGCGACGGCGTCCCATGTCCCGAGAGGCTGTGGTGATGGGCCGGATATAGGATTGGGGTCGTGAAGTGTCAAATGGGGGAGGGACACTAAATTTCGTCAGCTCGGAAATGCATGGATGATCCGTTCGACCTCGGCTGCATCATAGGCGATCTGTCCGTCGAGGATCAGCATAGCTAGTCCGTGAACCAGCGACCATGCGTGAAGCGCGGCGGCGCGCCGTTCGGCTTCGGGAAGGTCGGGGGGGAGAAGGCGGGCGATATCGTCGCGCAGGCCACGCATTGCCGTACCCATCTTGTCGGGCGTCAGGTCGACCAGCGATACCGTGGGGGCAGAGGTGAAGACGAGGCGGAACAATGCCGGGTTCTCGACCGCGAAGCGGACATAGGTCGCGCCGCTCGCGGCGAAACCCGTACCGCCGCCGCCGGCCGCCTCGTGCGCCACCCGCTGCGCGCGGCCGAGCGCCTCCATACCCTCATGCGCCATGGCGGAAAGCAGCGCCTGCTTGTCGGGGAAATGCCGGTAGACCGCCGTCGCGCTCACGCCGACGCGGCGCGCAATCTCGCGCAGGCTGATCTCCTCGACCGGCTTTTCATCCAGCATCGCCAGCCCGGCGTCGACCAGCGCGGCGCGCAGATCGCCGTGGTGATAGGTGGCCCTGCGCCCAATGTTGACACTGTTATCATCTTCGCTCATGTTGTCACTGTAAACATCGAGTCGCGTCATGGCGCAAGTGGAGATGGAAGATGGCAAGCACTATCGAAACCGCGATCCGTTCGGTCGTCGGCAAGGGTATCGAGAAAGTCGCCGACTATAATCGCTCGCGGATGCGCGACGACGGGCCCAACATCTTCCTGACCGGCATCCATACGCCGATGACCAGTGAGGAGACGATCGCCGATCTCCGCGTCGAGGGCAGCATCCCCGCATCGCTCGACGGCCGCTATCTCCGCATCGGGCCCAACCCCGTGACGCCGCCCAATCCGGCTGCCTATCACTGGTTCACCGGCGACGGCATGGCGCATGGCGTGCGCGTCCAGGGCGGCAAGGCGCTCTGGTATCGCAATCGCTGGATCCGCTCGAACGCGGTCAGCGACGCGCTGGGCGAGCCGCGCGCACCGGGCAAGCGCAGCCAGCTCTCGGACAATGCCAATACCAATATCGTCGGCATCGCCGGCCGCACCTGGGCGATCGTCGAGGCGGGAGGCAATCCCGTCGAGCTTTCCGACGGGCTGGATACGGTCGCGCATAATCCTTTCGACGGCACGCTTAACGTGCCTTTCTCGGCGCACCCGCATCATTGCCCGCTGACCGGTGAGATGCACGCGATAACCTATGACGCAATGACGCACGATCGCGTCTGGCATGTCGTCGTCGACAGCGAAGCGCGCGTGATCCGGCAGGAGCCGATCGCGGTATCCGACGGGCCAAGCATCCATGACTGCGCGCTCACCGCCAGCCGTGTCGTCATCCTCGATCTGCCCGTGACCTTCTCGATGAAGTCGGTGATCGCGGGGCATCGCTTCCCCTATGTCTGGAACAAGGCGCATCGGGCGCGCGTCGGCCTGCTCGGGCGCGGCGACAGTGGCGAGGACGTCGTCTGGTGCGATGTCGATCCCTGCTATGTCTTCCACCCGGGCAATGCCTTCGATCTGCCCGACGGCCGCGTGGTGATGGACGTCGTCGCGCACGAGACGATGTTCGCCGAAAGCTACAACGGCCCTGACTCGCCGGCTTCGCGGCTCGAGCGCTGGACGATCGATCCCGTCGCACGCCGCGTCGATCGCAAGGTGCTGCACGATCACCCGCAGGAATTCCCGCGCTATGACGAGCGCCGCACGGGCAAGCCCTATCGCTGGCTCTACAGCATGGCGCTTCCCAATGGCGTGGCCGGCGAACTGTCGATCAACGATACGAGGCTGCTCCGCACCGACGTGGAAAGCGGCGAGGTCGCGATCCACGATTTCGGTCCTGGCCGTCATCCCGGCGAGTTCGTCTTCGTCGAACGCCCGGGCGGCGAGGCAGAAGATGACGGCTGGCTGATCGGCCTCGTCATCGACATGAACCGCGAGACGACCGAGCTGCAGATCCTCAATGCCGACGATTTCGAAGGCGATCCGCAGGCAGTCATCCATATCCCCCACCGCGTGCCGCCGGGCTTCCACGGCAACTGGGTTCCGGCCTGATCGGCACCCCGATTTCGTCAACTGGCCGATGAAGGCGAACGGCCGGACGCAGAATCCGGCCTTCGCTGCGCCCGAAATAGCCGGGCGGCCATTCTTGTCTCGTTATGACGAAGCACAAGAAACCCGCCCACCGCGTCGTCGCCGTGTTGCTTGCGGCCACCGCGCTTCCTTCCACCGCTTTGTTTGCGCAGGATATTCCTGCGCCGGCAACGGCGCCTGTCATGGCGGCGCCCACGGCCCCCATGGTCGTAGCGCCACCAGTGGCCACGCCCGCCGAACCGGTGATGCAGGCCACCCCGCCTGCGCCGCCGACGGAAAGCGTCGAGCGCGTCGCGCCGCCGCCGATCGCCTTCACGGATGTCAGGCCCGCGTCGAAGCCGACGGCGCGCAGCACGCCGATCCGCCGCGCGGCGGCGCCTGTCGCCCCTGCCGTGCCGGCGGCTGCCCCGGTCGCCCTCGAGCCGCCGCCTGTCGTTGCGCCGGCGCCGGCGCCGGCCGTGGCCGCGGAACCGCTGGCGCCGCCTGTCGCGGCTCAGTCGCCCGCGCCGGTCGCGAACAATGCGCAGGGCATGACCGCGATCGCGATGGGTGCCGTGCTGGTTGTCCTTGCGGGGCTGGTCGCCTTCCTGTTCGCGCGTCGCCGCCGCGATACGGCTGAAAATGTCGAACCGCCGATGATTGTCGCCCCGACGGCATGCGCGGCCGACCCGCTGTTCAAGCGCCGCCGCGCCGATAGCATCGAGCGCCCGGTCGATCCGCTGTTCCACGAGCGTCGCACGGTTGCTTCCAAGCCCGTCGATCCGCTGTTCAGCGAAAAGCGAGAAGGGCCGGCGATCAGCGACGATCCGCTGTTCGCGCACCTTAAGCGCAGTCGGCCTGCAAGGAAGCCGCGCGTCCTCGAGGATGCCTGAGCCGGGCAGGGGCGCTCGCTCCGCCAGAAAGGGAGAGGCCTGAAACGGAAAAGGGCGGCCCCCATAGCGGGAGCCGCCCTTTCTTTCGTCCCGTCCCGGCGAGGCCGGGGCAGGGCCAAGCAGCGGAGGCTTACTTGAGTTCGACGGTCGCGCCGGCTTCCTCGAGCTGCTTCTTGAGCTTCTCGGCCTCGTCCTTGTTGACGCCTTCCTTGATCGCCTTCGGAGCCGACTCGACCAGGGCCTTCGCCTCGGTCAGGCCCAGGCCGGTGATCGCGCGGACTTCCTTGATGACGTTGATCTTCTTGCCACCGTCGCCGGTGAGGATCACGTCGAAGTCGGTCTTCTCTTCGGCAGCCGGGGCACCGGCGCCCGCGCCACCGGCCGGAGCGGCGACGGCGACGGCAGCAGCAGCCGAAACGCCCCACTTCTCTTCGAGCAGCTTGGCGAGGTCGGCGGCTTCGATGACGGTCAGCGACGACAGTTCGTCGACGAGCTTGTTGAGATCAGCCATTGTAAATTCTCCAGATCAAATCGGGGTTGTCAGATAAAAATCAGGCAGCGTCCTTGGCGGCATAAGCGCCAAAGATGCGTGCAAGCTGGCCAGCCGGCGCCTGCACGACCTGGACGACCTTGGTTGCGGGCGCCTGAACGAGGCCCACAATCTTGGCGCGCAGTTCGTCGAGCGACGGCAGCGAGGCGAGCGCCTTCACGCCGTTCACGTCGAGGACGGTATCCCCCATCGAGCCGCCGACGATCTCGAACTTGTCGTTCGATTTGGCGAACTCGACGACCACCTTTGCAGCGGCCACCGGATCGGTGGACGCGGCGATGGCAGTCGGGCCGGTGAGCATGTCACCGATCCCGGCATAGGGCGTGCCCTCAATCGCGATCTTGGCGAGTCGATTCTTGGCCACCTTGTAGCTGGCACCGGCCTCGCGCATCTTCGTCCTCAGTGCCGTCGACTGCGCGACGGTGAGACCGAGGTTGCGGGTGACGACCACCACGCCGACCTCGGAGAAGGTGCTGTTCAGCTCGGAAACCAGCTCGGACTTTTGAGCTCGATCCATGCCATTCTCCACGTTGCCCCGGCGGGACATCCGCCGAGGGGTACTTTATGTCCGTGGGGAAGGCTCGACCGACGGCCCCGATGATCGGAGGCTTGTCAGCCTGTCAGGAGGCGCACGGTCATGCCGCCGCCTCAGGAAACTTTCCCCGTCTAGGCGGGAGATTAAGGAGGGCATATTCCCTCCACCCGCTGTCTCGGACGGAATGCCGGGCGGACAAAGCCCATCCGGCAAGCGGGCGCTCATAGCGGGATGCGCGGGGAAGTCAAGTTTTCGGGGGCGAGGAGGAGCGGAACCGGATCTGGATCCGCTCCTCGGGGGGAACTCAGTGCGCCGGCTCGAAATTGTGGAGGATCACCGGGCGCGGGTTGAAGGGGATGCGGGTCGACATCGGTGCGCTTGGGTCGTTGCCTGCGCGGTGCCAGCGGCCCTGTGCCGCGGTCACGATATCGCCCGCGTCGGCGACGAAATAGGGGAAGCCCTCGATCTGGTAGCCGATCTTGCCTTCCATGATGAACCAGAACTCGGTCCAGTCGACGTGGAAATGGCCCTTGTTGGTTGCCGGGGGCACCGCCGCGCCCTTGCCGCGCAGGATGTTGGACGTGAAATGATCGTCCCACACGAACTTGCCGCTATAGGTCTGGTCGCCCTTCGCCACTTCCTTGAAGAAGTCGACATAGGTGGGGTTGCTGTCGCGGTCCTTGGCCGGCCCGGGCGACCCGGTGACCTTCACATAGGTGCGGCCAGGGAAGGGATCGGGCGCCACTGTCGAAGGAAAGAGTGGCGGTGATCCCGCCTGGCGGACCTCGAAGCGCAGCGAGGGTTTGTCGCCTACCGTCTCGATCGAATAGACATGACGGAAGGGAACGCTGACCATGAAGCCCTTGGTGGCGACGAAGGGCTCGACGCCCTCGATCGTCACTTTCATCACACCGTCCTGCACGATCCATACGACGCGGTCGTCGGCGTAGAATTTCGGCTTGGTCTTCTTACCGGTGCCGAGCGAGATATAGTCGGCGTCCTGCTCGCGATTGCGGATGATCGGCTGCACCCAGTCGCTCTGTCCGCGGTGCGCGGCCAGTATCTCGGACAGCTTCCAGTGGACCTTGTTGGGCGCGACATAGGGCGTCGGCTTGGCGGGCTTGGCCGACCAATATTCTTCGGCGACCTTGGGCGCGGTCACCGGCATGTCTTCCTTGCCAAGAAACTGCGCGGATGCCGGGCAGGCGGCGCTGAGCGCCGCCGCGACGGCGCATAGACTGACGATCCCCTTCATGGCTTCTCTCTCCCGTGCTTTGGCTGGCCTTGCTGGCGCGTCTTGGCGTCCTGTTTTCCGACTCCCCGCGTGACGGCAGCGACGTCGGCGCGGACCATTGCACAAGATATGTATGCAATCAATGATATTGCATACAATTGATATGCAGGCTTGGCGGGGCAAGAAAAAGGGGCCGGAGCTTGCGCTCCGACCCCTCATTTCCTTGCGGTCGTAGTGCCGATCAGGCGCCAGCGACCTCGGCCGTGTCGACCTTGATGCCCGGGCCCATCGACGAGCTCAGGGCGACCTTGCGGACATATTTGCCCTTGGCGCCCGTCGGCTTCGCCTTGATCACGGCATCGACCAGCGCGTCGAAGTTGGCGCGCAGGTCTTCCGCCGGGAACGACGCCTTGCCGATGCCCGAATGGATGATGCCGGCCTTCTCGACGCGGTATTCGACCTGACCGCCCTTGGCGGCCTTGACGGCCTCGGCGACGTTCATCGTCACAGTGCCCAGCTTCGGGTTCGGCATCAGGCCCTTGGGGCCCAGCACCTTGCCGAGGCGGCCGACGAGGCCCATCATGTCCGGGGTCGCGATGCAGCGATCGAACTCGATCTTGCCGCCCTGGACGATCTCCAGGAGATCCTCGGCACCCACGACGTCGGCGCCCGCCGCAGTCGCTTCCTCGGCCTTCGCGCCGCGGGCGAACACGCCGACGCGAACGGTCTTGCCGGTGCCCTTGGGCAGGGTGACGACGCCGCGGACCATCTGGTCGGCGTGGCGGGGATCGACGCCCAGGTTCAGCGCGACCTCGACGGTCTCGTCGAACTTCGACGTGGCATTGGCCTTCACCAGCGCGATCGCCTCGTCGACGCCGTGCAGCTTCTCACGGTCGATGGTCGTGGCGAGCTTCTTCGCCTTCTTGCTCACGAATGCCATTGGTTCAGCCCTCCACCACTTCGAGGCCCATCGCGCGGGCGCTGCCTTCGATGATCTTCGTCGCGGCGTCGATGTCGTTCGCGTTCAGGTCCTTCATCTTGACCTGGGCGATCTCGGCGAGCTGCGAGCGCTTGATCTTGCCGGCAACCGTCTTGCCTGGCTCCTTCGAGCCCGACTTCAGGTTGATCGCCTTCTTGATGAGGAAGGTGGCAGGCGGGGTCTTCGTCTCGAACGAGAAGCTGCGGTCCGCATAGACGGTGATCACGGTCGGGATCGGCGCACCCTTTTCAAGGTCGCCGGTCGCGGCGTTGAACGCCTTGCAGAATTCCATGATGTTGACGCCGCGCTGACCCAGGGCAGGGCCGATCGGGGGCGACGGGTTGGCGGCGCCGGCCGGCACCTGCAGCTTGATATAGCCGGTAATTTTCTTGGCCATCTACTCACTCTCTTTCAAGTTTAGCGGTTCTGACGGCAGCAAGCTGCCTCCCGCGGGACATCCGGTTGCGAACCGGAATTACTTGGAACGTTCGACCTGCTCGAACTCCAGCTCGACCGGGGTGGCACGACCGAAGATCGACACCGACACCTTCACGCGGCTGCGGTCGAAATCCAGTTCCTCGACCACGCCGTTGAAACTGGCGAACGGGCCGTCCAGCACCTTGACCGAATCGCCGATCTCGTAATCGACCTTGATCTTGTGCTTCGGCGCGGCGGCGGCTTCTTCCTTGGTGTTCAGGATGCGCGCGGCCTCGGCCTCGGTGATCGGCTGGGGCTTGCCCGACGAACCGAGGAAGCCCGTCACCTTCGGCGTGTTCTTCACCAGGTGATAGACGTCGTCGTTCATCTCGAGCTTGGCGAGGACGTAGCCGGGGAAGAACTTCCGCTCCGACTGCACCTTCTTGCCGCGGCGGACTTCGGTCACGGTCTCAGTGGGCACTTCGACCGAATCGACCAGCGCGTCGAGGCCAAGGCGCGTGGCCTCGGTCACGATCGAATCGCGGACCTTGTTCTCGAAGCCCGAATAGGCGTGGATGATGTACCAGCGGGACATTGGGTCCGGTTCTACCTTTCGATCGATCAGGCGGCGAGCGACAGCAGCGAGCGCACGATCATGCTGTAGAAGTGATCGACGCCGAAGAAGAACAGCCCCAGCACGGTCGTCATGATGATCACCATCAGGGTGGTCATCATCGTCTCGCGGCCGGTGGGCCACACGACCTTCGCGGTCTCCGCCTTCACCTGATTGATGAATTGCGGGATGTTGCTGATGAAGTTCGCCTTAGCCACGACAGTCGTCCTTGCTCGTCAAACGCCGGAAATCGGGGTCAAAGCCGCCCTGTCCGTTCCTTGGGACCGGTGCGACGAAGACCGATTTTCCGAATCCGCGCCCTATATGACTTTAGATATAGGCGCGCAAGGGCCGGATATAAGCCGGCCGCTGCTGTTTTCGCCTATGTCGCTTTCCGCAATCTTGCTTGAAGCATGGCAGGAGTGGAGGGACTCGAACCCACGGCCCTCGGTTTTGGAGACCGATGCTCTACCAACTGAGCTACACTCCTCCGGTGCGGAGAGCCGGCGACTTAGCGGCAGCGAAGCGAAGGCGCAAGGCCCGTCCTCTGCGCTTAACCGAAAATCAGGCGACCGCCGATCGTCCGGGGTTGAATAACGCGCGCGCGTCCTCGGCAGGCATCGGGCGGCCGAACAGATAGCCCTGCACCTTGCGGCAGCCCAGGCGGCGGATCATAGTCAGCTCTTCCTCGGTCTCCACGCCCTCGGCCGTCGTCGCCATCCCCAGGCTGTCGGCCAGCGCCACCACTGCGCGGATGATCGCGATATTTTCCGGCACGTTGCGCGACGCGCCCTGCACGAAGCTGCGATCGACCTTGATCGTCGAGAATTTGGTGCGGCTCAGATAGCCGAGCGACGAATAGCCGGTGCCGAAATCGTCGAGCGACAGCCTGACGCCAAGGTCGATCAGCTGCTGGAGTACCTGAACCGCCACCGTGCCTTCACGCATGAACACGCTTTCGGTCACCTCGATCTCCAGCCGGTGAGCAGGGAGGCCGCTGTGCGACAGCGCTGAAATCACGCAGGATACGAAATTGGGGTCCGCAAGCTGGTCTGCCGAGACGTTGACCGCGATCCGCACCTGCGAGGGCCAGCTCATCGCTTCCTGGCAGGCGGTGCGCAGCACCCATTCGCCAATCGGCGCGATCAACCGCGCTTCCTCCGCCACCGGCACGAACTTGGCGGGCGAGACATTGCCCAGTTCGGGATTGTGCCAGCGCAGCAGCGCCTCGAAGCTCTCGACAGAACCGCCCTCGGCCGAGACGACGGGCTGGTAGTTGAGATAGAGCTCGCCGCGCTCGAGCGCCTTGCGCAGCGCGATTTCGAGCACGCGCCGTTCCTCGGCATGGACATGAAGCTGCGGCTCATAGGCATGGTAGGTGCCGCCGCCGGCGTCCTTCGAGCGATAGAGTGCGAGGTCGGCGGAGCGGATCAGCGTCTCGACCGAGCGTCCGTCGCGCGGGCCGATCGCGGTGCCGACGCTGGCGCCGATATAAAGCGTGTGCGTGTCGACCTCATAGGGGCGCGACAATTCCTCGATGATCCGCCGTGCCAGCCTTTCGAGCCGGCCGCTGTCAGACGCATCGCGCACCACCACGCCGAATTCGTCGCCGCCCAGCCGTCCGCACAGCTCATTGTCCGACATCAGCGAGCGCAGGCGTTCGGACACCCGGCTCAGCAGCCGGTCGCCCACGGGGTGGCCAAGCGTATCGTTCACCGCCTTGAAGCGATCGAGGTCGATCATCATGAAGGCGCAGCGCGTGCGCCATTTATCGGCGTCGGCCATCGCCGATCCCAGCGCCTCGGTCACCTGCAGGCGGTTGGGCAGGCCGGTCAGCGTATCGAAACGCGCCATGCGGTTGATCTTGTCGGCCGAGTGGCGCTCGGCGGTCACGTCCGATCCGACGCCGCGGAAGCCGAGGAAGCTGCCGCGATCGTCGTAGCGCGGGCTTGCCGACATTTCCCACCAGCGCGTCTCGCCGCCGATCGTCACCGGCAGGATGATGTCGCTGAACGCCTCGCGCTTCTTCAGCTTCTCGGCGAAACTGCGGAGCGGGGCGGAGAAATTGCCCGTTTCCCAGCTGTCGCCGGCGAGCATCTGGAGGAACGGCCGGCCTTCGAGCGCCATCGCTTCCTCACCCAGCGCGAAGGCGAGACGCGGGGAGACATGCGTCAGGCTCTTTGATGCATCGATCTGCCACAGCCAGTCGGCGTCGCCATCCTCGAACTCGCGGAGCAGCAGGCTGACGACCTCATCCTTTTCGGCCAGCGCACGCTCGGCCGATCGGTGCGCGATGAAGGCGCGGCCATTGGCGATCGTTGCGGCGATCAGCATGAAGGTCAGCGCCAGCCCGGCAATGCCCATGCTCGGCATCCCCATGCTGAACATTGTCCAGGCGCTTGACCCGCCGACGAGCGACAGGAAGATGATCGTGCCGAGCGGCAATGGTGACAGCAGCAGCGCGGTGCCCGCCATCAGCGCGAAGGCGATGGTCCACAGGCCGAGCTGCGCCTCGATCCCGCCAAGGCCTGCGAAAAGCAGGGGCGGGGCCGCCCAGACCGCACCGAGCGCGAGGGCGTGGAGCGTTTCGCCGTGCAACTCGCGCGGCGTCGCGGTGCTTGCGCTGAGTTCGTCGCGCCGCAGCCGCGTTACGGCGCCGAGCAGCGAGACGATCGTCGCCACGGCGAACCAGGCGCCGAGCGTCGGCAGCGGCACATGCTTGGCAAGCACGAGGATGAGGACAGTCGCGGCCAGCATCTCGCCGAACAATCTTGTCCGGCCATATTGCTGGACGGCGGCAAGCTGCGCCGCACGGACATGGCTGTAGTCGGTTCCACCACGGTCGGGGAAACCGAAAATCGGCCGCCACCCAATGCCTTGGGCGCTCGAACTGGCTGAGGGACGCTTACTCACGCCTCCCTTCTATCCGAAGGAGGTTAGCGATCCGTAAGCGGCGCGCTCAATGCCTGTTTACAAACGGCGGCGGCCCCGGGGCGGCTCAGGCCGCGAGATCGTAAGGCTGGATCTCGCCCGACAGATACAGGTTGCGCGCCTTGGCCCGGCTGAGCTTGCCTGAGCTGGTGCGGGGCAGCGTGCGCGGCGGCACTAGCTCGACGACGCAGTTCATGCCGGTGATCGAACGCACCTTGTCGCGGATCTGGTCGCGCAGCCGCGCGCGCTCCTCGGGGTCCGAGGTGCGGCACTGGACGAGCACGGCCGGCGTTTCCTCGCCGCCCGGCGTGGTGATCGCGAAGGCGGCGATGTCGCCGGCCTTGAAGCCGGGTAGCTGCTCGACCGCCCATTCGATATCCTGCGGCCAGTGGTTGCGGCCGTTGATGATGATCATGTCCTTGGCGCGGCCGACGATGTACATGTAGCCGCCCGACATATAGCCCATGTCGCCGGTATCGAGCCAACCGTCGACGAGGCAGGCGTCGGTCGCCTCCTGGTCGCGGAAATAGCCGACCATGACCGACGGGCCCTTGCACCAGACCTTGCCGATCGCCTTTTCGGGGAGCGGCGTGCCGTCTTCCTCGCGGATCTCGACGAGCATGTCGCGCACGGGGACGCCGCAATTGACGATCGAACGATAGCGCTGCGGGCGATCGGTGTCGGCGCCGGCGCCCGAAAGCAGTGTTTCCTCGACCAGCTCAACGACGATGCCTTCGCCCGGCGGCATGATCGAGACGGCCAGCGTCGCCTCGGCCAGCCCGTAGCTCGGCAGGAAGGCAGTTGCCTTGAAGCCGGCGTCGGCAAAGGCATCGACGAAGGCCTGCATCACGTCGGGGCGGATCATGTCCGCGCCATTGCCCGCCACGCGCCAGCGCGACAGGTCGAAGCGATCCGACGCGCGCGTCTGGCTCGACATGCGCCGCGCGCAGATGTCGTAACCGAAGGTCGGCGAATAGGAGAGGGTGGTGCCCGGATTGCGACTGATCATGTCGAGCCAGGCGAGCGGGCGCCGCGCGAAATCCTCGGTCTTCAGATAGTCGGTCGACACCTGATTGGCGACGGGGGAGAGCATGCAGCCCACCAGCCCCATATCGTGATACCAGGGCAGCCAGGAGACGCAGCGGTCGCCGTCGGCCACCGCCATGCCGTGCGAATGCGCGGCGAGATTGTTGAGCAGCGCGCGGTGCGTCACGGCCACGCCGTGCGGGAAGCGCGTCGATCCGCTCGAATATTGCAGATAGGCGATGTCGTCGGGATTCTGCGCGGGCAGCGCCGCCTCGGGCGCGTCGAGCGCGCCGAAATCCTCGTAGGACACGCCGTCGACCCCGGCCTGCATGGCCGCGTCGCTCGCCATCTGCGCCAGCTCCGCCGGATAGAGCAGCATCACCGGATCGCAGCTCGCGAGCTGTACCTTGAGCTGGTCGACATAGGCTGCGGCGCCGCCGAACGAGGTGGGCAGGGGCAATGGCACCGGCCATGCGCCGGCATAGACCGCGCCGAAGAACAGCGCCGCGAAATCGGCGCCCGTCTCGGCGATCAGCGCGATGCGGTCGCCGGGCTTGATTCCACGCGCGATAAGGCGCTGCGCGTCGAGGATCGCGTCGGCGCGCAGCTCGGCGAACGGATAGGGCCGCGTCAGCGTCCCACGCGCGTCGTGGAAGTTGAACCCGCGTTCACCCCGTGCCGCATAGTCAAGCGCGTCGCCAAGCGTGTCGAAATCCGCGTAACGCCGCGGCAGGCCGTCATCAGACGGCGTGGGCAACATGATCGTCATATCTTTTTGGTACGACCCCAGTGTCGATTTGGCTTCAAGCGCGTCCAGCACCGCTTGCCCTTCTTTGCTCGTTGCGCGGCACCTTGGATTTACCGGTGCGACGTGCGCCGACGTTTGTCCAGAAGTTTAAACTAACGCGAACGAGACGTTCAAATAACGACGCGACTGTGGCACAATCGTGGCGCGTGCGCGGAACCTCTCCCCGAAAGCCCCGGCCGGCGCTTGATACGGAGGCGTTGCAACGCCTCGCGCTTCACTATGTCGGCCGTTATGCGACCACGCAGGCGCGGCTGCGCGCCTATCTCGATCGCAAGCTCGCGGAGCGCGGCTGGGCGGGGGAAGGGGAGCCGGATCCCGCCGCGATCGCCCTGCGCTTCGCCGAGCTCGGCTATGTCGACGATCGCGGATTCGCGCTTGCGCGAGCCGCATCGCTCCAGCGTCGCGGCTATGGCGACCGGCGGATCGCACCGTCGCTGCGCGCGGCGGGACTCGCCGAATCAGACATCGCCGAGGCGCGCGCGGCGGCGGCGCCCGGCGCGCTGCGCGCGGCGCTCGATTTCGCCCGCCGCCGCCGTATCGGCCCCTTTGCGCGCGAGACGGCCGATCGCCCGGCGCGCGAACGCGCGCTCGCGGCCATGATCCGCGCCGGGCATGGCTTCGACATCGCCCGCCAAATTGTTGATTCGGAACCCGGTTGTGTCCCCGAACAGGACGATCGGGACGGGGCCGAAATCAATGTTTCAAATTGAGCAAAAAGCCGTGCTATGCTGGCACAATTATGGCGTTGGGGGGCCAGCGTGAGTCACGATCGACCAGTTGCGTCTTTTCTGCTCGATGCGGGTGTCGATGACACCGCGCGACATGAATCGCGCGTTTCGCTCGATGAAAGCGAAGTGCTCGAACTTTATGCCGGCACGGTCAAATGGTTCGATGCCACGCGCGGATTCGGCTTCATGGTGGCCGATGACGGATCGGGCGACATATTGATCCATTTCTCGGTGCTGCGCGATCATGCGCGTCGCAGTCTGCCCGAAGGCGTCAAGGTCGAATGCCTCGCTGCCAAGCGCGACCGCGGGCTGCAGGCACGCCGGATCATCAGCTTCGATCTGTCCACCGCCACCGGGCCGGACCACGATCTTCTCACCCAGCCGCGCGACCGTATAGACCCGATCGCGCTGCTCGATTCGGCGGGACCGCCTGAACCCGTGACGGTGAAATGGTTCAACCGGCTCAAGGGCTATGGCTTCCTCGTTCGCGTTGGAGGGGCGACGGATATCTTCGTCCATATGGAAACGCTGCGCCGGGCCGGGATCATCGAGGTCGAGCCCGATCAGCCGCTGGTTGCCCGTATAGCCGAGGGAAAGAAAGGCCCGCTCGCCGTCAGTGTCGAACGCCCCGCCTGAAAGCGGGGCTGCGTTTTTCATGTCGCTGCTGATCGCGGGTGACAGCGCCGTTTTGCGGCGCTAAACGGCCACGCATGGGCATCTTGAAAACCATCTTCACCTGGTGGGACGGCGCCACCTTCGGCACCTCGCTGTTCACGTGGCGCAAGGGCGAGCGCGTGGGCGAGGATTCGCTCGGCAACGTCTATTATGAGGCGCGCAAGGCCCAGAACGGCTTCAAGCGCCGCTGGGTGATCTACAAGGGCTCGAACGACGCCAGCCGCGTGCCGCCCGAATGGCATGGTTGGCTCCACAATACGATCGAGGGTCTCCCCGATGCCACGCTGCCGCCGATCCGGCCGTGGGAAAAGGAACCCGAGCAGAATCTGACGGGTACGGTGCAGGCCTATCGCCCGGCCGGCGCGCTCGAACGGGGCGGCCACCGCGCCGCCGCGACCGGGGATTATGAGGCGTGGAGCCCCGACGCGGCATGAAACGAGCGCTCGCCGCCGGCGGCGTCGCTCTGCTGGTCGGGCTGGCGGGCTGGCAAGGGGCAAGCGCGCTCCAGTCCGGCAACAGCGCCGCGCCTGCCGCCGATCAGCCGGTCGCGCCCGAAGCCCAGCCAACGCCCGCCGAAGTGACCGAGGTCGGCGACGATGCCCCCGCCGCGCGCGCCGCGCCCGGCCGCAGCGCTCAGCCTGAATTGTCGCGCGGCACCACGCCGATGAACCAGCGTGTCGCGGTCATCGGCCTGCTCAACAAGCGCAACGGCCTGTGGCGCGATCTGACGATGAAGCCCGGCCAGGCGATCCGCGTCGGAGACGCCATCGTCCGCCTGCGGGCCTGCGAAACGACGGCGCCGTGGGAGCAGCAGAAGCTGACCGGGGCGTTCGTTCAGCTTGATGTCGAGGGCAGCGACAGCAAGTGGCGCCGCGTCTTCTCGGGCTGGCTCTACAAGGAATCGCCGTCGCTCAACGTCGTCGAGCACCAGATCTACGATGTCTGGCCCAAAAGCTGCGCGATGACGCACCCGGATATCGGCCCCGGCACGGTCAGCGTCGGATCGCTGTCGTCGGGCGGTGCGAAGCGCGAGTCGAGCGCGCCGAAATCGACCGAGGGTGCCCCGGCCACCAAGCCTTCGCCTACCCCCAGCGCCTCGTCGAGCAAGGCCACATAGGCATCGCGCGTGATCTCGATCGCGCCCAGCGATGCGAGATGATCGGTGATGAACTGGCAGTCGAGCAGGCGGAATCCGCCGATCTTCAAGCGCGCGACGAGATGGGCGAGCGCGACTTTCGACGCATCGGTCTCGCGGCTGAACATGCTTTCGCCGAAAAAGGCGCCGCCCAGGCTGATCCCGTATAGCCCGCCGACCAGCCGGTCGCCGTTCCAGCATTCGACCGAATGGGCGTGGCCGCTGAGGTGAAGCTGCGCGCAGGCCGTCTCGATCTGGTGATTGATCCACGTCCCCGGCCGGTGCGCCGTCGCCTCGGCGCAGGCCGCGACGACCCGCCCGAAGGCGCGATCGGCGGTGACGGTGAAGCGCCCAGACCGCAACGTCTTGGCCAGCGATCGCGAGAGGTGGAAGCCGTCCAGCGGCATCACGCCGCGCATCTTGGGCTCGACCCAATAGACGTCGTCGGCGTCGCGCGCATCGGCCATCGGAAACACGCCGATCGCATAGGCGCGGAGAAGCATGTTGGGATCGATCGGCTTCACGGCCTGCAGAATGACTTGTGCGGCGGCGCTGCGCAATGGGCGTGATGGACGTCGGTTGAGTGACTCAGCCTGAACGGTGTTTGGTCGACGAGATCCAACTCACGCCTTCGCCAGCCGCCGTTCGATCCCGCGCCATAGAGTCGTGAACGCGTCTGCCGCCGGTGACCGTGGCGCGAAATCGCCTAGCGGCGCGCGCAGCACCGCCATCTGCTCGACCGCGCTTGCCATCGGGATCGCCGGCCAGTCGGGCTCGGCCTCGATGCCCGCGCGGTGGAGGGCGCGCCTGCGGTCGACCATCATGTGAATCGGCAGGATCGGCGCATGCCGCCCCGGCTGTCGATCGATGAAGCGCACCACCATATCGAGCGCACGCCGCGAAAGCGGGGAGGGGATGACGGGGACGAGGATGACGTCGGCGGCGGTCATCACCTGCTCGCTGGTCGCGGTCAGCCCCGGCGGGCAGTCGAGGATGATCCGGTCATAGCTCTTGTCGATCTGCTCGATCAGCTTGGTCAGCCGCTTGCGCTTGCCGAGATCGGCGAAGAAGCGATCGAGCCCGCGCAGCGAGAAATCGGCGGCGAGCAGGTCGAGGCCCGGCCAGCGCGTCGCGCGGATCAGCTTCGCTGCATCGACATCCTTGGAGAAGACGGCCTGCGCCGCATCGCGCGCCTCGCTCTCGGCGCCGAGGATGAAGCTGGCGCCGCCCTGCGCATCGAGATCCCACAACAGCGTCCGCCGCGCCGAAAGCACAGCCGAAGCCCAGGCGAGATTGACCGCCAGCGTCGTCTTCCCGACGCCCCCTTTGAGATTATAGACCGCGATCGTCGCCATGGCCCGGCTATGGATAAGCCCGATGACGGCTTCGGGACAATGCCGTGCGAAAAAGCGCCGCCTCAGCGCGTGGCGGTCAGGCCGATATGCATCGGAAATTCGCCGCGGGCATGCGCCATGCCGAGCTGGAAGCTCTCCGCGATGCGGCCGGCGCGATCGACGAACATCGCCGCCGCCTCGGGCGTGCACAGCCGCTTCACGGTCGCGGTGAACAGCGCGATCCAGCGCGCGAAATGCGCGCCGCCCACGGGGAGCGCGAAATGCTTCTGCATCGGCTTGCCCTTGTAGCGCGCCGACATCAGCAGCACGCCTGACCAGAAATCGCACATCGTCGAAAGATGCTCGTCCCAATCCTCGATCCGTTCGGCGAAGACGGGACCGATCAGCGCGTCGTGCCGGACATCGTCATAGAAGCTGTAGACGACCTGTTTGATCAAAGCCTCGTCGATCCCCGCCGCGACTGCAGGCGCGATCGCGGCGCGGCGGCGTTCTTCAAGGCTGCTCGACTCGCTCTTCATGCGCGCCTCTTAATCTTTTTTGCAGCGCAGCGCATTTTACAAATGACCGAAACTTCACTGGCGCACCGGTCATTCTTGCATAAGCTCGTCCGCGTCACCCACGATGTAGGAGGGACCGATGCTTAAAGCTGCTGTTCTGGCCATTTCGCTGCTTTCGCTGAGCGCGATGCCGGCCGCCGTCAACGCCGCGCCGTGCAAGGACGCGAAGGGCAAGTTCATCAAGTGCCCGCAAAAGCCCAAGCCGGCTCAGAAGTGCAAGGACGCCAAGGGCAAGTTCGCCAAGTGCGGCACGCCGGGCGCAAAGCCGATCTGAAGCTCCTCGTCATTGCGAGCATAGCGAAGCAATCCAGAGGAAGCCGGGCATCGAGCGGCTGGATTGCGTCGCTACGCTCGCAATGACGGCACGGGCGGTGGCGGGCGATCCACGCCCCAACGCTTACACTATCTCGCGGATCGCCTCGGGCGGGCGCCCGAGGCGGACCCCCTTTTCGGTTTCGACGAGCGGCCGTTCGATCAGGATCGGGTTGGCCGCCATCGCGTCGAGGATCGCGTCGTCCGAGGCATCCTTCAGCCCCAGTTCCTTCGCCAGCGGCTCGCCCGCCCGCAATCCCTGGCGCGGCGTGATACCCGCCCGCGCATAGAGCGCGGCCAGTTCGGCGCGCGAGGGCGGGGTCTTCAGATAGTCGACGATCTCCACATCCACGCCCGGCGTCGCTTCCAATATGGCGAGCGCCTCGCGCGATTTGGAGCAGCGCGGATTGTGGAGGATCGTCGCCTTCACGCGGCGGGGTCCTGCTTGGCCAGCCATTCCTCCAGCCACTTGATCGTATAGTCGCCGGCCTGGAACTCGGGGTCGTCGAGCAGCGCCTGATGCAGCGGGATCGTCGTCTTGATCCCCTCGATCGCGAATTCCTCGAGCGCCCGGCGCAGGCGGCGGAGCGCGCCCTGCCGCGTCGTGCCATAGACGATCAGCTTGGCGATCATGCTGTCGTAATAAGGCGGGATGCGATAGCCGGCATAGAGTCCGCTATCGACGCGCACATGCATGCCGCCGGGCTGGTGGAAGCTCTTAACGAGGCCGGGCGAGGGCGCGAAGGTGCGCGGATCCTCGGCATTGATCCGGCATTCGATCGCATGGCCGCGGAACTGCACGTCTTCCTGCCGCAGCGTCAGCCCGTGCCCGTCGGCGATGCGGATCTGCTCGCGGACGAGGTCGAGGCCGGTGATCGCCTCGGTCACCGGATGCTCCACCTGCAGGCGGGTGTTCATCTCGATGAAGTAGAATTCGCCATTTTCCCACAGGAACTCGATCGTGCCTGCGCCGCGATAGCCCATGTCGGCCATCGCCTTGGCGACGATCCCGCCCATGCGCGCGCGCTCCTCGGCGGAGATGACGGGCGAGGGCGCTTCCTCAAGCACCTTCTGGTGACGGCGCTGGAGCGAGCAGTCGCGCTCGCCGAGATGGATGGCATTACCATTGCCGTCGCCGAAGATCTGGAACTCGATGTGACGCGGGTTGCCGAGATATTTTTCGAGATAGACGGTCGCGTCGCCGAATGCCGCCTTGGCTTCGGATCGCGCCTGCCCGATCAGGCTCTCGAACTCGCTCGGATCGTGGCACACCTTCATGCCGCGTCCGCCGCCGCCCGATGCGGCCTTGATGATCACCGGATAGCCGATCTGCGCGGCCAGCTCCTTGGCGCTCTCGATTCCTGCGATCGGTCCGTCCGATCCGGGGACGAGCGGCAGGCCCAGCTTGCCGGCGGTGCGCTTGGCTTCCACCTTGTCGCCCATCGTGCGGATATGCTCGGGCTTCGGCCCGATCCAGACGAGGTTGTGCAGCTCGACGATCTCGGCGAAGCGCGCATTCTCGGACAGGAAACCGTAGCCGGGGTGGATGGCGTCCGCGCCCGAAATCTCGGCGGCCGAGATGATGTTGGGGATGTTGAGATAGGATTCGCCGGCGGGCGGCGGCCCGATGCACACCGCCTGATCGGCGAGGCGCACATGCATCGCGTCGGCATCGGCGGTGGAATGGACCGCGACCGTCTTGATCCCCATCTCGTGCGCGGCGCGGTGGATGCGCAGCGCGATCTCGCCGCGATTGGCGATCAGGATCTTTGAAATCGCCATGGCGCTCAGCCGACGATGACGAGCGGCTGGTCGAACTCGACCGGCTGGCCGTTGTCGACCAGCAGCGCCTTGACCGTGCCGCCGGCGGGGGCGGTGATCGGGTTCATCACCTTCATCGCCTCGACGATCAGCAGCGTCTGGCCCGCGCTCACCGTGTCGCCGACCGAGACGAAGGGCTTCGCGCCCGGCTCGGCGGAAAGATAGACGGTGCCGACCATCGGCGATTTGACGGCGTTGCTCAGGTCCGGCCCGGCGGCCGGCGCAGCTTCGGCAGGGGTGGCGGGCGCGGCTGCCGCCACTGGGGCGGCGACGGGGGCAGGCGCATAGACGGGCGCGGCGGCGGCGCTGATCTTGCGCGCCACGCGGATCTTGCGGTCTCCGTCCTCGACTTCGATTTCGGTCAGGTTGGTTGCGTCGAGCAGTTCGGCGAGCTGGCGGACCAGGTCGGTATCAACGTGCATCGGGCCCCCGTTTTCAGTTTTATCGGTCATGCGACCCTCTTGTTCATTGTTGCGGCGCTCCCTGTCAGAGACGCGCGGCCGCGTCCAGCGCGAGAAGATAGGAGAAAGCGCCGAAGCCTGCGATCGTGCCTTTGGCTGCCCGGCCTACATAGCTCGGATGCCTGAATTCCTCGCGCTTGTGCGGGTTGGAGAGATGAATCTCGATCACCGGCACGCTGATCGCCTTGATCGCGTCGTGAAGCGCGATCGAGGTGTGCGTGAACGCGGCGGCGTTGAGGATGACCGCCTTGGCCTTGTCGGCATTCGCCTCGTGCAGCCAGTCGACCAGATGGCCTTCATGGTTGGATTGGCGAAACTCGATCTCGAATCCCAGCTCCCGGGCCCGGTCCTCGACCATGCCGGCAATGTCGTCGAGCGTATCCGATCCATAGATCTCCGGCTCGCGCAGTCCCAGCAGGTTGAGATTGGGTCCGTTGAGCACGAACAGGGTCGCCATCGATTTTCGTGCCTTTCGGTTGCGGCGGTGCGAAGCTGCTTCCTATATGGCCCCTCTCTCCAACACGCAAAGGCGCGGGCCAATCTCATGCATAGCGACGGCACGATCAGCATCACGGTCAATGGCGAGCATCGCCGGGTTTCGGCCGGTTTGACGATCGCGGGCCTTGCTGCGGAGCTGGGTCTCGCGCCCGAAAAGGTCGCCGTCGAACGCAATCTGGAGATCGTTCCGCGCTCGACGCTGGGCGATGTGACGGTCGATGACGGCGATTCGCTGGAGATTGTCCATTTCGTCGGCGGCGGCGATCACGGCGCGAAGGTCGACGAGGATAGCTGGACGGTCGCCGGCCGCACCTTCCGGTCGCGCCTGATCGTCGGCACCGGCAAATATAAGGATTTCGCGCAGAACGCGGCGGCCGTCGAGGCGTCGGGCGCGGAGATCGTGACGGTCGCGGTGCGCCGCGTGAACATCGCCGATCCCAAGGCGCCGATGCTCACCGACTATATCGATCCGAAGAAGATCACCTATCTCCCCAACACCGCCGGCTGCTTCAATGCCGAGGATGCGATCCGCACGCTGCGGCTGGCGCGCGAGGCGGGCGGCTGGGATCTGGTCAAGCTGGAAGTGCTGGGCGAAGCGAAGACGCTTTACCCCGACATGGTCGAAACGCTGCGCGCTACGGAAATCCTCGCGAAGGAGGGTTTCCTGCCGATGGTCTACTGCGTCGACGATCCGATCGCCGCCAAGCGGCTGGAGGATGCGGGCGCGGTCGCGGTGATGCCGCTGGGCGCGCCGATCGGCTCGGGCCTCGGCATCCAGAACCAGGTGACGATCCGCCTGATCGTCGAAGGCGCGAAAGTGCCGGTGATCGTCGATGCCGGCGTGGGCACGGCGTCGGACTCCGCGCTGGCGATGGAGCTGGGCTGCGACGGCGTGCTGATGAACACCGCGATCGCCGAGGCGAAGGACCCGATCCTCATGGCGTCGGCGATGCGATCGGCGGTCGAGGCAGGGCGTCTCGCCTATCGCGCGGGCCGCATGGGCAAGCGCCGCTACGCCGATCCGTCGAGCCCGCTTGCCGGTCTGATCTAGGGAACCGAACCCTAGCTCACCCGTTCTTCCCTCACAGTTCAAGTGGTTGGGAGTAAGGCGAATGGGAGAGCTGGTCGACAAGATCAAAGGCAATGCCAACGAAGCCGTCGGCAAGGCCAAGCAGGCCATCGGCAAGGCGACTGACAATGAGCGGTTGAAGGCCGAGGGCAAGGGTCAGGAAATCCGAGGCAAGGCGCAGCAGACCATCGGCAAGGTCAAGGGCGCGCTCGGCGACGACATCTAGGGCGTCCGCCCTTCGGGTTTACGGAGAGAGCCGAGAGCAACTGGGCCGTTCCGGGCGACCGGAGCGGCCCTTTCTCGTTGCCTCATATCGTCATTGCGAGCGCAGCGAAGCAATCCAGAATGCCGAACATCGCCCGGGATCGCTCCTCGACGCTCGCAAGACGGAGAATTACCCCCGCAGTGCGCTGATCGTCGCGCCCGCCGAAATGATCTCCATGTCGGTCCGCAGGTGCAGCAGGCGCACCCCCCGTTCCGCCATGGCGCGCTCGAGCGCGGGCGCGAAATCCCCGGTGCGCTCCACCGTCTCGGCCCAGGCGCCGAACGCCCGCGCGAAGGCCGCGAAATCGGGATTGACCAGTTCAGTTGCCGAGATGCGCCGCGGATAGCGCTTCTCCTGATGCATGCGGATCGTGCCATAGCCGCCATTGTCGACGACGATCACCAGCATGTCGGCCTGCTGGCGCATCGCGGTCGCCAGTTCCTGCCCGTTCATCAGGAAGTCGCCGTCGCCCGCCAGCACCACCGTCTGGCGATCGGGCCGGCGCAGTGCCGCCGCCACGCCTGCGGGTAGGCCATAGCCCATCGCGCCCGCCGTCGGCGCCAGCTGCGTCGCGCCCGGCTTGTAGCGCCAGTAGCGATGCCACCAGCCGGAGAAATTGCCCGCGCCGTTGCACAGGACTGAATCGGCGGGCAGCCGCCGGCGCATCGCCGCGACGCACTGGCCGAGGTCGAGCGTCGCGCCTTCGCGGGGGCTGGGGCTGTTCCACGCCTGCCATTCGGCATGCGCCTGCTTTGCCGCGTCGGCCGAGGGCAGGGGGCTCGCCGCTGCGGCCAGAGCTTCGGCAAAGCGCGCCATGTCCGCGCACAGCGCCAAGTCGGCGCGATAGACGCGGTTGAGTTCCTCGGGATCGGGATGAACGTGGATCAGATATTGGCCCGGATGATTGGGCGTGATGAGCGCATAGCCGTCGGTCGTCGCCTCGCCCAGCCGCGCGCCGACGACGAGTAGCAGGTCCGCCGCCCTGATCCGGTCGAGCAGCCTGGGGTTGGGGCCATAGCCCAGATTGCCTGCAAAGGCCGGACTGTCATTGTCGATGGCATCCTGCCGGCGGAAGGCGGTCGCAACGGGGATCCCCGCCACCTCGGCAAAGCGCCGGAAAGCGTCCGCCGCCGCCTCGTCCCAGTCCGCGCCGCCGATGATCGCGACGGGGGCCTTCGCTGCGGCCAGCTTCGCCGCGACCGCTGCGACGGCGCCGGCATCGGCCGCCTGCGCCGGCCGCTCGACGCGCGGCCGGTCCTCCGCCTCGACGACATCGGTCAGCATGTCCTCGGGCAGCACGATCACCACCGGGCCGGGGCGTCCGCTCATGGCCGTCGCATAGGCGCGCGCGACATATTCGGGGATGCGCCGCGCATCCTCGATCCGCGCCACCCATTTGGCGAGGGGGCCGAACATCTGGCCGAAATCGACTTCCTGGAAGGCCTCGCGATCGCGGTCGCCGCGCGCCACATCGCCGATGAACAGGATCATAGGCTGTGAATCCTGCATCGCGACATGGACGCCGATCGAGGCATTGGTCGCCCCGGGGCCGCGCGTGACGAAGGCGACGCCGGGCCGCCGCGTGATCGCTCCGTCGGCGCAGGCCATGAAGGTCACGCCGCCTTCCTGCCGCGCCACCACCACGTCGATCGCCGGTTCGTCGTGAAGCGCGTCGAGCACGGCGAGAAAACTCTCGCCGGGCACGGTAAACAGCCGGTCGCAACCCTGCGCCACGAGATTGTCGACCAATATCCGTCCGCCGCTGCGCCCGCCCGTCATGCCTGCTCCTCTTGTTCCTTATTGCGTGCGGGACTGGGCTTTGCTGTCCTTGCTGTCAACGACAAGAGGAGAGGCGAGAGGATGACCCGATTCATCGAGGTGGCGAACGGACTGCGTTTCCCTGAAGGACCGGTGGCGATGCCCGACGGCAGCGTGATACTGGTCGAGATCGCGGCGGGCCGGATCACCCGCGTGCGCCCCGATGGCGGCAAGGAAACGGTGGCCGAGCCCGGCGGCGGGCCCAACGGCCTCGCTATGGGGCCGGGGGGCAAGCTCTATTGCTGCAATAATGGCGGCTTCAACTGGCATGAGGCGAACGGCTATCTCGCGCCGCACGGGGAGGCCGATGATTATTCGGGCGGCCGTATCGAACGCATCGACCTCGCGACCGGCAAGGTCGAGACGCTCTACAAGAGCGGCGATTTCGGCTGCATCCTGCGTGGGCCCAACGACATCGTGTTCGACGATCATGGCGGCTTCTGGTTCACCGATCACGGCAAGACCCGCCCGCGCGAGCGCGACGTGACCGGCATCTTCTATGCGAAGGCCGATGGCAGCCATCTGGAGGAAGTGATCTTTCCCAGCGAGAATCCCAACGGCGTCGGCCTCTCGCCCGACGGGCGCACGCTTTACGCGGCCGAGACCTACACATGCCGGTTGATGAAGTTCAACGTCGTCGCCCCCGGCAAAGTCGATGGCGCCGGCGGTCCCGGAGGGCCGGGCACGCACGTCTATCGCCCCGCCGGCTTCAAATATTTCGACTCGCTGGGCGTCGAGGCCGACGGCAATGTCTGCGTCGCGACGATCGGCGAGAGCGGGATCAGCGTCATTTCGCCCGAAGGCGAGCTGGTCGAATTCGTCGCCACCGACGACATCTTCACCACCAATATCTGCTGGGGCGGGTCCGATATGATGACGGCCTATATCACCCTGTCGGGCAGCGGCCGGCTGGTCAGCACGCGCTGGGCGCGGCCGGGGCTCAGGCTGCGCTACTGAAGCCGGCTCATTCGATCACCTTCTTGGCCATGCGTCCGGCGATATTGCGTCGCTGGACGCTGGCGGCACGATCAGCCTGCGTTTCGTACAGCGCCTTCAGATAGGCGCTGTCCCAGCGGCTGAGCGTCGGCGATCCGCCCGGCCCGTCGCGGAATATGCCGAGGATCGAAGGGGCGTCGGGCGGCGTCATCCCCACCCTGATCCGCGACAGCGCGACGAAGGCGACATAATCGGCGACCGAATCGAGCTTGTGGCCTTCGGCCTTGTTCACGTCGACAAGGATCACCGCCGTGTTGATATTCACCTTCACGCTCGATTTGATCAGGCTGCTCGTATAGCGCGACACGGTGCGCGCGCGTCCGGCGGTCGATACGTCCATGCCCTGCAGCGCCAGCGCGGGATGCTCGCTGCCCATCGATCCACCGTCGGCCTCGTCGGTCAGCGTCGTGTACCACCAGCGCACCGGCGCTTCGGCCGATCGCAGCACCTCGCGCTCGGGCGCGGGAACGTCGGCCAGCAGCCCGCCGCGCTTGGCGCGCATCGCATCGACCAGCGCCTTCGCGTCGTCGGTGAAACTTACCAGGATATTGGTCTTGCACTTGCCCTCGGCGACAGGGGCGCCCACCGATCTGGCGACGGCGCGGATGCGCGTCGCGACGATCGCCCCGATCTGCGCATTCACGCCGCGGATCGTCGGGCAGATCGGGCTGTTCCAGCGCCCGACTTGGCCGTCGACCGGAGTCGCCTCGACGCCGCGGACGAAGGCGCGGGCCTGTTCCTTCAGCCTGGCTTCTTCCTCCGCACGACCGGTGACGACGATCGCCTCATCCTCGGCCGGTGCCGCCGCGTCTTGCTGCTGGGCGAGGGCAGGGCCATGCCAGGCGAGGAGGGCGGCCAGCAGCGGCGCCGGGCGCCGGAACGCGTTCACATTCATGGCGAAAACTCCTCCGTCGCCGAGCTTCGCCCGGTTCGGCTTGCAGGTCAACGACTTGGGCCTGTCTTCAAGTTGAAAGCCCGTTCAACTCGCCTTGACCCTCCCGTCCGGCTGGGTCAAAGCGCGGGGCAAAGCTGGAAAGGATCGCCATGCAGAAGCTTTATCCCGATGCCGCCGCCGCACTTGATGGCCTGCTGTTCGATGGCATGACGATCTGCGCCGGGGGCTTCGGCCTCTGTGGCATTCCCGAGCGGCTGATCGATGCCGTCCAGGCGTCGGGCGTCAAAGATCTCACCTGCGTCTCGAACAATGCGGGCATCGACGGCGAGGGCCTCGGCAAGCTGCTTCGCACGCGCCAGATCAAAAAGATGATCAGCTCCTATGTCGGCGAGAACAAGGAGTTTGAGCGCCAGTATCTGAGCGGCGAGCTCGAGGTCGAATTCTGCCCGCAGGGCACGCTCGCCGAGCGCTGCCGCGCGGGCGGGGCGGGCATCCCCGGCTTCTACACCAAAACGGGCGTCGGCACGCTCGTCGCCGAGGGCAAGGAACTGAAGGAGTTCGACGGCGAGACCTATGTGCTCGAACGCGGCATCCGCGCCGACCTGTCGATCATCAAGGGCTGGAAGGCCGACGAAGCGGGCAACCTCGTCTTCCGCAAGACCGCGCGCAACTTCAACCAGCCGATGGCGACCGCCAGCCACATGACCGTCGCCGAGGTGGAGGAGATCGTTCCCGTCGGCAGCCTCGATCCGGACTGCATCCACTTGCCCGGCATCTATGTGAAGCGCCTCGTCCTCGGCGCGCCCTACGACAAGAAGATCGAGTTCCGCACCGTCCGCGAGCGCGCGGCGGCCTGATCCGATGGTCGTCCAGTCGACCCGTTCGTCCCGGGCGCCGTCGAGGGACATGGCGGCGCGCCGGGGAAAAATCGCGTTGGTCGCGGCGCTGTTCCTCTCCGCCTGCGCCACCGCGCCTGAGCCTGCGCCCGTGCCCGCGGCCCCCGTCAATCCGCCGGCCGCCATGCAATATCTCTACGGTTCGGGCGAGGCGGCGGCGCTCAGCATCCAGGCGTGGCACGCGCTGGTCGACTATGTGACCGAAAATCGCGGCGGCAATCCGGAAGAAGGCGTCGTCCTCGAAAAGGGCGCGACGCTCGCCGCGCCGGGCTTCGTCCGCTGCGGAGACAAGCCGGCAGCCGTCGTCTTCGATGTCGATGAGACGGTGCTGCTCAACCTCGGCTACGAATATCAGGACGCGAAGAGCGGCCAGCCCTACGATCAGGCGCGCTGGGAACGTTGGGAACAGACCGGCGCCGACAAGGTTGCCCCTGCACCCGGCGCGGTCGAAGGCATCGCTGCGCTGCGCAAGGCCGGCGTCACCGTCGTCTTCAACAGCAATCGCGCCGCCGCCAACGCGGCATGGACCGCCGATGCGATCCGCCGCGCCGGCCTTGGTCCCGCGATCCACGGCACCAGCTTGTTCCTCGCCGGCGACGATGCCGAGGGGACGAAGAAGGATGGCCGCCGCGCCACGATCGCCGCGCGCTACTGCGTGATCGCCATGGCCGGCGATCAGCTCGGCGATTTCAGCGATCTTTTCGCCGCGATCCCCGGGGTCGCGCAGCGCCGCGCCGCCGCCATGGCCGGCCCGGTCGCGAAGCTGTGGGGGCGCGGCTGGTTCGTGCTGCCCAACCCCGTCTACGGAAGCGGCCTCAAGGGCGGCTTCGACGACATATTCCCGCAGGACAAGCGCTGGTCCGATCCCGCGCAGCCCGCCGATCAAGGAGCGAAATGATGCCCTGGACCCGTGACGAAATGGCCGCCCGCGCCGCGCAGGAGCTGAAGGACGGCTATTATGTGAACCTCGGCATCGGCATCCCGACGCTCGTCGCCAACCATGTGCCCGCCGGCGTGGAAGTCACGCTCCAGTCGGAAAACGGGATGCTCGGCATCGGGCCTTTCCCTTATGACGACGAAGTCGATCCCGATCTGATCAACGCGGGCAAGCAGACGATCAGCCAGCTGCCTTCGTCGAGCTATTTCTCCTCGGCGGAGAGCTTCGCGATGATCCGCGGCGGGCATATCGACCTGACCGTGCTCGGCGCGATGGAAATCTCCGAAGGCGGCGACATCGCCAACTGGATGATCCCCGGCAAGATGGTGAAGGGCATGGGCGGCGCGATGGATCTGGTCGCGGGCGTCAAGAAGATCATCGTCGTGATGGAGCATATGTCCAAGAACGGCGATCCCAAGTTCATCCCGGCCTGCACGCTGCCGCTGACGGGCAAGAATGTCGTCGACATGATCATCACCGATCTCGCGGTCTTCCAGCGCCCCGATCACAAATCGCCTTTCCGCCTGATCGAGACCGCGCCCGGCGTCACGGCGAAGGATATCGCCGCGCACACCACGGCGCATTATCTGGCCTGACCACGCGCCTGCCGCCCCGTCATTGCGAGCGCAGCGAAGCAATCCAGAGAGCCCGGCATCGAACTGGATTGCTTCGCTGCGCTCGCAATGATGGAAGCGACGAAAGACAATAACGCCGGATTCCCGTCATTCGTCGCTCAATAGCCGCTGGTCGGCGTGTCTTGCGATGCCGTCTCTTGTCATGCGTCCAATTCTCTGATTCATAAGCACCAAATGAAGATGGTGAATGGGGTCGCAAGGGTCTTGGGGGATATGAAGGCGATTTTACGCGGGCGGCGTCCTGCGTTCGCGATGGCCGTGGGGGCGGCGCTCGCGACAGGATTGGTCGCAGTGTTCGCGTCGCCGGGCGGCGCGGTCCAGGCGCAGCCGGAACGGCCGCGACTGGGCTACACGCGCGAAGCGATCGCCGATCCCTCGCTGTATCGCGCGCCGAGCCGCATCGACTATCAGCGCCTCGATGCCCGTCTCGAACAGCTCATGGCCAAGCCCGACATGGTCGGCATGGCGATCGCCGTGATCGAAAATGGCGAGATCAGCTTCCTCAAGGGTTATGGCACCACGCAGGCGAAGGATGGCGATCCCGTCGGCGTCCACACTGTCTTCCGCTGGGCCTCGCTGTCGAAGGGCGTCGCCGCGACGATGGTCGCCGAGCTCGCCGCCGAGGGCCGCCTCTCGCTCGATGATCCCATCGGCCGCTATTCGACGACGCTGCGCCTTCCCGGCGGCGGCGAGCAGGTCGCGACCGTCGCCGACGTGCTCTCGCACCGCGTGGGCCTCAGCCACAATGCCTTCGACGACCGGCTGGAACAGGGGCAGGACCCGCGCCTGATCCGTGCATCGCTGTCGGGCCTCCGCCAGCTCTGCCAGCCCGGCACCTGCCACAGCTACCAGAATGTCGCCTTCGATTCCGCGAGCGAGGTCGTCCAGAAAGTCACGGGCCGCCCCTATGCGGAGGAAGTGCGCGATCGCCTGTTCCGCCCGCTCGGCATGTACGATGCCAGCTTGACGCGCATTGGCCTGATGTCGTCGAAAAGCTGGGCGCGCCCCCATGTCGGCCGCACCACCGTGGCGGTCGAGGAACCTTATTACCGCGTGCCCGCCGCCGGCGGCGTCAACAGCTCGATCATGGATCTCGCGCTCTGGATGAAGGCGCAGATGGGGCTCACCCCCGGCGTGCTCAGCCCCGGCGTCATCCAGACGATCCACATGGGGCGCGTCGATACCGAACGGCGCAATACCGAATTCGCCCGCGCGATGGGTGCGGCGCGCTACGGCCTCGGCTGGCGCGATTACAGCTATGAAGGTCATGCGCTGATCGGCCATCAGGGCGCGGTGCGCGGCTATCGCTCGACGATCTTGTTCGATCCGCAGATGCGCACGGGCATCGCGCTGCTGTGGAATTCGCAGAGCGGCCGTCCCGGTGCGATCCAGCTCGAGCTGCTCGACATGCTCTACGGATTGCAGGGCAGGGACTGGCTGAAGCTCGACGGTCCCGTCGGCGGGCGTTCGATCGCGGCACGGTGAATCGCGCGCTTTCCCGCACGCCGTTAACGATGTAGAGCGCGCGGCATGGCCAAACACGGACCCCGCACGCTCTATCAGAAGATCTGGGACGCGCATGTCGTCGACACGCGCCCCGATGGCACCAGCCTCATCTATATCGATCGCCACCTCGTCCATGAGGTGACGAGCCCGCAAGCCTTTGAAGGGCTTCGCGTCGCCGGCCGCAAGGTCCGCCGTCCCGATCTCACGCTCGCCGTGCCCGATCATAATCTGCCGACCACCGCGCGTGTCGACGCAGACGGAAATCGCCTGCCGATCGCCGATCCCGAAAGCGCCGGCCAGCTTGCCGCGCTCGAACGCAACACGGCTGCATTCGGCATCCGCTACATCGACGCCGTCGCGCCCGAACAGGGCATCGTCCATGTCGTCGGGCCGGAACAGGGCTTCACGCTCCCCGGCACCACGCTGGTCTGCGGAGACAGCCACACGTCGGCGCACGGCGCGCTGGGCGCGCTCGCCTTCGGCATCGGCACCAGCGAGGTCGAACATGTCCTCGCCACGCAGACCTTGCTGCTCAAGCAGTCGAAATCGATGGAAGTGCGGATCGACGGCGCGCTCGGTTTCGGCGTCACGCCCAAGGATGTGATCCTCGAGGTCATCGCGCGCATCGGCGCGGCGGGCGGCACCGGCTATGTCATCGAATATACCGGCTCCACGATCCGCGACATGTCGATCGAGGGTCGGCTGACCATCTCGAACATGTCGATCGAGGGGGGCGCGCGCGCGGGCCTCGTCGCGCCCGACGAGACGACCTACGCCTATCTCAGGGGGCGCCCGATGGCTCCGGCCGGCGAGGCGTGGGAAAAGGCGCTGGCCTGGTGGCGCACGCTGCCCAGCGATCCCGGCGCGATCTATGACCACACCGTGCTGATCGACGCGGCCTCGATCGCACCCAACGTTACCTGGGGCACCAGCCCCGACGATGTGGTGCCGATCGCCGGCAGCGTCCCCGATCCAGAGAGCTTCGCCGATCCAGCCAAACGTGAGGCGGCGCGCAAATCACTGGCTTATATGGGCCTCACGCCGGGGCAGCGGATGCAGGACGTCGCGGTCGAGAATATTTTCATCGGCAGCTGCACCAACAGCCGGATCGAGGATCTGCGCTCGGCGGCCGCGGTGGTGAAGGGGCGGCATGTCGCGGGCGGCGTGCGGCAGGCGATGGTGGTGCCCGGTTCGGGGCTGGTCAAGCGCCAGGCCGAGGCCGAGGGCCTCGATCGCATCTTCACCGAGGCGGGGTTCGAATGGCGCGAGCCGGGCTGCTCGGCCTGCCTCGCGATGAACCCGGACAAGGTGCCGTCGGGCGAGCGTTGCGCCTCGACGTCCAACCGCAATTTCGTTGGCCGTCAGGGGCCGGGCGCCCGCACGCACCTGCTGTCGCCCGCCATGGCCGCCGCCGCTGCCGTCACGGGCCGATTGACGGATGTTCGGGATCTGATGGGGAAGGGGAATTGATATGAAACGGGCGCTGATCCTGCTCATTGCCGGGGCCGCACTCAGCGGGCTGGCCGCCTATGCCGCCACCGCCAAGACCGATCGGCCCGAGACCGAGGCCGCACCGCAGCGATGAACCCCGTCGATCGCATCGAGGGGCGCGCCTATCCTTGGGGCGCGAAGAACGTCGATACCGACGTCATCATCCCCGCGTCCTGGTTGAAGACGATCAGCCGCGACGGGCTCGGCCGCGGCGCATTCGAAGCGGTGCGTGCCGATCCCGACAATATCTTCGACGATCCCCGCTATGCCGGCGCCCCGATTCTCATCGCAGGCGACAATTTCGGTTGCGGGTCGAGCCGCGAGCATGCCGCATGGGCGCTGGCCGACATGGGCGTGAAGGCGGTGATCGCGCCCAGCTTTTCTGACATTTTTTCGGGCAACGCCTTCAAGAACGGCATCCTGACCGTCGTCCTGTCCCAGGAAGCGATCGACCGCCTCGTCGAAGTCGCGAAGACCGATCCGGTCCATATCGACCTCGATCACCAGACGGTCACGACGCCCTTCCAGGATCGCTTCACCTTCGAGATCGATCCTTTCCGCAAGCATTGCCTGATGGAAGGCCTCGACGAGATCGGCCTCACGCTCGACCTCGGCGACCGCATCGACGACTATGAAGCGAAGCAGGCCAGGGATTTCGCCTGGCTTTGAGGGGCCGCGACGGCCGTTGATCGCATTGCCAGCCTGTTCCTGCATCTCTGATCGTCGGCGCCAGCTGTTTCGCGTAACCCGCAGGATGCTCTGCGTCGCGCCAATCAACCCCTTGCTTATTTGGCAATGGTGAAGATTATGGCGCTGTTCAGGGGGATGTAGTGCGTCTTACGATTTCGATGTGTCTGGCGATCATCCTCGCCGGAAGTGCTGCTCATGCGGACAATGGCAAGGTGGGGCTCGGACCCGTGCCGGGCTGGGTTGTCCAGTCGGAGCCGCTGCCCGTGCCCGCGGACGCCGCTGGCGCCATATTCATACGGTATCAGGATTCAGAGGTTCATCTCGATGCTCAGGGGCAGGCGCTTTATACTGCCTATCGCGTCAGGATCCTGCACCCCAGCGCATTGCAACTGGGGAATATCTCGGCGCTCTGGAATCCTGCGGCCGGAGCACCGACGGTGCACGTCCTCAAAATCTATCGCGACGGGCAGGTGATCGACGTCCTGCAGAAAGCGACTTTTGAGGTCCTGCGACGGGAAGATCAGCTCGAAGCGGCCAAGCTTGACGGGAACCTCACCGCCGTGCTGCGCGTCCCCGATCTGCGCGTCGGCGACGAACTGGAATTCGGCATGACGCTCCGCTCGAGCGACCCCACGCTTGGGAATAGCGATGCCGGCCTGCTTTTCCTCGGGGCTCAGCCGGCACCGGGGCGGTATCATCTGCGTCTTAGCTGGGAGGAGGCGCAGAAGCCGTTCGTCAGGATGAGTCCGGAGATGATCGCTCCCGCGCAACCAAGCGCGCGGGCGATCGATTACAGATTTGAAAATCCACCCGCGCTTACGCCGCCCAAGGATGCGCCGCCGCGCTACGCCTGGCAGCGGATCGTGGAATATAGCAGCTTCGCGGATTGGACGGATCTGTCGCGTCGTTTTGCGCCGATATTTGCAAGCGCATCCCGGCTCGATACCAATTCACCTCTCAAGGCCGAAGCCGCGCGCATCGCAGCGACATATGCGCAACCGCTCGATCGAGCCGCCGCCGCGCTCAAACTGGTCCAGCAGGATGTCCGCTATATCTATGTCGGGCTCAACGGCGGCAACCTTACGCCTGCAACGGCGGATGAAACCTGGGAGCGACGCTATGGCGACTGCAAGGCCAAGACCGCATTGCTGCTGGCCCTGCTTCGTGAACTGGGTGTCGAGGCGCAGGCCGTTCTGGTCAACACCGGCAACGATGATGGCCTCGATCAACGATTGGCGAGCCCGCGCATGTTCGACCATGTGATGGTCCGTGCCCGCGTGGCGGGCAAAGTCTATTGGTTGGATGGCACGATGCCCCCTGTCGTGCCACCTGGCCTTTCGCCCGTCATGCCGCATGAGTGGGTTTTGCCACTGACCGAACAAGGCAGCGCGCTTGAACATATCGATTGGAAGCCCACCGAGCGACCCGACGATATCACGCTGTTCGAGATCGATGCGCGCGCCGGGTTCGACAAGCCGGCGCGGATCAGCAGCACCATGATCAGTCGCGGAATCGATGGCCTGAAGATGCAGGTGCAGCTTTCTGCACTGACGCCGGCACAGGTGCGGGACGCCTTTCGCGAGAAGATGATCGGCGACGTCTGGCAGACGATCGAAGATGTCCAGTGGCGCTATGACCAGAAGGCGCAGGCGAGTGTGCTGACTATAGTCGGTACGGGAACGGTCGACTGGGATGATGACGGCGACGGTGAAAAGTCGCTGGCGCTTCCCGGCGGCGGTTTCAATCCGCCGGAAAAGCGTATCCGCGCGGCTGGGCAGGATCAGAGCCTGCCCTACTATAACAGGCCCGAATATGATTGCCGCGTAACGACTGTTCGTCTGCCTTCCACGACCCGGCCAGCCCAATGGTCGCACAAGGCGGACATCAGCACGAATATGTTCGGAATATCCTATTATCGAGTCTTCGATGTGCGCGATGGCGCCTTGCGCATGATCCGCGGCCGCCGCGTCGAACAAAGGGAGGTGAGCGCAGCCACGGCGCTGCGCGACAACGCCCGCCTCCCCGGTTTCGACAACAGCATGGCGTGGATAAGCTATGATCCGAAGGGGTCGGGCGCGGCGGAAAAAGTAGTCACGCCGGTGCCGGCGACCTACGAGATCGACTGGACGGCGGACGATGCATCTTGCCGGTTTCGCGCGGCGACCAAGTGAAAAGCGGCTGTGATGGACCGGTGGGGCGGAGACATGGGGGCGCCACGCCACCTGCCCTTAACGCTTGCGTCAATCGACAAACCGTTTCACATTTCCGCCGATGGGCAAGGTAGCGGTCAACGGCGTAGAGCTGGCTTATGAGAGTTTCGGGGATGCCGCGCATCCCGCGATCCTCCTGATCATGGGGCTGGGCACCCAGATGATCGCGTGGCCCGATGCGATGATCGAAGGGCTCGTCGCGCGCGGCTATCGCGTCATCCGGTTCGACAATCGCGACATCGGCCAGTCGACCTGGTTCAAGGGCGTGCGCGGCCCGCATCCGCTCTGGCTGCTCGCCTCGATGCGCTTTGGCCTGCGCCCGGCCGTCCCGTACCGGCTGACCGATATGGCGAATGATGCGATCGGCTTGCTCGATGCGCTCGGCGTCGATCGCGCGCATGTCGTCGGCGCGTCGATGGGCGGCATGATCGCGCAGAATGTCGCGGCGCTCGCGCCCGATCGCGTGCTCAGCCTCACGTCGATCATGTCGAGCAGCGGCGCGCCGGGCCTGCCGGGGCCGACGCCCGAGCTGCGCGCGCGGATGCTCCGCCGGCGCGCGGTCGATGCCTCGCGCGATACGGTGATCGGCGAGATCGTCGAGACGCAGCGCGGCATTTCCTATCTCGATCCGGCGCGCGATCCCGATGCCTTCCGCGACTATGCGGCGCGCGCCTATGATCGCGGCTATAATCCCGAGGGCGGGCGCCGCCATCTCCTTGCGGTGATTGCCGACGGCAGCCGCGTTGACCGGCTGAAGCGCATCACCGCGCCGACGTTGGTCATCCACGGCGGCGCCGATCCGCTCGTCCCCGCCGCCTGCGGCGAGGACACGGCGCGCCACATTGCAGGTGCCGAGTTCGTGCTGATCGAGCAGATGGCGCACGATCTGCCGCCCTCGCAGGTCGGGCGGATGACCGGCCTCATCGCCGATCTTGCCGACAGGGCGGTGGTCGCGGCTTGAAACCACCCGTCGGCATAGGTTTTCATCGCCCCTGCGCGGCCTTCGCCGATCTCATCACGGCCTATTATGTCATCACGGTCAACGATCCCGCTATCGTGGCGGAGGACCTCCTTCACCCGGAATGGGCCAATATCCGCTTCTGTCTCGGTCGCGGCTGGTCGGTGCCCGACGGGCAGGGCGGGTTCGTGCCGGCGCCCGATGCGCTGCTGTTCGGCCCGACGAGCAGGGCCCGGCCCGTGCGCTGCGGCAGCGGCAGGATCGTTGGCATCGGGCTGACGCCGATCGGCTGGGCGCGCATCATTGGCGGCCAAGCGGCCGAGTTCGCCGATCGGATCACCGATCCGCGCGCCGGGCACGGCGATCATGTCGATGATCTGCTTGCAGGTCTCGCGGAAGCGCAGAGCGAGGCGGAAATGGTCCCGCTGCTCGACGCCTATGTCGGTCGCGTCGTGCGTCCGCTGCCCGCCGCCAGCGCCCTCACGCGTGCCGCGCATCGCGTGCTGCTCGATCCCGCGATCGAGACCGTCGAGGCCTTTGCGGACGCGATCGGCGTCACCCAGCGCCAGCTCAGCACCTTGTGCCGCCGCGATTTCGGCTTCGCGCCGAAACTGCTGCTTCGTCGCCAGCGCTTCCTGCGCACGCTCGGCACGATGCGCGAGCGCCCCGATCAACCTTGGGCGACGCTGGTCGACGACGCCTATGTCGATCAGTCGCACTTCATCCGCGAGTTCCGGCGCTTCATGGGGATGACGCCCAACGCCTATTTCGCGATGCCGCGGCTGATGCTGCGCCCGGCGCAGGCCGCGCGCGACCGTGAGCTCGGCGCGCCGCTCCAGGGGCTGCACGAAGGTTAGTTTGGGCCTAGTGCGCGGCTCCCGGCGCGACCGGTCCCTCGGGCTTGGGCGCAACCCACACCGCCAGCGCGGCAATGATGAAGATCATCGCCGAGGTGCGATAGACATCGGTCGCACCGATCGTCGACGCCTGCGACTCCACCAGCCGCTCGAGCGCCGCGCGGGCCTGATCCATGCTCATGCCGAGGCTGCGGTAGATCGAGATCGCGCCGGCCGGGTCGTTGAGCGTCGGCGTCAGTTGCTCGCGCACGTCGCGTGTCTTGTCTTCCCACATCGTCGTCGCCACGGCGGTGCCGATCGCGCCGCTCAGCGTGCGCAGGAAGCTCATGATGCCCGCCGCCGATACCGTCTCCTTGGGCTCGACCGCGCCCAGCGCCAGCGTCGTCAGCCCGATGAAGAAGAAAGGCATGCCGATGCCCTGCAGGATGTGCGGGAAGGCAAGCTGCCAATAATCGGAATCGGTCGACCAGTAGGTCCGCACCACTGTCATCGCCGCCAGCCACAACAGACCCGCGAAGACCATGATGCGCACGTCGAACTTGCCGACGAGCCGCGCCGCAAAAGGCGATCCCAGGACCGAAAACAGCCCGATCCACGCGACGACATAGCCCGAGTTGGTGGCGGTATAGCCCACCACCTGCTGCAGCCACAGCGGTGTCATGACGACGGTCGCGAAGAAGGCGCCGAAGCCCAGCGATATCGCGATCACCCCCGCCGTGAAGCCGCGATGCCGCAATACCCGGATGTCGACGATCGGATGCTTGTCGGTCAGTTCCCAGATGACGAAGGCGATGAAGCCGACGCCGGCGATGATCGCGAGCATCCAGATCCACGCCGATCCGAACCAGTCATTGTCGCGGCCGGTGTCGAGCATGATCTGGAAGGCGCCGATCCACACCACCATCAGGATCAGCCCGACGACGTCGATCGGCATTTTCGCGGTCTTGGTCTCGAACGGCTTGATGATCCGCATCACCCCGAAGAAGCAGAGCGCGACGACGGGCAGGTTGATGAAGAAGATCCACGGCCAGGTCCAGTTGTCGCTGATATAGCCGCCGAGGATCGGCCCCGCGATCGGCGCGGCGGTCGTCGTCATCGCCCATATGCCGAGGCCCATTGCCGCCTGATCCTTGCGGAAGATGCGCAGCAGCAGCGTCTGGGTCAGCGGCATCAGCGGCCCGCCCGAAAGACCCTGCAGGATGCGGAAGGTCACGAGCATCCCCAGCGTGTGCGAAAGCCCGCACATCAGCGAAAAGAAGCCGAAGCCGATCAGCGAATAAAGGAACCAGCGCACGCTGCCGAAGCGCGCGGCCAGCCAGCCGGTCAGCGGTACGCTGATCGCGTCGGCAACGGCATAGGATGTGATCGCCCACGTCCCCTGCGTCGGCGAGACGGCAAGCCCGCCGGCGATATGCGGCACCGATACGTTGGCGATCGTCGTGTCGAGCACGACCACGAAGTTGGCAAGCGCCAGAGTGAAGGCGCCCACCAGCAGGCGCCAGCCGCTTAGCGGCTGGGGCTCGGCCGCGCTTTCCACGTCACTTGCTCCGCGTGTCGATGGTGGCTTCCATGCTAAGGCCCACGCGCAGCGGATGCTCCTGCAGCTGCCTGGGGTCGAGCGCGATGCGCACGGGCAGGCGCTGGACCACCTTGATCCAGTTGCCCGTCGCGTTCTGCGCGGGGATCAGCGCGAAGGCCGCGCCGGTGCCGCCGGCAAAGCCCATCACGCGCCCGTCATAGACCACGTCGTCGCCATAATAGTCCGACGTCAGCTTGACCGGCTGGCCGGGGCGAACGTTGGCGAGCTGGTTTTCCTTGTAGTTGGCGTCGACATAGGCGGCGTTGATCGGAACGATCGTCATCACCGCCACGCCCGGCGCGACGCGCTGGCCGACCTGCACCTGCCGGCCGGTCACCACGCCGTCGATCGGCGCGCGGATCACGGTGCGGCTCAGGTCGAGCCTGGCCTGCTCGACGCGCGCGCGCGCCGCCACCACGTCGGGCGCGGTGCGGATCGTCGTGCCGCGCACCAGCGCCTCGCTGGCGTCGAGGTCGCCACCCGCCGATCCCTGCGTCGCCTTGGCCGCGTTGATCGCCGCCTGCGCCTGATCGCGCGCCGCGCGCGCCGATTCGAAGGCCGCACGCGCCGTCGTCAGTTCCTCGCCCGAAACCGCGCCGCTCGAAACGAGCGCCTCGCGCCGCGACAGGTCGATCCGCGCCCGCTCGAAGGTCGCATTGGCCTGCACCAGCTGCGCCTGCGCCTGCCGGATGTCGGCATCGCGCGCCACGACGCGCGCCTTGGCCGCATCGGCATTGCCCTGCGCCTGGTTATAGCGCTGCTCGGCCTGCGCCAGCGCGCCCTGCGCCTGGTCGAGCGCGATCTGCGCGTCGGCCGGGTCGATGACGACGAGGATCTGGCCCTTCTTCACCGCCTGCGTGTTGCTCACCCGCACTTCGGCGACCGGCCCTGCGACCAGCGGCGTCACCTGCGCGGATTCGGCGCCGACATAGGCGTTGTCGGTCGAAACGCGCCCGGCGGCGAAGATCAGATACCAAAGGCCTGCGCCGATGGCGACGATCACCAGCACGGCGACGAAGATGGTCAGCAGCCGCTTGCGCTTGGCGCCGCGCGCGGCGTCGGCGGCGGTCTCGTCGCTCTCGGGGGCGATCGCGGCGGGGTTCTGGTCGGCCATCAGTTGTTTCCTGCAAGGCTGGGCGCGGGGCTAGCGAAACCGCCGCCCAGCGCGCGAATAAGGATGATGTCGAGCGCGCGGCGGCGCCCTTCGAGATCGGCCACCGCGCGGCGGTTGGCGAGCATCGCGTCGTCGGTGGTCAGCACGGTCAGCTGGTTGGCGAGGCCGCCCTTGTAACGCAGCCGCGCGATCGCGCTCGCTTCCTCGGATCGGGCCAGCGCCTCGCGCTGCTCGGCCAGCCGCGTGTCGAGCGCCCGCAGGCTGGTCGCCGCATCGGCCACCTCGTGCAGCGCGTTGACCAGCGTTCCGTCATAGCGCGCGACCGCTTCGTCATAGTTCGCCCGCGCGCCGCGATATTCGCCTTTCAGACGCCCGCCCTCGAAGATCGGCAGCGTGATCGCCGGGCCGAAGGTAGTGATCAGCGATCCCGCCTTGAACAGATCGTCCAGCCCCAGAGAGTTGACCCCGACAAGGCCGGTAAGATTGATATTGGGGTAGAAATTGGCCTTGGCGACCTTGATCCGGCTTGCCGCGGATTCGCTACGCAGCCGCGCGGCGACGATGTCCGGCCGCCGCCCGATCAGGTCGAGCGCCAGCCGGTCGGGCAGCCCGGCCGAGGGCAGGGTGAAGTGCGGCCGCTCGATGCCCAGCCCCCGGTCGGGGCCCTTGCCGAGCAATGCGGCGATGCGGTTGCGGGTCAGCGCGATCGACTCGTCGAGCGCGGCGATATCGGCCCGCGCCGCCGGCACGCGCGCCTCGGCCTGGCGCAGCTCGCCGCGCGTGTCGAGGCCCTGCAGCACGCGCTGCGACGTCAGCTCGGCCGTCGTCTCGCGCACCTTCAGCGCGTCGACGGCGACATCGCGCTCCTCATAGTAAAGCGCCAGATCGGCATAGGCTGCGGCGACCGAGGTCGCGATCGTCAGCCGCGCCTGCTCGGCGTCGACACGCGCCGCCTGGGCGTCAGAGGTGGCGGCGGCAAGCGCGGCGCGATCGCGCCCCCACAGGTCGAGGTCGAGCGAGACATTGCCGGTGAGCTTGCCGACATCCTTCACGCCGTCGGGCACGAACATCGGCGGGATGCCCAGATTCTTGCTCTGCCGGTTGCCGACGACGCTCCCCTCGACATCGGCATGGGGCAGCAACTGCGCGCGGCTTTGCTGGACGAGCGCCTCGGCGGCTTTCACGCGCGCGTCGGCCTGCCTCATGTCCGGCGATCCAGCCAGCGCCTCGGCGATCAGCGAGTCGAGCTGCGCATCGCCGAAGCCGTGCCACCAATCGGTCGCGGGCCAGTCGGCACGCGGCGCGGCGAACGCCTGGTCGGCGGCCAGCGCGGCTGGTTGGATCGGCTGGGGTTTCGGCCCCAGTTCGGGCGCGCCTACGCACGCGCCCAGTGAGAGCGCGGCTGCGGCCGTCAGAAGATGTTTGATTGATCGCACGCGAGTCACCATACTGTGCAGTACGGTTCGGCCTCTCGTTCATCGGAGATCGGTTGTCAAACGAAATGATACTGTCCAGTACCCCCGATCATACCAAGGTAGAGGATATGCCGGCGTCGCCCAGCGACCGCCGCCGCGCCGCTTTCGTCGCCGCCGCGCGCGAGGCCTTTTTTTCGCGCGGCTATGGCGACGCATCGATGTCGGCCATTTCGGCGAAGGTCGGCGGGTCGAAGACGACGCTGTGGAGCTATTTTCCGTCGAAGCAGGATTTGTTCGTCGCGGTGCTCGACGATCTGTTCGATCGCTACAACACTGCGCTGTCGGTGCAGCTTACCCCCGGCGAGGATGTCGGCGCGGCGCTGCGCCGGCTCGGCCTTGCGCTGCTCAACACGCTCATGCTGCCGGCGGCGATCGACATGCAGCGGCTGGTGACGGGCGAGGCGGGGCGCTTCCCCGAGCTTGCGCGCATCTATTATGAACGCGGCGCGGTGCGCGGCAAGGCGAAGCTCGCCGCCTTTCTGGCCGACGCCATGGCGCGCGGCGCGTTGCGCGAAGGCGATCCCGTGCTCGCCGCGCATCACTTCGCCGGCCTGTGTCACCACGGCTCGCCGCATCTCTGCGTGCTCGGGCTGATCGAGCCGCCCGACGAAGCGGCGCGCGCGCGCGAAGTCGATCTCGCGGTCGATCGATTTCTCACGGGCTGGGGCGCGGGCGACGGCGGCTGACTTCGGCTGCCGTCATTTGCCTCACGACATGCGAATGGTCGGCTCTGTCGGTCGCATGGTGGTTATTTCGCCAGCGAGACGCATGTTGCGCCCGCGCAGATGAGGAGCGTGCCCAGCGCTACCTGCGGCATGTGCAGCGAGCGCCACTCGCCGAAGATCAGGCTGCCCAGAAGGACAGCCACGATCGCGTTGCTGTTGGTGAGCGGCGCGACGATCGATACCGGCAATTTCAGCGTGCCGAACCCATAGGCCATGCAACTTATCGCGATCGTCCAGACCAGACCCATGCCAACGGCAAGGCCGATGCCCGTTATCGTGGCTCCGGCAAAACCGTGGGCCGCCGCCGTGGTCCAGCCGATCAGCGCGATGATCGTGCCGACGCCGGCGAGATAGACCGGAATGCTGGCGCCCGCGCCGATGCTGGCGCGCATCAGCACGGTGCCAAGCCCGAGGCAGATTGCCGGGATGATCCCGCCGATCGCGATGTTGTTGAGGGTCATTGCGGGAACAGCTCGACATGGGTCTCGGCGGTGCGACCATAATAGACGACGCGGCGGCCAAGGAACGAGACGAGATAGCCCGCGCAGCCGGCCGCCTTCACCTTCTCGCAAAAAGCCACATAGCTGTAGTCGGGGCCGTTGGCCTGCGCCCAGCGGACCAGCGCTTCCACGCCGGCGCCGTCGAATGCCGCCGCCACCGATCCGGCAGAATGTGGCATGTCCAGCTCGATGCTGTCGCCGTCCGGCAGATAGTAGGTCTGGCTGCACCGCCGATAATCGACCGCATAACCCTCGAAGCCCGCATCCACCAGCGTGCCGATGATTTCGGGGAAGCTCAGATGGCCGCGATGGGCGGCATCGAGGCAGGTTTTGGCAATGGCAATCCGTTCCGCGTCCATGCGCAGTTCCTTTCTTCAGTGATAACGGGAAGTATCGGGGGTCAGTCGACGGGCATGGCCGACAGCCCGTGCTTGTCGATCAACGTGCGCAGCAGCCTCCGCAGCTCATCCTGCTCCTCGCTGGTCAGGGCCGCGAAGAACATCGCATCATTCTCGTCGGCGAGGCCCGCAAGCCGAGGAACTTTTGTCAGCCCGGCGTCCGACAATGAAAGACTGTGCCCGCGTTTGTCGTCGGGGTTGCCGACGCGCTCGATCAGGCCCTTTTCCAGCAACCGGTCGGCCAGCTTGCTGATCGCGCCCCTCGTCATGCCCATCTTCTGCGCCAGCGCCGAAGGCGCGATCGCGTCGCTGTCGTATAGCGAGCGCAGCATCGCCCACTCCGCCACGGTCACGCCTTCGCGCGCGACCTTGCGGGCGAACTCCTGCGACACGGCGTTCGACACCGCGCGCAACAAATAGCCGATATGGGCTGTGAGATCAGAAATGACGGGCATGGAGTGCTCCGAGTTGTTGACTAGGAAACTATATGCATAATGTTTCCTAGTCAACTTAAATATCTCCGCGCCGCTACTGGCTCCCCCGGCCCGTGCCGACCTGTTTCCGTCGTCTGGCATCGCGGCGCGAAAAACTTCTCGCTTCACCCGCGAACCCCCTTCCGTCGTGCGACTTTGGGACTATCGTTCGCTCCCTTGCTCCGGGGGGATCGATGCGTTTCCTTTTCGTCCTGCTTGCCTTCGTCGTGGCGATGCCCGTCGACGCCGCGAGCATCCTGCTCAGGCCCGATCGGGTCTTCGATGGCGTCGATGCGCGCCCGCATGTGGGCTGGGCGGTCCTCGTCACCGATGGCCGCATCGCCGCCGCCGGGCCGGACGTGAAGGCACCTGCCGATGCCGAGGTCGTCGATCTGCCCGGCATGACGCTCATCCCCGGCCTGATCGAGGGCCATTCGCACCTGCTGCTCCACCCTTATAACGAGACGAGCTGGGACGATCAGGTGCTCCATGAGCCGCTCGCGCTGCGTGTCGCGCGTGCGACCGTCGCCGCGCGGGCCACGCTGATGGCGGGCTTCACCACCACGCGCGATCTCGGCACCGAAGGTGCAGCCTATGCCGATGTCGGGCTGAAGCAGGCGATCGATCAAGGGATCGTGCCGGGGCCGCACATGATCGTCGCGACGCGCGCCCTCGTCGCGACCGGCTCCTACGGCCCCAAGGGCTTCGAGCCCGGCGTCGCCGTGCCGCTCGGGGCGGAGGAAGCCGATGGCCCCGGCCTCGTCGCCGCCGTCCGCCGCCAGATCGGCGGCGGGGCCGATGTCGTGAAGATCTACGCCGATTATCGCTGGCGGCCCGGCGAGGACAGCCGCCCGACCTTCTCGGAGGATGAGCTGCGCGCCGCCATCGCCGCCGCCCATTCGGCGGGGCGCAAGGTTGCGATTCACGCCTATACGGACGAGGCGATCGCGCGCGCGGTCCGCGCGGGCGCCGACACGATCGAGCATGGCGCGGGCGCCTCGGCGGCGACGCTGCGGCTGATACGCGAACGCGGCGTGGGGCTGTGCCCGACGCTCGCGGCTTCCGATGCCGTCGCGCGCTATCGCGGCTGGAACGGCGCCGATCCCGCGCCGCCGGCCGTCGCCGATGCGCGCAGGGGTTTCGCCGCGATGCTCGCCTCGGGCGTCGCCTTGTGCGTCGGCGGCGATGTCGGCGTGTTCGCGCATGGCGAGAATGCGCGCGAGATGGAATTGATGGTCGCGGGCGGGATGCCCGCTCCGCAGGTGCTGATCGCGGCGACCTCGGGCAATGCGAAGCTGTTCGGGATCGAGGGCAGGGCGGGCGCGATCCGCCCCGGCCTCGTCGCCGATCTGGTCGCCGTCACGGGCGATCCGACGCAGGATATCAAGGCGGTTCGCGCCGTCAGGCTGGTGATGAAGGACGGAAAGATCGTGAGGAACGACAGATAATGAAGCGGCTATTGGGTTTGATGCTGGCGGCGGCGGTTGTCGTCCAGCCGGTCGCGGCGCTTGCCGCCGATGCGCAGCCGGCGCGGACGCTCTATACCGGCGCCACGCTGATCGACGGCAATGGTGGCCCCGCGCGTCGCGACATGGCCGTGCTGGTCGAAGGTGAGCGCATCGCCGCCGTGCTGCCCGCGAAGCAGCTTTCCGCCGCCCAGCGCGAGGGTGCATCGGTCGTCGATCTTTCCGGCCGCTATCTCATCCCCGGCCTCATCGACACGCATGTCCATACCGCGACGCCGCCCAATCGCCGGCGTGCCGAGGCGATCCTGCGCCGCGATCTCTATGGCGGCGTCACCGCCGTGCGCGACATGGCCGACGATCTCCGCTCGGTCGCCGAGCTGACCCGCGCCGCGCTGGTCGGCGAGATTGCGTCGCCCGACATCTATTTCGCCGCGCTGATGGCCGGGCCGAGCTTCTTCGACGATCCGCGCACCCACGCCGTCAGCCGCGGCGTGACCGCCGGCAAGGTGCCGTGGATGCAGGCGATCACCGAGCAGACCGACATGCCGATCGCCGTCGCGATCGCGCGCGGAACGGGCGCTTCGGCGATCAAGATCTACGCCAACCTGCCGGGCGATCTCGTCGCGAAGATCGTCGCCGAGGCGCATCGCCAGGGCATCGCGGTGTGGACGCACAGCGCGATATTTCCCGCAACGCCTCAACAGGTTATCGATGCCGCGCCCGATGTGACCAGCCATGTCTGCTACATGGCCTATCAGGTCGCCGATCAGGTTCCCGCCTCCTACCAGCAGCGCGTGCCCGTTCCCTACAGCCGCCTGCAGGGTGAGAACCCCGTGATAACCCAGCTGTTCAGGCAGATGGTCGCGAAGAACATCATCCTCGACGCCACCGGCCGGGTCTATCTGGAATATGAAGCCGGTGCCGCCCGCCCCGGCGCGAAGCCACCGCTGTGCACCGCAGATGTCGCGGCGCGGATGATCGCGCAGGCGTGGAAGCTGGGCGTCCAGATCTCGACCGGAACCGACGGCAACGCCGGTGCCGAGAGCGTCTGGCCCGAGCTTTATGACGAGCTCGATTTCCTCGCCAACCGCGTCCACATGCCCACCGCGCAGGTGATCCGCTCCGCAACGCTCGTCGGCGCGCGCGCGGCGGGGGCGGACAAGGACATGGGCACGATCGAGCCGGGCAAGCTCGCCAACCTCGTCGTCCTCACCGCCGATCCGCTCGCCGATATCCACAACGTCAAAAGCGTCGAGACCGTGGTGAAGCGCGGTCGCGCCTATCCGCGCACCGATTTCAGGCCGCTCGATGCCGCCGAACTGAAGGAAGCCCAATGAACGCCGACCGCCGTACTTTCCTTGCCCTGTCGGCCGCCGCTGCCGCCATGCCCGCGCGCGCGATCGCGCAGACGGTCGATCCGATCCGCGACATGATCGTCATCAATGCGCTCGGCGGGATCGGCGATCCCAATGTGCGCGAGAGTTCGAATATGCTCAGCCCGCGCATCCTGTCGGATATCCGCGCCTCGGGGCTGACCGCGGTCAACATCACGATCGGCTACGTCTTCGGCGACAAGGAGCCTTTCGAGACCAGCGTCCGCGATGTCGCCGACACGCAGGCGCTGCTCCGCCGCTATCCCGACCGGCTCGTCCACGCGCTCACCGCCGCCGACATTCGCCGCGCCAAGGCCGAGGGCAAGCTAGCGCTGATCCTCGGCTTCCAGAACGCCGCGATGATGGGGAAGGACGCCACGCGCGTCGATATCTTCGCCGACCTCGGCGTCCGCGTGATTCAGCTTACCTACAATGGCCCCAACCAGATCGGCGACGGATCGACGGTCGCGGACAATCGCGGCATCACGCCCTTCGGCCGCGAAGTGATCGAGCGGCTCAACGCGAAGCGCGTGATGGTCGATCTCTCGCACAGCGGCCAGCGCACCTGCCTCGAAGCGGCGCAGATATCCAAGGCGCCGATCTCGATCAATCACACCGGCTGCCGCGCCGTCACCGATCTGCCGCGCAACAAGACCGACGAGGAATTGCGTCTGGTGGCGGAGAAGGGCGGCTTCGTCGGCATCTACTTCATGCCTTTCCTCAACCCCACCGGCCATGCCCGCGCGGCCGATGTCGTCGCGCACCTCGAACATGCGGTGAATGTCTGCGGCGAGGATCATGTCGGCATCGGCACCGACGGCTATGTGACCCAGATCGACGATCTGACGGCTTATGAGGCGGTGCTGGCGAAGGAAATCGCCTCGCGCCGCGCCGCCGGGATCAGCGCGCCGGGCGAACGGCCCGACACCTATCCCTTCGTCGTCGATCTGCGCGGCCCCGATCAGTTCCGCAAGCTCGCCGACCTGCTTGCCGCAAAGGGCTGGTCGGCGACGCGGATCGAGAAGATCATGGGCGCCAACTTCATGCGCTACGCGACCGATATCTGGGGTAGCTGAATGATCATCATCGGGCGTGAGGATGTTGCGCGCCATCTCGATTACCCCACCTGCATCGGCCTTGTCCGCGAAGCGATGATCGCCCTGGCGGGTGGGGAGACGCGGCAGTTGCTGCGCAGCATCCTCGATCTCGAGGGCGGCGACGCGTTCGGCGTCATGCCCGGCGCGATGGGCGATGCGGTGGGGGCGAAGCTGATCACCGTCTATCCCGGCAATTTCGCGAAGGGCATCCCGTCGCATCAGGGCGCGATCCTGATCTTCGATCGCGCCAGCGGCGCGCCGGCCGCGCTGATCGAGGCGGGCGAGGTGACGGCGATCCGCACCGCCGCGGCCTCGGCCGCCGCCACCGACGCCATGGCCCGTCCCGATGCCAGCCGCCTCGCCATCCTCGGCTATGGCGAGCAGGCATGGCGGCACGTGCTGGCGATCGCCGAGATCCGCGCGGTCTCCCACGTCGCCATCTGGGGGCGTGACGGCGTCAAAGCGGCGGCGTTGGCCCGGCGGGTCGAGCGCGATCTGGGCATAGCGGCCACGCCTGCGACCGATGTCGCGTCGGCCGTCCGCGACGCCGACATCGTCTGCGCGGTGACGGCGGCGGCCGATCCGATCCTGTTCGCCGATCAGGTGCCGGACGGCGCGCATATCAACGCCGTTGGGTCGAGCCGCGCCGGCGTCGCCGAGATCGACAATGCGCTCGTCGCCCGGTCGCGCTTCGTCGCCGATCACCGCGCCGGCATCATCGCGCAGGGCGGCGAGTTCCTCTTCGCCAAGGCGGCCGGGCTGGTCGACGACGATCATGTCGTGGGCGAGATCGGGCAGGTCTTCGCCGGCACGCTCGCGGGCCGCGAGACGGCGGAGCAGGTCACGGTCTATAAATCGATCGGCAGCGTGGTGCAGGATCTCGCCTGCGCCGCCTGGCTCGCCGCCGCCGCGCGCGACGGGGGCTTCGGTCAGCCCGTCACATTCGATTGAGGTCTCATGCGTCCGATCGCCCAATTCTCCACGATATCCGCGCTGCTGCTAGCATCGGCCGCCCCGGCCGAGACGCCTTATGAAGCGGTCAATCCCTTCATCGGCACGGGCGGCGAGGGGCACACCTTCCCCGGCGCCGTCGCGCCCTTCGGCATGGTCCAGCTGAGCCCGGACACCGATACCGGCCACCAGATCCGCGACAGCTACAAATGGGCCGCCGGCTATCGCTACGACGATCCGACGATCGAAGGGTTCAGCCACACCCATTTCTCGGGCGCGGGTCATTCGGACCTTGCCGATTTCCTGATCATGCCCGTCTCGGGCGATGCCGTGCCGCTCGAACCGGGCGATGCGAAGGTGCCGGGATCGGGCTATCGCTCGCGCTTCTCGCACGACAGCGAAGTCGCGAAGCCGGGCTATTATGCGGTGACGCTCAGCGATCCCGGCGTCCGCGCCGAGATGACGGCGGGCACGCGCATCGGCGTCCACCGTTATGCCTTCCCGCAAGGCAAGGCGGCGCATCTCGTGCTCGATCTGCGCACCTCGCTTTACGATTATCCGGGCAAGATATTGTGGTCGTCGATCCGCGTCCGACCCGACGGCACGATCACCGGCGCACGGCAGACGCGCGGCTGGGCGCCCGACCGCCAGCTTTTCTTCGCGATCCGCTTCTCGGCGCCGCTCGCCGGCCACGCTTTCGAAAATCGCGAGAAGGACGTGATCTACAAGGGCTTCAAGGGCCCCGGGCGCGGGCCCGAGGAACTCGCCGAGCAGCAGGGCAGGGCGATCGTCGCGCGTCTTGATTTCGGCCGCCTCGAAAAGCCGTTGGAAGTGAAGGTCGCGCTTTCCTCGGTCGACGAGGCCGGCGCGATCGCCAATCTCGATGCCGAACCGGGCGATTTCGATATGGTCCGCGCGCAGACCGCCGCCGCGTGGGAAAAGGCGCTCGGCGCGATCGAGATCGATGCGCCCGCGCCCATGCGCACATCGCTTTACACCGCGCTTTATCATGCGCTGCTCGCCCCTTCCGTCGCGGGCGATGCCGACGGGCGGTATCGCGGCCCCGACAATGCGGTGCACCGCGCCGAAGGCTTCACCTTCCGCTCGACCTTCTCGCTCTGGGATACGTTCCGCGCCGAACATCCGCTGCTGACCCTGGTCCAGCCCGAAAGCGTCAACGCCGATTTCGTCCGCTCGCTCGTCGCCGGCGCGAAGGACAGCCCCTTCGGCATCCTCCCCGTCTGGCAATATCAGGGGCGCGAGACCTGGACGATGATCGGCTATCACGCCGTTCCGGTCATCGCCGACGCCTATCTGAAGGGCGTGGCGGGGTTCGACGCCAATGCCGCGCTCGACGCGATGGTCGCCAGCGCCACCTACGCCCCTTATGGCGACCTCGGCGACTATATGAAGCTCGGCTATGTGCCTATCGATCGCGAGCCCGAAGCTGCGTCCAAGACCGTCGAATATGCCTATGACGACTGGACGATCGCGCAGATGGCGCGCCGTCTCGGCCGCCTCGATATCGCAGCCACCTTCGAGAAGCGCGCCGCCTACTGGCGCAACAGCTTCGACGCGAAAACCGGCTTCCTCCGCGCGCGCAAGGCCGACGGCAGCTATCGCACGCCCTTCGATCCCACTGCGATCAACTATGGCAGCGACTATACCGAGGGAAATGCCTGGCAATATAGCTGGTTCGTGCCGCAGGACGTCGCCGGACTGATCGCCGCGATGGGTGGCGACAAGGCGGTGGTCGCCAAGCTCGATCGCATGTTCGACTATGACAATAGCGGTATCGACTACAGCCATGCCGAGGATATCGCCGGGCTGATCGGCCAATATATCCACGGCAACGAGCCCAGCCACCACGTCGCCTATCTCTATGCCTATGCCGGCGCGCCATGGCGCACGCAGGAACGGCTCAAGCAGATCGTCGACAGCCAGTACAAGCCCGCGCCCGATGGCCTCGCGGGCAATGACGATCTCGGCCAGATGTCGGCCTGGCTGGTCTTCGCCGGGCTGGGCTTCTATCCCGTGACGCCGGGCAGCGGCGAATATGTCATCGGCCGCCCCTTCGTCGATCGCGCGACGCTCAACCTGCCGAACGGCAAGCGCTTCACCGTGATCGCCCAGGGCCTGTCGGACGCCAATCGCTACATCGGCAGGGTCACGCTCAACGGCCGTCCGTTCGACCGCGCCTTCATCCGCCACGCCGAAATCATGGCCGGCGGCGAACTGCGCTTCGCCATGCAGGCGACGCCCAACAAAGGATGGGCGACCGCGCCGGCGGCACGGCCCTATGCGATGTCGCGCTACCGTTAGGTTGGGCCGGCAGTTTTCGGGTGGGGAGCCTTGCTGCGTGTCACCTGCCGCGTTCGTCCCGAGCGTAGTCGAGGGACGTCGAGATCGCGCCAAAGTCCCTCGACTACGCTCGGGACGAACATGTGCCTCGGATTCGGGAAGCTGTCCTACAGCGGCCCCGCGATGCTAAGCTCGCGTAGCCCTCGTCCATCCCGCTCTTGCGCAACGCCCGCGCTTACATGTTGAGAACACCCCTCCAGCCTCTCAACTTTGTCAACTTCCGAGGACCGGAATCACGCTTTTCCGCCATTCCCTACAGCAACCATCGTCACGCTGCCTCTCGTCATTGCGAGCGCAGCGAAGCAATCCAGACGACGCCGGTGTGCCCCTGGATTGCTTCGCTGCGCTCGCAATGACGATTTGAATTGGGAATGCAGCCCCGTTTGCAGGGGTGCGAAGCCCGCCCGGGCGCGCTAAGCCTCTGGCGGCCGGATTCTCGGCGGGATCAAAGGGAGACTCATGAAGAACAGCCTCGCACTGCCGTTGGTCGCCGCCGCAGCGATGTCGTCCGCTCCCGCGCTTGCCGCTGCACCGCAGAGCGCCGATGCCGAGATGGCCGCGCTCTACAAGAGCAAGGCGTTCGGCGTCGCGCGCCAGTCGCTCGACAAGGATTATGACCGGATCGTCGGCGAGATCATCACGCTGACCGAAATCCCCGCGCCGCCCTTCAAGGAGCAGGCGCGCGGCAAGGCCTATCTCGAGATGATGCGCGCCGCCGGCCTCCAGGATGTCGAGATGGACGAGGTCGGCAACGTCATGGGGCTGCGCAAGGGCGTAGGCGACGGTCCGCTGCTCGTCGTCGCGGCGCACCTCGATACGGTTTTCCCCGAAGGCACCCCGGTCAAGGTCCGCCGCGAGGGCGACCGACTCTACGCGCCGGGCGTCGGCGACGATACGTGCAGCCTGCCCGTGCTGCTCGCCTTCGCGCGCGCGCTCGACGCCGCCGGGATCAGGACGAAGGGCGATATCCTCTTCGTCGGCGACGTGGGTGAGGAAGGGCCGGGCAATCTGCGCGGCATGCGTCACCTTTTCACGCAAGGAAAATATAAGGGCCGCATCGCCCAGTTCATCTCGGTCGAGCCCGGCCGCGACGGCATCACTACCGGCGGCGTCGGGTCGCTGCGCTACAAGGTGCGCTTCATGGGGCCGGGCGGGCACAGCTACGGCGCGTTCGGGCTGGTCAATCCCGCCTATGCGATGGGCAACGCCATGGTCGCCTTCGCGAAAATGCCCGTGCCCGAGACGCCCAAGACCACCTTCAATATCGGCGTGGTCGAGGGCGGCACCTCGGTCAATTCGATTCCCTTCGAAACCGACATGACCGTCGACATGCGCTCCGAAAGCGCCGAGGCGCTCGCCAGATCGGATGCCTATCTGAAGGCTCTGCTCCCGGGCGCGGTCGATGCCGAGAATGCGGCGCGCTCCACCGCCAAGGGCAAGATCGGCTACAAGATGGACCTGCTGGGCGATCGCCCCGTCGGCCACACCTCGGCAGATGCGCCGCTGGTGAAGGTCGCGGTCGCGGCGCTCAAGGCGGGCGGCGGCAAGGCCGGTTTCGAAAGCGGTTCGACGGATTCGAACCTGCCGATGAGCCTCGGCATCCCGGCGATCACCATCGGATCGGGTTTCGAAAGCGAGCGATCGCACGCACTCGATGAATCGCTGATTCTCGATCGGCCGGGCACGGTGCGCTACATGGCGATCGATCTGGCGACGATCATCGCCGCCGCCGGCCTGGCGAAATAGGGGATCTGATGTCGAACAAGGCGAAGCGGCGCGGTGCGGCAGCGACGGGGGCGGTGGTCAATGACGACCTCCGCCGCCGCATCGCCGAGGCGCTTCTCTTCGGCGAGGAGCCCGATCGCGTCGCGCAGCGCGTGGCGGGGCAGGGCGTTCCCTTCGCGCTCGCGACGCAGGAAGTCGATCGTGCGCAGGCCAGCCCCTATTTCCGCGCGTCGCAGCGGCTGGCCGCGCGCCTCGCCAAGCGCGACTGGCTGCTCGACAATTATACGCGCCTTGCCGCTGCCGAACCCGGCTGGCGTGGCGTCCCGCGTCGCGACCGGCTCGATCCGGAGAGCTTCTTCGCTGATCATTACAGCACCAATCGTCCGGTGCTGATCGGCGGCCTGATCGATGCATGGCCGGCGACGAAGCTCTGGACGCTCGACTATCTGGAGCGCTTCGCCGACGCGGGCGTCGATGTGCAATGGGGGCGTGAGAGCGACGCGGGCTATGAGCTCAACAAGGGCGCGCATACCCACACCATGCCCTTCGGCCGCGTGATCGAAAGGCTCCGCGACCCGGAGCCGACCAACGATTTCTACATGACGGCGAACAATGATAGCCGTAACCGCCGCGCGCTTGCTCCGCTCTGGCAGGATATCGCGCCGATCCCCGGCTATCTCAATCCCGATCCTCAGGCGGGTTTCCTGTGGATCGGCCCGAGGGGCACGATCACGCCTTTCCACCACGATCTCACTAACAATCTGCTGATCCAGATCGTTGGTCGCAAGCGCGTGCGGATGGTCGCCGCGCACGATACGCCGCTGATGAAGAACAGCCGCCATTGCTTCAGCGACTGGGGGAGCGAACTCGTGCCCGGCCCGGCGGCGCCCGGCCGCCCCGAGGTCATCGAGTGCATAATGGAGCCGGGCGATGCGCTCTTCATCCCGATCGGCTGGTGGCATCATGTCGAAGGGCTCGACCAGACGATCAGCATGAGCTTCACCAACTTCGCCCGCGCCAACGACCATTACAGCAATTATAGCAGCTGGGAGGCGATCTAGCCGCCTCGCTTCGCCGGAAGCGACGCCCAGTCCGGCATCGTCATTGCGAGCGGAGCGAAGCAATCCAGGAGTGCTCGGCGTCTGGCTGGATTGCTTCGCTGCGCTCGCAATGACGGGAGGCCCAATCGCCGGGCCACCACGATCGGGGTTGGAAGGTCCAGCTTAGCCGGCGCCCACCGCCGGGCACTGCTTGTAGCCCGGTCCGTGCACCGCGCGGCCGGGCTTGGCGCCGGTCGGCACGCCGTCCTTCAGCGCCTGCACGCCGTTGATGAACACGTCGCGCACGCCCGTCGCATAGACTTGCGGCTTCTCGAAGGTCGCATGGTCGGCGATCGTCTTCGGGTCGAACAGCACGACGTCGGCATAATTGCCCGGCTTCAGCGATCCGCGGTCGGCGATCCCGATATTGGCCGCGGGCATCGCGGAGAGGCGACGCACCGCATCGGCCAGCGACGTGCGCTGCTCGTCGCGCACATAACGGCCAAGCACGCGCGCGAAATTGCCGTACGCGCGCGGGTGCGTCGACGATTTGAGGAACACCCCCTCGGGCGCCTGCGCCTCGGCATCCGACCCGAAGCTCATCCAGGGCAGCGCGACCTGCTTACGGACATTGTCCTCGGACATGAGAAAATAGATGGTGTCGACGCGGCTGCCGTCCTCGATGACCAGATCGATCGCGGTTTCCTCGGGCGATTTGCCGCGCATCCTGGCGACCTCGGCCAGCGTCTTGCCGGTCAGCGGCTTCAGTACCGGATTCTTGAAGCCGGTGAACAGCATCCCTTCGGGCCCCGCGCCGTAGAAGAGATTCTCCCAGCCCTTGCCGGGCGCCTTCATCTCGGTGGCGACCTTGGCGCGCGTCGCGGGATCCTTCAGCCGCTCGATCCACGCCTCGAGCCCGCCGGACTGCACCCATGTCGGCATCGAGGCGTCGAGGCCCGTCGCGCCCGCAGTATAGGTGTACATGTTGGCGCTGATCTTCATGCCGGCGGCGCGCGCGGCGTTCACGCGTGCGATAGCGGCGTCATATTTCCCCCAATTCTCCTTCCCCGCCATCTTGAGGTGATAGATTTGCGCGGGGGCGCCCGACTGGCGCGAAATATCGATGAGTTCGTCGATTGACTCGATCAGCCGATCGCCTTCGGATCGCATATGGCTGATATAGCTGCCCCCGCATCCCGCCGCCGCCTTGGCGAGCGCGACGAGCTCGCCGGTCTCCGCGTAGGTGCCGGGCGCGTAGATCAGCGCGCTGCCCACGCCCATCGCGCCCTCGTCCATCGCCTGGCGCACCAGCCCCTGCATCTGGACGAGCTGGGCCGGGCTGGCATCGACATCGCCTTCGCCAAGCACGTTGACGCGCACGGTGGTTGCCCCGACGAAGCTGGCGATGTTCGGCGCGATGCCCTGCTTCTCCATGAAATTCAGATAATCGCCTAGCGTCGACCAGCCGATCTTGTACTGGAAATCGCCCTGGCGCGTTTCGAGCACGCTCTTCATCTGGGGGGTGAGCGGCCCCATCGACCAGCCTTCGCCCATCACTTCCAGCGTGATGCCTTGCCTGAGGTCGCTCTGCCCCAGACCGTCGACCATCAGCGATTCGGTCGCCCAGCTCAGCATGTTGATGAAGCCCGGGGCGACCGCGAGGCCTTTGGCGTCGACGGTCTTCGCCGCGCTGCCCTTCACCGTGCCGACTGCGGCGATCCTGTCGCCCTTGATCGCGACGTCGCCGACATAGGGCGCACCGCCCGATCCGTCATAAATGGTTCCACCCTTGATGATCACGTCATAAACGGGTGGCGGGGCGGCCCCGACGAGCAGCGCGGCAGCAAGCGAGAGGGCAAAATATTTCATGACGCACCCCTTATTTTCCATAATGAAAAACGAGGCATAGCGTGCCTTGGCGCGATCGCCAATCGGCATGGTGAGGGAGATCGGATAAATGAAAGGGCTGGTGCTCCACGAATATGCCGCGTCGGGCAATTGCTACAAGATCCGGCTTACCGCCGCCTTGCTCGGGCTCGCGCTCGAGCGCCGCGACTATGACATTTTGAAAGGCGAGACGCGCACCGGCGCCTTTCTGGCATCGGTCAATGCCAATGGCCGCATCCCGGTGCTGCAGATCGGCGATGCCTTCCTGCCCGAAAGCAACGCTGCCTGCTTCTATCTGGCCGATGGCAGCGCCCTCATCCCCGACGATCGCTTCGACCGCGCGGACATGCTGCGCTGGATGTTCTTCGAACAGTATAATCACGAGCCCAATATCGCGACCTTACGCTTCTGGATCGCCTTCGTCGGCCTCGACGCGTTGAGCGATATCCAGCGTGCGCAGATCGCGGCGAAGCGCGCGGCGGGCGAGGCTGCGCTGGATGTCATGGAAAAGCATCTGGCCGGGCGGCGCTTCTTCGTCGGGGATGCGCTCAGCCTCGCGGATATCGCGCTCTATGCCTACACCCATTTGGCGGGTGAGGGCGGGTTCGATCTTGCAGCTTATCCCGCCGTCGGCCGCTGGCTCACCACGGTCGCGGCCAGCCCCGGATATGTCGCGATCGACGCCTGACTGTCGCAAAAGCGTCATCCCGATCGCGTCCGCCTGTAACAAGAATAGGTCATAGGCTCCGGGCGTCAGAAACGTCCGACGGGGTACGCATGGACGCCTTTACACGCATCGCCGGCGACGGCGATCTGGCTGAGTTCACGGCCGACACGCCGCACCATCCCGAGCCGATGGGCATCGAGCGCCGCCGCTATCGCACGATCTGGATTTCGGACATCCATCTGGGTACGCGCGGGTGCAACGCCCAGATGCTGATTGACTTCCTCGACCGCACCGACAGCGAGACCATGTATCTGGTCGGCGACATCATCGACGGCTGGCGGATGCGCAAGAAATTCTACTGGCCGGCGGCGCACAACGACGTCGTCTGGCGCATCCTCAAGCGTGCGAGGCGCGGCACGCGCGTCATCTACATTCCCGGCAACCATGACGAGATGTTCCGCCAGTTCACGGGGATGAGCTTCGGGCCGATCGAGATCCGCCGCAAGGCGATCCACGAGACCGCGGACGGCCGCAAGCTGCTCGTCCTCCACGGCGACGAGTTCGACACGATCATGCTCGCGCATCGCTGGCTCGCCTTCGTCGGCGACGCTGCCTACGAACTGATGATGAAGCTCAACATCGTGGTGAACCGCGTGCGCCAGGCGCTTGGGCTGCCATATTGGTCGCTCAGCAAGCACGCCAAGCACAAGGTCAAGAACGCCGTCGAGTTCATCGGCCGTTTCGAGGAAGTGGTGGCGCATGAGGCCGGGACGCGCGGCGTCGACGGCGTCGTCTGCGGCCATATCCACACTGCCGAGATCAGGGATATCGCCGGGGTCGCCTATTATAATGACGGCGACTGGGTCGAGGGCTGCACCGCGCTTGTCGAGCATTTCGACGGCCGGATGGAAGTGCTCCACTGGGCCGACGAGATCGCCGCGCGAGAGCGCGCCGAAGGCGCGCGGATCGTGAAGCTCGCCGCGTGAGGATCGCGCTCGTCACCGACGCCTGGAGCCCGCAGGTCAACGGCGTCGTCCGCACGCTCCAGTCGGTCCGGGCCGAGCTGGAGCGGCAGGGGCATGAGGTGAAGGTCATTTCGCCCGACCTGTTCATCTCGCTGCCGTGCCCGACCTATCCGGAGATCAGGCTGGCGATGACGCGCACCGACACGGTGGGCGCGATGATCGCCGATTTCGATCCCGATGCGATCCATCTGGCGACCGAAGGGCCGCTCTGTGTCGCCGCACGGCGCTGGTGCCTTCGGCAGGGCTATCCCTTCACCACCGCCTATCACACCCAGTTTCCCGATTATGTCGCGAAGCGCACCGGCGTGCCGGCCGAATGGGTGTGGCGCTATATCCAGTGGTTCCACTGGCCCGCGAGCGCGATCCTCGCCTCCACCCCGTCGATCCGCGCGACGCTCAGCGATCATGGCCTGACCCGGCTGAAGCATTGGGGCAGGGGCGTCGATCTCGATTGCTTCGGGCCGGGCGTGCCGCCGCATCCCGCCTATGCGGATGTCGAAGGGCCGATCCTGCTTTACGTCGGCAGGGTCGCGGTCGAGAAGAATATCGAGGCATTTCTTGCCGCTGATGCGCCGGGCGTGAAGTTCGTGGTCGGTGACGGCCCGGCACGCGCCGAGCTTGAGGCGCGTTATCCCGAGGCGCGCTTCCTCGGCATGCTTTCGGGGCGCGATCTGGCCGGCGCCTATGCCGGTGCCGACGCATTCGTCTTCCCCAGCCGCACCGACACCTTCGGTCTGGTGATGATCGAGGCCATGGCCTGCGGCACGCCCGTCGCCGCCTATCCGGTCACAGGCCCCATCGATATCCTGACCCCTGAAACCGGGGTGATGGACGAGGATCTCTCGGTGGCGATCCGCGCTGCGCTCGGCCTCGACCGCGCGGTCTGCGCGGCGCGCGGGGCGGACTTCACTTGGGCGGAAAGCGCCCGCCAGTTCCTCGACGCGCTCGAACCGATCCGGACGGCCGTACCGCTCGCGGCCTGAGCCGCGCGGCGCGTTCCTCCCGGCTTTTGCGGATCACCAGAAGCAGCGCGATCGTACAGAGCGCGAAGGTGATCAGGAAGGCGATGAGCGGATCGAGCGGCATAGCTTGTCCCGGTACGGATAATCCTGAAGCAGTATTGGCGACTGCCAGGGTCCGGACATAATCCCCTGATGCGTTGATTCTCGAGAAGGGCGGGGCGCCATTCGCATATTATCCGCATATGGACGGTGGTTTCGCACGCGGCTGTTCACCGTGCCGATCCTGCTTTGCTCCGCGGTCCCGGCATTGGCGGCTGGCGGCGGCGACGTCGTCGACGATTCCGCGCCCGAGACGCCGGGCATGTGCCATCTCGAAAGCTGGGGCACGCTGGCGCGCGGCGGACAGCGCCAGATCACGATCGCGCCCGCCTGCACGCGCAAGGCCATGCCCGATCTCGAGATTGGCGGCTTCATGACCCGCGCCTGGGGCAATGGCGCGCCGACTTCGACCGAAATCGGCATCGCCCCCAAGCTCAACCTGCGGCCGGAAAGTTTGGGTGTCGGCATCGGGCTGGAGGGCACGGCGGGAATCGGCATCGAAAGCGGCCGCCTCGAAAGCGCCTCGGTCACGGTTCCGGTGACGGTGCCCGCGACCGATTGGGCGCGGCTCAACTTCAATCTCGGCTGGCAATGGAGTCGCGGCGCGCGCGGGCATCGTCTGTTCGCCGGTGCGCAGGCCGAGCTGACGCTGGCGCCGCGCTGGCAGCTGATCGTCGAGGGCTTCGGCCATGACGACGGCAAGCCGGGCGGGCAGGCCGATCTGCGCTGGAACAGCCCCAAGGGCGGGGTCAGCCTCGATCTGATGGCAGGCAAGCGCGTGCTTGGCCGGGAATCTCTGGCTGTCACTCTTGGCGTCACGCTGCGCGGATAACGGGCCATGACGGGCGCGAATAAAGGATAATGGCGGGCGAGGAAGCGCAAATGCTTGCCCTTGCCCGCCATCGCGACTAGATCATGCCGCAATGGTTCGGCCGCTCCGTGAGGGGCGGCCCTTATTTTGTCCTGAGGATTCCGCCCCGTGGCCCAGCCGCTCATGCCCCATGCGACCGCTTCCTGGCTGGTCGATAACACCGCGCTCAGCTTTGAGCAGATCGCCGATTTCTGCGGCCTTCACATCCTCGAGGTGCAGGCGATCGCCGACGATACCGCCGCCACGAAGCTCACCGGCCGCGATCCCGTTCGCGCACACGAGCTGACGATGGAGGAGATCGAAAAGGGTCAGAAGGATCCGAACTACCGGATGAAGATGACCAAGGGGCCGGAACAGGTTCGCCGGACCAAGGGGCCGCGCTACACGCCGGTATCGAAGCGTCAGGACAAGCCCGATGGCATCGCCTGGATCATCCGCAACCACCCCGAAGTGTCGGACGGCCAGATCAGCAAGCTGATCGGCACCACGCGCACGACGATCGCCGCGATCCGCGACCGCACGCACTGGAATATCGCCAATATCACGCCGAAGGATCCGGTGACGCTGGGCCTGAGCTCGCAGCGCGAACTCGACGCCATCGTCGCCAAGGCCGCGAAGGCTGCGGGTATCGAGGCGCCGGTTGACGAGCGTCTGGCGGGCGACCGCGAGGCGCTGATCGAGCAACTCCGCGCCGAGCGCGAAGCCGCAGCGCGTGGCGTCGAGGAAGTCGAGACGTCGAGTTCGTCGCTGCTGCCCCCGGGCGTCGTCGATCCCTTCAAGCGCTGATCGCGTGGCGACGGACGCCCGTCGCCAGCCGGACGAAGGGCTGGTCTATCCCTTCGGACGCGAAGGCCCGGCGACTGGCAAACTGATTCCGGTCGCCGATGGCGTGGGCTGGGCACGGCTGCCGGTGCCGGGCTCGCTGCGCCACATCAATGTCTGGGCGCTCGATGATGGCGACGGTGTCGCCCTCGTCGATACCGGGCTCGACATCGCCCAGTGCCGTGACGCATGGGACGCGCTGTTCGCCGGCGGGCTAGCCGGACGTCACGTGACGCGCGTCATCGTCACTCATTTTCATCCCGACCATGTCGGTCTTGCGGGCTGGCTCTGCCGTCGCTTCGATGTGCCGCTGTGGATGAACCGCACCGAATATCTGCTCGCGCGTCTCGCCATCGCCGATCAGCGTCCCGAGCCACCTCCCGAGCAGGTCGCGCAGCGCGTCGCGGCGGGCTGGAGCGAGGCGCAGGTCGATGCCGAGCGTGGCATGGGCTGGGGGCGTTTCGCGCAGATCGCCGCGCCGCTTCCCATCGGACATATCGCATTCGCCGAGGGCGACGAACTGACGATCGGCGCGCGTCGCTGGCGGGTGATGGCGGGAGCGGGCCACACGCCTGAGCACTGCGCGCTTGTCGATGTCGAGGGCGGGCTGATGATTGCCGGAGACCAGCTCCTGCCGCGGATCAGCAGCAACATCTCGCTTGGCGCGATGGAGCCCGAGGCGGATCCGCTGGCTGACTGGCTTGCTTCGCTCGCGCGCTTCCGGCGGGATCTAGATCCCGCCATTCTGGTCCTGCCAGCGCATGGCGAGCCCTTTACTGGCGCGCATGTTCGCCTTGCCGCTCTCGTCGAAGGCCATGCCGACCGGCTCGATGCGCTTGAACTGCTGCTGCGCGAGGCGCCGCGCCGGGCGGTCGATTGCTTCGTCACGCTCTTCGGCCGCGAGATCGACGATTCGGTCATCGGGCTCGCGACGGGTGAGGCGCTTGCCCATCTCCGCTGGCTGGAGCGCGCCGGCCGCGCGCGCCGCGACGTGCGCGACGACGTCTGGTGGTTCAGCGCCTGACGAGGCGATTGCCGAGACCGCTCAACGCACTTACACCCGTGTGAATGAGCGATCTCGAACAGGTCTGGCGTCAGGCGTATCAGCACCCCACAGCATGGGATCAGGATTTTCCGCCCATGTCCCTTCCCGACATGTTCTTTGCCAGCGTCGCACGGCGCGGGCCGGCGCCGATGCTCGATTTTCTCGGGCGGCGCTATAGCTATGACCAGGTAGCGGACGGCGTCCGCCGCGTCGGCAAGGGGTTGCGCGATCTCGGCATCGCACCGGGCGATCGCGTCGGCCTCTTCCTCCCGAACGTGCCGCATTATGTCGCGGCCTATTATGGCGCGCTGTCGATCGGCGCGACGGTCGTGAATTTCTCGCCGCTTTATACCGCGGCCGAGCTTGCCGATCAGGTCGCGGACTCAGGCACGCGGCTGATCTTCACTGTATCCGCCACGGCGCTGCTGCCGACGGCGATCAAGGTGCTTGAGAACAGCGCGCTCGAACGGCTGGTGGTCGGCTCCGTCGCCGGCGTCCTGCCACCAGCCAAGTCGGTTCTCTATCGCCTGTTCCGTTCGCGCGAGGTCGCCCATCGGCCGCATGATCCGCGCATCACCGCTTTCTCAGCGCTGATCGACAATGACGGATCGGGCGATTCCGCGCCCATCGATCCGGACAAGGATATCGCGCTCATCCAATATACCGGCGGCACCACGGGCTGGCCCAAGGGAGCGATGCTCAGCCACCAGAACCTCACCGCTAATGCGCGGCAGGTGCAGGCGATCGATCCGCAGCCCGATGCGGAAGACCGGATCATGGGAGTGCTGCCCTTCTTCCACGTGTTCGCAAATACCTGCGTGCTCAACCGCACGGTGCTGCGGGGCGGCGAGATCGTGATGCTGCCGCGTTTCGACGCAGCGCAGACGCTGGCGGCGATAGCGCGCGCAAAATGCACGGCGCTTCCCGGCGTGCCGACCATGTATCAGGCGTTGCTCGATCACCCAAAGATCGCCGGAGCCGATCTGTCTTCGCTGCGCGCCTGCATCTCGGGCGGTGCGCCGATGCCGGCCGAGCTGAAAGCGCGTTTCGAGGAGCGCACGGGCGCCAGCGTCGTCGAGGGCTATGGCCTCACCGAAAGCTCGGGTGTGGTTTCGACAAATCCCTATGAAGCGCTCAACAAGGACGGGACGATCGGCCAGCCCATCCCCGGCACGCATGTCCGTCTCGTCGACAAGGAGGATCCGACCAAGGCCGTGGCCGATGGCGAGCCGGGCGAACTCGTCATCAAGGGGCCGCAGGTGATGAAGGGCTATTGGAAGCGTCCACAGGAAGACGCTGCGGTTTTTGTCGATGGCTGGCTGCGCACGGGCGATGTCGCGGCGATCGATGCAGACGGCTACATCAAGATCGTCGATCGCGTGAAGGACATGATCGCAGTCGGCGGCTTCAAGGTCTTTCCGAGCCAGATCGAGGCGGTGCTTTATCGCAACCCCGCGATCAAGGAGGCGCTCGTCATCGGCGTACCCGATTCCTATCATGGCGAGATGCCCAAGGCTTTCGTCACACTGGCCGAGGGCGTGGAAGCAACGGGCGGCGAGCTCAAGACCTGGCTCAACCCGCAGCTCGGCAAGCATGAGCGCGTCGTCGCGGTCGAGATTCGCGATGCGCTGCCCAAGACGATGATCGGAAAGCTCAGCCGCAAGGAATTGCAGCAGGAAGAGCGCGACCGCGCGGCGGGGAAGGGCGGGGCATCGACAGCCGCTTGACCGCGCGGGGTGGCCGCTCCACAAGCCGCGCATGTCCGATACGGCCGATCCCATTGCCAACCTGTCCTTCGAGGATGCCCTGAAGCGCCTCGAGGCGATCGTTGCCCAGCTCGAAAGCGGCGACGTGCCGCTCGACCGGTCGATCGAGCTCTATGCCGAAGGCGATCGCCTGCGCGCGCGCTGCGAGGATCGGCTGAAGGCCGCGCAGGCGCGCATCGACCAGATCGTGCTCGGCGGCGAAGGCAAGCCGGCCGGCCTCAAGCCCTTCGATGCAGAGTGATCGCGTGACCACTGCCACCATCAGCCTCGCGCCGGCGCTGGAACGCATTGCCCGCGAGATCGACGACTCGTTCGATACGCTTTTCCCGGTGCCCGACGATCCCCGCGCGCGCCTGTTCGAGGCGATCCGCCACGGCGCGATCGGCGGCGGCAAGCGACTGCGTCCGCTGCTCGTCGTCGCGACTGCCGAGCTGTTCAATGTCGATCGCCGCGCCGCGCTTCGCGTCGCGACCGCGATCGAATGCATCCACGTCTATTCGCTGATCCACGACGATCTGCCGGCGATGGACAATGACGACATGCGCCGTGGCAAACCGACGGTGCATAAGGCCTTTGGCGAGGCCGAGGCGATCCTCGCCGGCGATTCGCTGCTGACCTTCGCGTTCGAGCTGCTGGCGTCGGAAGAGACTCATCCTGACCCCTTCGTCCGCACCGAACTCGTGCTTGAACTGGCGCGCGCATCGGGCATCAACGGCATGGTGGGCGGACAGATGATGGATATCGCGGCGGAAACCGCGCAATTCGATCTCGCGACCGTCACGCGCCTCCAGCAGCTCAAGACCGGCGCCCTGATCGGCTTCAGCCTCGAAGGTGGCGCCATTCTGGGTCGCGTGCCCCCCGAAGGGCGCACGGGGCTGCGTGGCTATGCACGCGATGTCGGGCTGGCCTTCCAGATCGCCGACGACCTGCTCGACGCCGAAGGCAATGAGGAGCTGGCCGGCAAGAAGCTGGGCAAGGACGAAGCCGCCGGCAAGGCGACTTTCCTCTCGCTGCTCGGCCGCGATCGCGCACGCGCGCAGGCCGAGGCGCTGGTCGGTCAGGCGATCGATCATCTCCGCGCCTATGGGCCGGAAGCCGATTTGCTGCGCGCCATCGCGCGCTTCACGCTTGATCGCGACAGATAAGGGAGAAGGGCGTTGATAAGGACAGGCGTCTATCCGGGCACCTTCGATCCGATCACGCTCGGCCATATGGATATTATCCGGCGCGGGGCTACGCTCGTTGACCGGCTGGTGATCGGCGTCACGACCAATCCGTCGAAGTCGCCGATGTTCTCGCTCGACGAGCGGATGGACATGGTTCGCCGCGAAGTGGCCGGGATCGACGGCGAAATCCATGTCGTTGCTTTCGATTCGCTGCTCATGACCTTCGCCGAACGCGAAGGGGCCGGCGTCATCATCCGCGGCCTGCGCGCCGTCGCCGATTTCGAATATGAATATCAGATGGCGGGGATGAACCAGCAGCTCAACAACCGCATAGAGACGGTGTTCCTGATGGCCGACGTCGCGCTTCAGCCCATCGCCTCGCGGCTGGTGAAGGAGATCGCGATTTTTGGCGGCGCGATCCACCGGTTCGTCTCCCCGGCTGTCGAGGCCGAGGTGACCGGGCGGATCGAAGCGGTCGGATTGCGTCGCGGCAGTTGAGCGCGCGTTCAGTCGCCGCTAAGCCGCCACATTCTAGCGCCAATGCCATTGGCCACGCGACCAAAGCCGGAGTGATGATTTCGATGCGTTTCCTGATCGGCGCCGTTGCCCTGATTGCCCTCGCCTCCGGCGCATCGGCACAGCAGAAGGACAAGCTGCCCCCCGAGCAGAAGCTCGTCGACAAGACGATCGCGCCCCCGCCCGTCGAGGCGCAGAACGTCTGGGACGTCGAGTTGTCGACTGGCGGCACCGTCCGCATCCAGCTACGCCCCGACAAGGCGCCGCTCACGGTCGAGCGGATCAAGACCTTGACGCGCCAGGGCTTCTACAACGGCCTGACCTTCCACCGCGTGATCGAAGGCTTCATGGCGCAGGGTGGGGACCCTGAGGGTACGGGGCAGGGCGGCTCCAAACTTCCCAACGTGAAGGCCGAGTTCAACGACTTGCCGCACGTGCGCGGTGCCGTCGCGATGGCGCGTGCGGAGGACAAGGATTCGGCGAACAGCCAATTCTACATCATGCTCATGCCGCGTCTTCAGCTCGACAATCGCTACACGGTCTTCGGCCGGGTGATTGGTGGCATGACGGCGGCGGACCAGATCGCGCGCGGCGAGCCCCCTCAAACGCCCACGCGCATTACCCGAGCGTGGATCGAGTCGGATGGCCCGCCGCCGCCCGTCGCGCTCGCCCCGGCGCCGACTCTCAAGACCGACCTTCCGGCTGCCCCGACCACGCTCGCCACCCCTAAGGCGAAGCCGGCTCCCAAGCCGAAGAAGTGATGCGGCCGCAAGGCTGACCGGCCATGCGCATCGATCTGTTCGACTTCGTCCTGCCGCCTGAATCGATCGCGCTGCGGCCCGCGTCGCCGCGTGATTCGGCGCGGCTGCTGCTGATCGACGGTGGGACGCGGGAAGACAGGATCGTCAGCGACCTGCCTTCGCTGCTCCGCCCTGGCGACTGCCTCGTCTTCAACGACACGCGCGTTATCCCCGCGCAGCTCGAGGGGCGGCGTGGCGATGCGCGGATCGGCGCGACGCTCCACAAGCGCGAGGGGCCGCGCGACTGGCGCGCCTTCGTCCGCAATGCCAAGCGCGTGCGCGACGGCGACAGGATCGATTTCGCGGCAGGCGTCAGCGCGATCGCCAGCGCGCGCGGCGACGATGGCAGCCTGCTGCTCAGCTTCGAGGGCGACGAGCCTGTCGAGTTGCTGCTCGAACGCGCCGGCACCATGCCATTGCCGCCCTATATTGCAGGCAAGCGCGCGACCGATGCGCGCGACGCCGAGGATTATCAGACGATGTTCGCGCGCGAGGCCGGTGCGGTCGCAGCCCCCACCGCGGCGCTGCACTTCACCCCCGCATTGGTCGAGGCGCTTGCCGGTGCGGGCGTCGGGCGTGAAACGCTCACTCTCCATGTCGGCGCCGGCACCTTCCTCCCGGTCAAGGCCGAGGATACCGACGATCATCGCATGCACAGCGAATGGGGACGGATCGACGCCGCCACTGCCGACCGGCTCAACGCAGTGCGCACAGCCGGCGGCAGGCTGATCGCGGTCGGCACCACCAGCCTGCGCCTGCTCGAGAGCGCAGCCGGAGAGAATGGCGTCATCCGCCCGTTCGAGGGCGACACCGACATCTTCATCACACCTCGCTATCGCTTCCGTGCGATCGACGGGCTGATGACCAATTTCCACTTGCCCAAATCGACGCTGTTCGTCCTCGTCTCCGCGCTGATGGGGCGCGAGAGGATGTTGGACGCCTACGCCCACGCCATTGCCACGGGCTATCGTTTCTACTCCTATGGCGATGCGAGCCTTTTGCTGCCCGCACCGGAGACGAGATGAAGACGACGCGCCCCGCTGCCGCGCTGGCCTGCCTTCTGCTGCTCGCCGCCGCGCGCCAGCCGGCGCAACCGGCCCAGCAACCCGCGCCGCCATCCATTCCCCCCGTCGATACCGGCATCACCGTCATGGCCGCGCCCGCGGCGATCCTCATCGCCAGTTTCGATGCCGATCATGACCGTGTCGTCACGCGCGCCGAATTCGACGCGGGCGTTAAGGCGAGCTTCGCGCTAGGCGACGAGAATAAGGATGGTTTCATCTCGCTGATCGAGCTCAGCCACTGGGCGGAAACCGAGCTGGGTGATCAGGGCGCGCTCCCCGGCCGCTTCGATTTCGATCGCAACGAGGACGACCGGATCAGCTGGGACGAGTTCAAGGCCGAGTTCGACCGCCGCTTCGCCGAATATGACAAGGACCATGACGGCCGCATCACGCGCGCCGAATTGCTGACCATGCGCTTCAAGCGGCCGGATATGGGCAAGCGGAAATAGTTGACTCTGGCAACTAATAATCCATGCTGCGCGGCATGGATGATGCCGTTGCTGCGCTGCGCGCCTTCAATCGCTTTTACACCCGCTTCGCCGGCGTGCTCGACACGCATTACATGGACAGCGACTTCTCGCTCGCGGAGGCGCGCATCCTCTATGAAATCGCGCGTGAAGGAAGGCAGATCGCATCGGAAATACAAGGCGAACTCGGGCTCGACGCGGGCTATGTCAGCCGCATCCTTCGCCGTTTCGAGAAGAACGGGCTGATCGTCCGCACGCGCGGCGAGGATGCGCGCAGTCGCCCGATCGTGCTCACCGATCATGGCCGCGCTCTGTTCGATGCGCTCGATGCGCGCACGCGCGATCATACGGCGGCGCGGCTGGAAGCGCTGCCCGACACCGATCAGCGCACTCTGGTCGCAGCGCTCGGATCGACGCGTGCGCTGCTGGGCGGCGAGGGCGGTGCGCCCTGGTCTCTGCGCACCTTCCGCCCGGGGGACATGGGCATGATCGCCGCGCGCCAGACGATCATTTACGCGCCCTATGGGTGGGGCCGCCCGATGGAAGCGCTGCAGGGTGAGATCACCTCGGCCTTCCTGCGCAATTTCCGCGAAGGGCGCGAGCAATGCTGGGTCGCCGAGCGCGCCGGCGTGATGGCCGGATCGGTCTTCATCGTCGAGGAAAGCGCGAAGGTCGCGCGCCTGCGGCTCCTTTATGTCGAGCCGTGGGCGCGTGGGCTGGGGATCGGCACCGCGCTGGTCGACCAATGCATCGTCTTTGCACGCGAGACCGGCTACCGGCGTATCGTGCTCTGGACGCACACCGTGCTTGAAAGCGCGCGCCGCATCTATGCCGCGCGCGGCTTCGTCATCACCGACGTTTCGGTCCATTATGATTTCGGCAAGCCCGAGCAGGGGGAGACCTGGGAACTTGGCCTCGCCTGATCGTGGTGAGCGGGCCAGTGCCGCTTCCACGTCGGGGGATCAGCCTCTATAGCCGCGCGCCATGACCGATCGTTTCACCTTTTCGATCGCCGCGACCGATGGCGCGGCGCGCACCGGCGTCATCCGCATGCGGCGGGGCGAAATCCGCACGCCGGCCTTCATGCCGGTTGGCACCGCAGGCACCGTCAAGGCGGTGAAGCCGGCCGACGTTCGCGCCGCCGGCGCGGACATCATCCTCGGCAACACCTATCATCTGATGCTTCGTCCGGGCGCCGAGCGTGTCGCGCGGCTTGGCGGGCTGCATGGCTTCATGGGCTGGGATCGACCGATCCTCACCGACAGCGGCGGCTATCAGGTGATGAGCCTGTCCGATTTGACCAAGGTCAGCGAGGAAGGCGTTTCCTTCAAGTCGCACCTCGACGGCACGCGCCATATGCTCAGCCCCGAACGCTCGATGGAAATCCAGCGGCTGATCGGCAGCGACATCGTCATGGCCTTCGACGAACTCGTCCCCACCACCTCGACGCGCGAGGTGCAGGCGGCGGCGATGGAACGCTCGATGCGCTGGGCGCGGCGCTCGCGCGAAGGCTTCGATGCGGGTGGCGCGCATGCGGAGGGTTCGGCGCTGTTCGGCATCCAGCAGGGCGCGCTCGACGAAGGGTTGCGCCGCGCTTCGGCCGATGCGCTGCGCGACATCGGGTTCGACGGTTATGCGATTGGTGGCCTCGCGGTGGGCGAGGGCCAGGAGGCGATGTTCGGCGTGCTCGATTATGCGCCAGCGATGCTTCCCACCGATCGGCCCCGCTACCTGATGGGTGTCGGCAAGCCCGACGATATCGTCGGCGCGGTCGAGCGCGGCGTCGACATGTTCGATTGCGTGATGCCGACGCGGAGCGGGCGGACCGGGCAGGCCTTCACCTGGGACGGACCGATCAACATCCGCAACGCCAGGTTCGCCGAAGATCAGTCGCCGCTCGATCCGGAGTCGCCGGTCGCCGGCTGGTCGAAAGCCTATATCCACCATCTCGTCCGCTCGAACGAGATATTGGGTGCGATGCTGATGACCGAGCATAATCTCTGGTACTACCAGCGACTTATGCAGCATCTGCGCGATGCGATCGCCGAAGGCAGGCTGAAGGAATTCGCCGACGGCTTTCGTGCGCGCTATCGTGGCGGGCAATGAGCCATGTGCTGATCTGGGAATTCATCGTCCCCGCCGATCGCGCGGCGGCTTTCGAGCGCGCTTACCGGGCGGATGGCGATTGGGCCCGGCTGTTTGCGCAGGGCGACGGATTTCTGGGCACCAGCCTGTTGCGCGATGCCGGGCAACCCGGCTGCTTCCTGACCGTCGATCGCTGGGAGACGGCCGCGCATTTCGCCGCCTTCAAGGCGAGCTTCGGCGTCGACTATGCAGCGCTCGACACACGGCTCGAAGGGCTGGCCGAGCGGGAAACCCCGCTCGGCGTCTTCAACGACTGATCGCCGTCACGCGGCCCATTGTGCCAGCCAGTCGGCCAGCGCCTGCGGGCTCATGCTCCGCGCATCGGCAAGCGCCGAGACACGGCCGGCATTGAGCAGCTTGTTGGTGCGCGGGTCGACCGCAAGGATCGCTGGCACGCCTTCGAGCCGCTTGGTGATGCCATAGCGCGCCGGGATCTGCAGATTCTTGTCGAAGCGGCCGACATCGACGGTCACCACGACAAAATGCTTGTCGATGAAGCTCTTTAGGGATGGTTCTTCCATCACGCCCGCAAGGATACGGCAATCCGCGCACCAATTGCCGCCAAGATCGATCAGCAGCCGTTTGCGCGTCGCCTTCGCCTTCTTGAGCGCGGTGGCAACCGCCGCATCGGCATTGGCGGTTTCGTCATAGGGTTTGGGCAGCGGCTGGCTCAGCTGGTTGATGCTGGTGATGCCGACGCGCGGCGCGGGCGCTGCGAAGGCCGGCTGCGCGGCCGAGGCGAGGAGGGCGATGCAGAGGAAAGCGGGCATTTTTTTCATTGGGTTGGCGACTCCTTTGCCGCTTTCCCTAAAAGGCGCCCCGCCGGTCAGCGACGCAGATTTGCTTGAGGCGCCAATAGCGCGCGTCGCCCGGCGACGGCATCGAGGATCGCGCGCCGCTCAGCATCGCTGGCCTCGCCCCACATGCCAATTTCGTCGATCGTCCGCAGGCACCCCACGCAAAGCCGGCCGGTCCTGTCGAGCCTGCAGATATTGATGCAGGGCGAGGCGACGCCGCCCGCGCTCAATCGCCGATCTTGAAGTCGAGGAAGCTCGGGATCGGGCCGTTCCAGCCGCCGGTATCGGGCGCGTCGTCGGCGCGTTCCTCGCGACGGCGCGGTGCAGGCCGGGGCTGCTCGGGGCGCGGCGTGCGCTCGGCGGCCTTCGGCTGTTCGGCCCTGGGCGTCTCTGCCTTGGGCGCTTCGGCCGGCCGGTCCTTGCCGCCGCGTCGCGAGCGCGACTTCCTTGCCGGCTTTTCGGGTGCCGCGTCGGCCGGGGCATCGTCGGCCTCGAGCGTATTGGCCTTGGCGAGGCGGGGAATCTTCTGCCCCGTCAGCTTCTCGATATTGGCGACGGCCTCCGCATCGTCGGTGGCGGCCAGCGTGAAGGCCTTTCCGCTCGCGCCCGCACGACCGGTGCGGCCGATGCGGTGGACATAGTCGTCGGGATGCCAGGGCACGTCATAGTTGAAGACGTGGCTGACACCCTTCACGTCGAGCCCGCGCGCCGCCACGTCGGAGGCGACGAGGATATTGATCTCGCCCGTCTTGAAGCGATCGAGCTCGCGCAGCCGCTCGGGCTGGTCCATGTCGCCGTGGATCTGGCCGACGGCGAAGCGCGCGCGCTTGAGCGCGGTCGCAAGGTCGCGGACCGTCGTCTTGCGGTTGGCGAAGATGATCGCGGTGCGCAGGTCCTCGGCCGACAGCAGGTCGATCAGCGTATCGCGCTTGTTGCGCGACGTGACGGGCACCAGCGCCTGTTCGATCAGCGCATTGGCGGTCGCGGGGCGCGCAACCTCGACTGACTTGGGTTCGTTGAGGAACTTGTCCGCCAGCTTCTTGATCGGCGGCGGCATGGTCGCGGAGAACAGCAGCGTCTGCCGGTTCTTGGGAAGCTTCGAGCAGATGTCCTCGATGTCGGGGATGAACCCCATGTCGAGCATCCGGTCGGCCTCGTCGATCACCAGCAGGTTGCAGCCGGTGAGCAGGATGTTGCCGCGCTGGAACAGGTCCATCAGACGGCCCGGCGTCGCGATCAGCACGTCGACGCCCTTTTCCAGCGCCTTCTGCTGGTCGCCCATCGAAACACCGCCGATCAGCAGCGCCATCGAGAGCTTGTGATATTTGCCGTATTTCTCGAAATTCTCGGCAACCTGCGCGGCCAGCTCGCGCGTCGGCTCTAGGATCAGCGAGCGCGGCATGCGCGCGCGGCTGCGGCCATGGCCGAGAATGTCGATCATCGGCAGCACGAAGGCAGCTGTCTTGCCCGTGCCCGTCTGCGCGATGCCGATCAGGTCGCGGCCCATGAGGACGCTGGGGATGGACTGGCGCTGGATCGGCGTCGGCTCGTTATAGCCGGCCTCTCCAACCGCGCGCATCAATTCGTCAGACAGGCCGAGATCGGCAAAGCTCATCGCGTTTCCGGAAATATGGATGGCGCCGGCCCCTGTGCCGGACGGTCAGCGCTTGGTGAAAGGGCGCGCGCTTGTCAAGTTTTCAGCGCTTTTTGCCTTTTTTGGGTGTCAGCAGGTGGAAGGCGTCGATCTCGCACTCGCCGCCCGATCGGGTGTGGAGCGTGTCGCGATCGGCGCAGATCATCCCGTCGTCGCCCGGCCGCAGATAGAAACCCGAATAATAGCGCAGCGCCGGGCAGTTGTCGTGCAACGTCGCGCGCAGCCGCGCGCCGCCGCGCAGGATCAGGTCGACATGATCGCTGGAATTGATCTGCGCGCCAGCCAGATCGGCGGCTGCGATGCACGACGGCCCCCTGCGCTCTTTCCATTCCACGGGCGCTTCCGGGCGCTGCTTCGCCATAGGCACGCGGATGATCACGCTCTGGCGGATGGTGAGCTGGGCATAGGAAAGCGGCGCCTGTTGCGCGGGCGCAGCCGCGCCGACCAGCGTGGCTGCCGCCGCCGCGATCCGGATTCCGATGGATGCCATCGACCCGGCGATGCGTCAGCGCGGTTGAACATGGGATTAATTGTCCGGTTGGGCTAAGGCGTCGGCATGATCGATTCCGCCCTGCTCGACCGTCTCGCCGCGCGGCTTGGCCCCAAGGGGCTGATCACCGATGTGCAGGATATTGCGCCCTGGCTCAGCGACTGGCGTGGGCGCTATCATGGCTCAAGCCCGGCGATCGTCGCACCGGCATCGACCGAAGAGGCGGCGGACGCGATCCGCATTGCGGATGATGCAGGTGTTCCGCTCGTCCCCCAGGGCGGCAACACATCGATGGTCGGCGGGGCGACCCCGCCCGCGGACGGCAGCGCACTGATCCTCTCGACGCGGCGGATGAACCGGATCCGCCTTATTTCGCCGGAAGATAATCTCGCCATTGCCGAGGCTGGCGTCATCCTCTCCGACCTCCATGACGCGGTCGAAGCGCAGGGGCGTCGCTTTCCGCTTTCGCTCAGCGCCAAGGGATCGGCGACGATCGGCGGGCTGACGTCGACCAATGCCGGCGGCACGCAGGTGCTGCGTTTCGGAACCATGCGGGCGCTGGTCGTGGGGGTCGAGGCGGTACTGCCCGATGGCTCGATCTTCGACGGTCTGTCGCCGCTCAGGAAGGACAATCGCGGCTATGATCTGAAGCAGCTGCTGATCGGCGCGGAAGGGACGCTGGGCCTGATCACCGCCGTCGCTTTGCGTCTCGTGCCCGCAATCCCCGATCGCGCGGTCGCCTGGGTGGGAATGCAGAGCCCCCAGGTCGCGCTTGCGCTGCTCCGCAGGCTCGAAAAAGCGCTTCCCGAATCGATCGAGAGCTTCGAGCTCGTGCCCGCCGATTCGCTCGCCCTGGTCCTGAAGCATATTCCCGGCACGCGCGCGCCGCTGGACGGTGCATGGCCATGGAATGCGCTGATCGAGCATGTCGGCGCCGCCGGCATGGCGCGCCTCGCGCTTGAGGAAGCATTGGCAGAGGCGCTGAGCGAGGGATTGGGCGACGATGCAGTGGTGGCTTCAAGCCATGCACAGGAAGAAGCGCTCTGGCATCTGCGGCACAGCATTTCGGAAGCGGAGCGCGCCGCAGGCCCGGCCAATCAGCATGATATCTCGGTTCCCGTCGCCGCGATGCCCGATTTCATGATTTCCGCCGCCGCCGCGATCGAAGCCGAGTTTCCCGGCGCGCATGCTACGGCTTTCGGCCATCTGGGTGACGGCAACGTCCATTTCCACGTTCGGGCGCCCGCAGGCGCGCCGCGCGATTGGGTCGAGGGCGAAGGAAAGGTGGCCAGCCACCGCGTCTACGACATGGTGGTCGCCGCGGGCGGATCGATTTCGGCCGAGCATGGTATCGGCCAGATGAAGCTCGACGAGCTTGAAAGGCTGAGCGATCCGGCGCGTCTCGCTGCGCTCAGGGCGATCAAGCACGCGCTCGATCCCGCCGGGATCATGAACCCCGGAAAGCTGGTGCGCCTTGCGCCCGGCACGCCGACGCCATAGACGGCAACCCCAGCCGGCGCATGCCGGGAAGCACAACGATAATGTTCGGAGATTTCCACATGGCCAGCTTGCCGCCGGTCGGCCTTCCGCTGCTCTATAAAGACCTTGTTCCGCTCTCGAGCGACGATCATCGCGACTGGAAGGTACGCCGTAACGACACGGCGCCCTATGCGTCGACCGAACACGCCGTGCCGGTAACCACGGATGAATTCTTCCAAATCCAGCGCCACTATCCGATCGTCTTCACGCTCGGCGAAAATCCGGTGCCGATCGCCCTCATGGCGCTCAATGCCGGCATGAACACCGTGATCGCGGAAGACGGCACGATGCGCCGCGAGGCCTATGTGCCTGCCTATATTCGCCGCTATCCCTTCATTCTCGCCCGCCTTCAGCCGCAGGCCGAGGAACTGTCGCTTTGCTTCGATCCCACGGCCGACGCGATCGCGCCCGACGGTGACGGCGATGCGCTGTTCACCGAGGACGGCCAGCCGGCTGAAGTCACGCAGTTCATCCTGAAGTTCTGCGAGGATTTCGAGACGCGCGCCGCGCACACCGCCTTCTTCATGAACGAGCTGAAGCAGGCCGACCTGCTGATGGATGGAGAGATCAAGATCGAGCAGACGGGGAACGACAAGCCCTTCCTCTATCGCGGCTTCCAGATGATCAATCAGGACAAGTTCCAGAATGCGCGCGGCGACCAGCTTCGCAAGTGGCAGCAAAATGGGGCACTGTCGCTCATCCACGCGCATTTCTTCTCGCTCAGCCTGCTCAGCGAGATGTTCGATCGCCAGGTCCAGATGGGCAAGCTGCCCGAAATGATGATCGGCGCGGACCAGTAAGAAACGGGCCGGTTCTTTCGGGGACCGGCCCTTCGCGTCTGCCGAGACGCGCCCGCACAAAAAAATTGCGGGCGTGTCTTGAAAGTCACAGACCTCCGATCCATATATCGGATGACCCGCCGGGGTGTTCCCCCCCTTTCACCCCCGCCGGTCGGTACGTCCTTCGGGATGTACCTCCTCCCTGAACCTAGGCCACTCCGTGCATCGCACGGGGTGGCTTTTTTCTTGGTGAGTTATTCGGCGGCGACAGGCAGGCCGCCGTCCAGCGCTTCCTCGGCAAGCGCGCTGGCCAGCGTGGCGACGAGCCGCGTCATGCGCGCGATGCCTGTCGGGTCGGGCTCGACGAGCGCGGGATCGAGGTAAAGCCGGCGGTCGACCTCGACTTGCACGGCATGGATGCCGCGTCCCGGCGCGCCGTGGCGTTCGATCACGTGCCCCCCGGCATAGGGGCTGTTTTCGGCGACGCTCAGCCCCGCGGCTTCACATTCGACGCGCAGCCGGGCGGTGAAGCGATCGCCCGCACTGTTGCCGAAGCGGTCGCCGATCACGATGTCCGGCACGTCCGATCCTTCCTGTGTGACGATCGGTGGCATCGAATGCAGGTCGATCAGCACAGCCACGCCAAAGCGCGTCTGGCGCTCGGCCAGCAGCTTCGCAAGCGCGGTATGATAGGGGCGGTGGACTGTCGCAATCCGCTCGTCGAGCGCGGCGCGCGGCAAGGGCGCCTGCCACAGGTCGCCGATACCGGCCAGCCGGCGCGGCACCAGCCCCAATCCGCCTCGCACCTTGGCGGATGCGCTTGCGCCAAGCCCGATCGGAGGATCGATCATCGCAGGGTCGACGTCGCGCTCGGCGCGATTGAGATCGATCATGGCGCGCGGCGTACGCGCGACGAGCAGCGCGGCACCGGTCCCGGACACCCGCGCCGCGATCAGGTCGACATGGCGATCCTCGAGCGCGCGCAACTTGACCGGGGGCACGCGCAGCAGCGCGGCGATGTCGTCGGGATAGGTGCGGCCGGCATGCGGTACGGAGACGATGACCGGCGTCGGTGCGCCTTCCGGGGCGATGAAATCGAACATTAAGGTTGATCTTGGGGATTGGAGCCGTGGCGTCAACCATCTCTCCGGCTGGAAAAAATTAAATGCTTGCATCATAGAGGGGCAGGGTGCGCCGCATGGGCTGGCGCTGACGCGAGGGGGCGATGATCCGCATATTGCTGGCCGAAGACGATGACATCATGCGTGAGTATCTCGCTCGCGCATTGGAGAAGGCTGGCTATTTGGTCGTCGCGGTCGATCGCGGTACTGCCGCCATGCCGCTGATTGGGCCGGGCAAATTCGATCTGCTCCTCACTGATATCGTCATGCCCGAGATGGACGGGATCGAGCTTGCGCAGCGCGCGAGCGAAATCGCGCCGGACATGCGCGTCATGTTCATCACGGGGTTCGCAGCCGTCACGCTCAAGGCAGGCTCGGCGATGCCGCAGGCAAAGGTGCTATCGAAGCCCTTCCACCTGCGCGATCTGGTCAACGAGATCGATCGCATGTTCGAAATGGGCACTGCGCTCGGCTGAGCCGGACACTTCTCCAATTCTCAGATTGGCATATAATAAAACCCGCCATTCCATTGGAATGGCGGGTTTTATGGTGGGCGTGGCAAGGATTGAACTTGCGACCCCTGCGATGTCAACACAGTGCTCTACCACTGAGCTACACGCCCGTGAGGCGGGCGCTTTAGCGGGGCTCGCGCGGCGGCGCAAGCACCATCATCGCCTTGTGCTTTTCTTGATGCGCCATAGTGTCGCGCCGCAGCCTTTCCGGGAGAGCCTGATGCGTCACCTTTTCGCCCTTTTCCTTGCTTTTCTCGCGGTTCCGGCTGCGGCGCAGGTCGATTACGCCGCGCAACTGAAGGACGGCGATTTCGTGATTCGCGATTTCGCGTTCGAATCGGGCGAACGGATTCCGGCGCTTAATATCCATTATGCGACGCTTGGCACGCCGCGCCGCGACGCGAGCGGTGCGATCGTCAACGCGGTGATGATTCTCCACGGCACCGGCGGCACCGGCCGGCAATTCCTCGCGCCGCAATTCGCGCAGGAGCTTTACGGCCCCGGCCAGCCGCTCGACATCAGTCGCTATTACATCATCCTTCCCGACGGCATCGGCCACGGCAAATCGTCCAAGCCCAGCGACGGGCTGCGGATGAAATTCCCCAAATATGATTATGCCGACATGGTCGAGGCGCAGCGCCGCCTGCTGGTCGATGGGCTGAAGGTGAAGAGGCTTCGCCTGCTGATGGGCACGTCGATGGGGTGTATGCACGGCTTCGTCTGGGGTGAGGCGCATCCCGAGATGATCCAGGCGATGATGCCGCTCGCCTGCCTGCCCGTGGAGATTGCCGGGCTCAACCGCATGTGGCGGCAAGGCGCGATCAACGGCATCAAGGCCGATCCGGCCTGGGCCAATGGCGATTATCAGGCTCAGCCTGCGCAGGGGCTGCGCACGGCGGCCAGCCTGCTGACCGTGGCGGGCGCCGCGCCGCTTTATCTGCAGAAGGCCTATCCCACGCGCGATGCCGCAGGCACCTATATGGAAGAGCGCGTGACGAGCTACATGAAGAGCACCGACGCCAACGATCTGATCTACCAGATCGACGCCTCGCGTACCTATAACCCGATCGCGGGGCTGGAGCGCGCCGCCATGCCCGTCACCTGGGTCAATTCGGCCGACGACTTCATCAACCCCTATGATCTGGGCATCGCCGAGCCCGCGGCCAAGCGCCTGCCCAAGGGCCGCTTCGTCCTCATCCCCGCCAGCGTCGACACGCGGGGGCATGGCACGCACACTTGGGCGAAATTCTGGAAGCAGGAACTGATCGACCTGCTCGCCCGCTCGGAATAGCGCGCGGGGGTCAGGATGTCGGCGGGGCTGCGGACTTCGCGGGCTTCGCCTTTTCCGTCGCGATGAACAGCGTGATCTGCTCCTCCAGCACCGGCAGTGGCACCGCGCCGGTCGAGAGGATGGCATTGTGGAAGGTCCGCTTGTCGAACTTCGCGCCCAGTTCCTCCTCGGCCTTCGCGCGCAGCCGGCGGATCGTCATTTCGCCCAGCTTGTAGGCCAGCGCCTGTCCCGGCCAGCTGATGTAGCGATCGACCTCGGTTTCAACTTCATGCTGCGACAGCGCGGTATGGCTGGCGAGATAGTCGATCGCCTGCTGGCGGCTCCAGCCATAATGATGCACGCCCGTGTCGATCACCAGCCGCACCGCGCGCCACATCGCATAGGATAGCTGGCCGAACTCCTCATAGGGGTTGCGATAGATGCCCATTTCGCGGCCCAGCCACTCGCAATAAAGCCCCCAGCCTTCGCCATAGCCCGAGAAATAGGTCGCACGGCGGAACTCGGGCTTGCTCGGCTGCTCAAGCGCGAGCGCAGCCTGGAAACTGTGTCCGGGCGCGCATTCGTGCAGGGTAAGGGCAGGGATATTGTAGAGCGGGCGCGAGGGCAGGTCGTAGGTGTTCATCATGCAGGCCTGCAGCCCGCCGCGCCCCGAGGTGTAGAAAGGCGCGATCGCGTCGGGCACCGGTATGATGGTGAACCGATAACGTGGCAGGATCAGGAACTCCTCGGCCAGCTTCCCGTCGACGCGCTTGGCGACGTAGGAACTGACGCCCATTAGCTCGTCGGGCGTCTTGGCGACGAACTGCGGATCGGTCTTCAGGAATGTGAGATAGTCGGCAAAGCTGCCCTTGAAGCCGCTCCGGACCATCGTGTCCTTCATCTCGGCCTCGATCCGCGCCACTTCCTGCAGGCCGATCGCGTGGATCTGCTCTGCCGTCAGGTCGAGCGTCGTATATTCCTTGATCTGCGTCGCGTAGAAGGCCTTGCCGTCAGGCATCGCCTCGGCCGCGACGGTCTTGCGCGCCTGCGGCACATATTGGTCGCGTATGAAGGCAAGCAGCTTCGTATAGGCCGGAATGACTGACGTCGTGATCGCGGCCTTCGCATCGGCGCGCAGCTTGTCCTGTTCGGCGGCCGGGACCGATTTGGGCAGGTCCTTGAACGCGGCGTAGAAGGGATTCTTGTCGAGGTTCGGGTCGGCATAGGGCGCGATCGAATCGGCGCGGCCCGCCAGCGTCGCCTGCGGCACGCTGAAGCCCCGCTTCAGCCCGGCCTGCATATTGGCGATCTGCTGGTCGAAATAGCGGGGGATCTCGCGCATCCGGTCGATCGCGCGCTGATAATCATCGGCCTTGCCGTCGGTGCCGCGCTCGCGCGCCAGGTCCGACCAGAAATTGCTGTCGCTGTTGAATGGCATCTCCCAGTCGCGGAAAGCTGATCGCGCGATATTGGCGCGCAGGATTTCGCGGAACACCGCGGCGTTGATCTTCTCTTCGGGCGAAAGCTGGTCGACCGGGATCGTGTCGAGTGTCGCCATCGCCTGCCGCCAATTGGCGATTCGCTTCTCCTGCGCGGGAACCGAAACGTCGGGAAGGTGCATGCCGACCCAGCGGTCGCCCTGTTTCACGCGACCGTCGTCGGCCTGTGCCCAGGCCCAATAGCCGTCGTATAGCGCCTTCAGCCGCGCGTCCGCGCTTTGCGGAGCGCTCGCCGCCTGCTGAGCCAGCACCGGTGCCGAGCTTCCAACCGTCACCAGCAACAGGCTCATCGTCGCCAAAGCGCGCATACTCGTCCCCTTTAACCCAGCGTCCCTTGTGCGACAGCTAGGCGATCCTGTAGCCCGACTGCAAACGCGTTGAGGAAGGAAGCTGATGGCCGGGCGCTGGTTCGACGAATGGCAGGTGGGCGACAGGATCGTCCACGAAATCCGCCGCACCGTGACCGAGACCGACAATCTGCTGATCTCGACGCTCACGCATAATCCGCAACCGCTCCATCTCGATGCCGAGGCGGCGCGCGACAGCGAGTTCGGCCGCATCCTCGTCAACGGCACCTTCACCTTCGCGCTGATGGTCGGCGTGTCGGTCGGCGATACGACGCTCGGCACGCTCGTCGCCAATCTCGGCTACGACAAGGTCGTGATGCCCAAGCCGGTGTTCATCGGCGATACGCTGCGCGGCGAGACCGAGGTGGTCGAGTTGAAGGACAGCAAGTCGCGACCCGAGGCGGGCATCGTCACCTTCGAACACCGCATGCTCAACCAGCGCGACGAGACGGTCTGCCGCTGCCTGCGCATGGCGCTGGTCCGGCGGAAGCCGGCGTAAAAGAGACGAGAACAAATGGGGAGAGAGACGGCATGGCAGGTGCGCTTGCGGGGGTAAGGATCATCGAGATTGCCGGCATCGGCCCCGGTCCGTTCGCGGGCATGATGCTTGCCGATCACGGCGCAGAGGTGATCCGCGTCGAGCGCTCCACCGGCGGCGGCGAGATTACCGGCGGGCTCGAGAAGGATATTCTCGCGCGCAATCGCCGCTTCGTCGGTCTCGATCTGAAGTCACCCGAAGGCATTGCCGAGTTGCGCGCGCTGGCGAAGGACGCGGACGGCCTGATCGAGGGCTTCCGCCCCGGCGTGATGGAGCGGCTGGGGCTGGGGCCGGACGTCCTGTTCGCCGACAATCCCCGGCTCGTTTATGGCCGCATGACCGGCTGGGGGCAGGAGGGGCCATATGCGCCGCTCGCCGGGCACGACATCAATTATATCGCGCTTGCCGGCAATCTTCACGGCTATGGCCGGGCAGGGGAGAAGCCCACGCCGCCGATCAACGCGGTCGGCGATTTCGGTGGTGGCGGCATGATGATGGCCTTCGGGATGCTGGCAGGGATCATTTCCGCGCGGACGACGGGCAAGGGGCAGGTCGTCGATTGCGCGATGATCGACGGCGCTGCGCTGATCCACGCGATGCCGTGGAGCTTCATGGCGCAAGGCCGTTGGGCCGACCGGCGCGGGGTCAACCTGCTCGATACCGGTGCGCCCTGCTATGATGTCTATGAAACGGCCGACGGTCGATATGTCTCGATCGGTTCGCTCGAACCCCAGTTCTTCGCGCTGCTGAAGGAGAAGGCCGGGATCGGCGACGATCCGGACTTTGCCGCCAATTTCGATCCGCGCGGCTGGGCCACCCAGCGGCCGAAGCTCGAAGCGCTGTTCCGTTCGAAGACGCGCGACGAATGGTGTGCGATCATGGAAGGCACCGACATCTGCTTCGCGCCTGTGCTGTCCATGGCCGAGGCGCCCGCGCATCCGCATCATGCGGCGCGCGCGACCTTTGTCGAGGCAGGCGGGGTGACGCAGCCCGCGCCTGCGCCTCGCTTTTCCGCCACACCCGCTCCCCTGCCACGCATGGCCGGCGCATGAGGAGGCACAAGGCACCTTGCCGGTCTGCATCGAAGCTGCCACTTCGGGGCCATGAGCACGCTTTCGATTGTCGGCATCGGCGGCACGACCGCCGCCACATCCTCCACTGAAACCGCGCTTCGCATCGCGCTCGATGCGGCGAAGGCGGATGGGGCGGATGTCACTTTGTTCGGCGGCGTCCGGCTTGCGGAGCTTCCCCACTTCGGCCCTGGCGTGGCGGCCAGCTCCCCCGTCGCACGCGATCTGGTCGAGGCTGTGCGCGGTGCGGATGGCGTCATCATCGCCAGCCCGGGCTATCACGGCTCGATCTCGGGTCTCGTGAAGAACGCCATAGATTATATCGAAGAGACGTCGAAGGATGAGCGCGCCTATCTTGACGGCATTCCCGTCGGGCTGATCGTCACCGCCGGCGGCTGGCAGGCGACGGGTTCTACGCTGGCGACGATGCGCTCGATCGTCCACGCGCTGCGCGGCTGGCCGACCCCGCTCGGCGCAGCGATCAAGAGCGCGAGCGGCCTGTTCGTCGACGGCTGCTGTACCGATCCTGCCGCGGCGTCGCAGCTTGAGCTCGTCGGCCGTCAGGTCGTCGAATTCGCGCGACTGCGCCAGCGTGCGCCCGCGATCGGCGCGACCGGCCCGGTGGAGGAGCAGGTATGACGACGCCTGCGGACCTCGACGACGCGAGCCTCGCCGCCGGCCTTGCAGAAACTGCGGGGCGCCTGCTCATGACGCTCAGGCAAAGCGGCCTGCTCGAAGGCAAGTCGCTCGGCGACGCGGGCGATCAGACCGCAAACGCCTTCCTGATGGCGGCGATCGGCCAGCACCGGCCCGAGGATGGCGTGCTGTCCGAGGAACGTGTCGACGATCTCAGTCGTCTCCACAAACGCCGCGTTTGGATCATCGATCCGCTCGACGGCACGCGCGAATATGCCGAAGGTCGCGACGATTGGGCCGTCCATGTCGCTCTCGCGATCGATGGGCACGCCGCGATTGGCGCAGTCGCCTTGCCCGCCCAGGGCAGGGTGCTGCGCTCCGATCAACCCCCCGCGCCCGTGGAGCGCCCGGCGCGCGTGCGGATGCTGGTCAGCCGCACGCGGCCGCCGCAGGAATGCCACCGCGTTGCCGATGCGCTCGGCGCCGAACTCATCCCGATGGGCTCGGCGGGCGCCAAGGCGATGGCCGTGCTGCTGGGGCAGGGTGATGTCTATCTCCACTCGGGCGGCCAGTATCAGTGGGACAATGCGGCGCCGGTCGCCGTCGCGCTGGGCGCGGGCATGATCGCCGAGCGGATCGACGGCAATCCCTGTTCGTACAATGCGCGCGATACGTTGCTGCCCGATCTGTTGATCTGCCCGCCGGAATATCGCGAAAAGGTAAGAGCGGCCTTGGCCTGACCTTGGTGGGCTCGCCGCCTACCACAACCATGCGACTTGTGCGGCATCAATCCATCGATTTGCGGCATTGCCTGATCGGCCGGTGCCCCCAAGGATGCCCCCAAAATACTTCGCTTCGATTTGCGCGGGCGTTCGCGGTGTGTTCTCATCACGAGCGATGTCGAGAATCGGAGAGAAGGCCATCACCAAATTTGCCCTGCTGACGCTGGAGGATGCGGTAGATCGTGGTCGCGCCGCCCCGATCGAGCGCACATGGGCGATCAAGTTCGCCCTGGCCTACCTCTATGATCGTCATGGGGGTGAGCGGCTATGGTATGATCAGTTCTGGGCGGCGATGAACCGCAGCGACATGTCGAACCACAGCAACTACCTGTCCGGCGTCATGCGATGCAACGCTCTGCACGCCGCCATTGAGGCGATCTATCGCTATGCCGGCGTGCAGCGGACGGTGCGGATGATGATCGACGGCAGAGTTGCCGGGGAAGCGGCTGACATGGATAATTCGTAACTACATTTAATGCTTGATCGTCTCTATTATTGTAGCTACATCAATTCACATGGAAAGCGAATTCGACCCCGCCAAGGACGCAGCCAACCGCGAGAAGCATGGCCTCTCGCTCGCGTTCGGGGTCGGGCTGTTCGACGATGCCGACCATCTGGTGATCGCCTCGATCCGCCCGGTCGATGGCGAGGACCGCTTCAAGGTTATCGGCATGGTGGGCGGCAAGCTCTATACCGGTGTCCATGTGTGGCGCGGCGAGCGGGTTCGCTTCCTTTCAGTGCGCAGGAGCAACGACGGTGAAGAAAGAGCATATCGCGATAAAGGCTGACCCGAGCGACCCCGAGGACTTCGATGTCACCGAAGAGGCGCTGGCAGAGGCGCAGGCGACGCGGCGACGCCGTGGGCGGCCTGCGGGCAGCGACAAGGAACAGGTGACGCTGCGGATCGACCGCGACGTGCTGGACGCGTTCAAGGTCGGGGGAGCGGGATGGCAGACGCGCATCAACGATGCGCTGCGCAAGGCTGCGGCTCAGGAGCGCGCTTGAAGCACCGCTACGTCACGCCCGCCGGCCGAAGTCGCTGGTATCCGACGATCGAGGATGCCAGGCGCGCGGCCGCGCAGGCAGGGCACGGGCATCTCGATCGCTTCGGCACCTTCTTTTCGGGGATCTTCGTCAAGTTCGAGAGCGCGCCGGACGAGCGCGATGCGCTGCGCGCCCAGCTGCGCGATCTGGAGGATAAGGCCCGCAGCGAGCGCTATGCGGCGCGCTGCGAGACGCCGCACTCCAAGGCCAGCCGCGACGCCCATGCGCGGGCGCGCATGCTGGAGGCAGAGGCGGCGGGCATCAGGCGCAAGCTGAACTTGCCGGATTAACGATTTAATCGTCCGGTAGATCGATGACGTCGTGCACGGCGACCACGCGATATGCGATCGGCCGTCCGCCGGCCACCTCCACATTCACGTCAACGTCAAAGCCCTTTTTATAGACGTTGTCATCGGCGTCCGCGATCTCGTGTCTTATGCGTTCTTCAGCCAGGGTGGACGCGTAAACGATGGGTAGTTCGCGCGGACTGATCGTCTCGATCTTCACCCTCTCTCCGGTGCGCTTTCCGGCTCGCGCGTGGGCGCGCTTGGTCGTCGTGAAAATCATCAAGACGCGCTCATGCTCGGCATCGGTCTTCCGCTCCATCTCCGCCCGATGTTCGTTTATATTGTGCTCGGCCTCGCGCGCTTCCGGTGTCGTAAACTGGAAGGCAATGCGCTGATCGGAGCCATCGAAGGCCGCCAGCGAGAGTTGCGCGTCTGAATCATGCGCCACTGCCTGAACAGTGCGCAAAAAGTCAGCCAGGTCGGCTTTGTTCACATCCGGGGAGCGCCCATCGCGCTTGAAATAGCGTGATAGACGCCCGCCGAAATTGGCCACGAAATCATGAAGATCGTTGGCGTAAGATACAACGGCCATAACCTCGCCGAGGACCGGTGAAGCCGCGAAGGCATAGGGAACGAGTTCGGCGATGATTGATCCCGCTCGAACTTCTCGAACATAAAAGCGAACGGAGCCCCGGTCGTCAGGATGCAGACCGTCGTAAAAGGTCTCGAACTGGTTTCCGAGACCGACAAAGGTGGCAACAAATTCCCCGAGTTCGACCGGCTTCTCAGTCTCGATCCGGAGTATCAGATGTGCGCCGCCGTCCATTGCGGCGCCATAAGCGGTCAAGCCAGAGGAGAATGCAAGACCCACGGTTTGAACCCTACTGCGCCCTCGGTTCGCAGGACACGATCTGCGCGCCCCGATCCTTGTGCCAGCCGCACACGCGCTTGAGCGCGTCGCGGCAGTCGCGGCCAGCCAACAGCGCCGCCTTGTCGAAGTTCAGCCCAGCGTTCGGATCGACCGTCAACGTCACCTCGTCGGGCACGGCCGGTTCGATCAGGCACACCAGATCGCTAACAGGCGGGTGATCGCTCACCGTTCGCACGGGCGGCTTGCTGCAGCCGGACACAGCGATAGTAAGCGCGGCGAGCGTCATCAGGGCTATTCGCATTGGTGGTCACCTTGTCGAGCTGGGCCGCTTCGGAGGCGGCGCGGGTTGTGTCTGCCTGCCGCTGGTCGGCGGCCTTCTGGTCGGCGGCGCGTCCGGCCTTCTCGGCAGCGAGGTTCGCCGCCGCATCATGCGCGCGGATGATCGAGCGGTCATATGAGCATTTGGCGATGCCCAGCCCTGCGAGCGCCAGCGCGACCAGCGCGGCGATCAGCACCGGCTTGGCGATGCGCTCGGGGACGCCGGCCGCGATCAGGCGCATGATGATCCATGTCATAGCTTGGGCTCCGTTCCCGCCGAAGATCGGCCCGGCGGCATCTCATCCTCGTCATCGCCGCCAGTTGCCGTGAAGCTCACGGGGCCGGCGCTGGCGGAGAAACTGCGCTTGTTGATCGCGAAGCCCAGCGCGAGGATCACCGCGCCGATGATGCCGCACAGGCCATAGGCGATGTTCGCCAGCTCGCCGGCTTGCCCGCGTCGATCGAGCATGGAGACGATCCACGCCAGCATGAGCGTCAGCACGCCCGCGCCAGCGATCGAGGCAAGCAGAGCGAGAAGCGCGCGCCAGTCACGCGGCGGCCAGCCGGGGAGGCTCATGCCGCCTGTCCGATGCGATTGGCGAGCCAGCCATAGACGAACGCCTCGTTCGCCGGACGCTTCTCGGCCAGGTCGAGATATCGCGCGCCCTGAAGGCAATCGAGCGCCTTCACCAGCACCGCTTCGCCCGCTGCGCCGCGCGTGCGCCGATATTGCTCGAGCGCGTTCAGCGTGCGCGGGCCGATCGCCCCGTCGACGGCCATATCGGGATAGTCGGTCGCCTCGCGGTTCAGGGCGTTGAGCGCGCGCTGCAGAAAGCTCGTCGCCACCCCGTCGCCCATGTTGATGCCGGTGTCGAACATCTCGGCTGCGACGAGGGGATAGACCTGCGCCACCTTGTCGAACTGCGGGCGCAGCCAATAGAGGCGCTTGTACACCTCCACCGCCATGTCGCGGGGGAAGTCGCGCATGTCGCCTTTCCAGCCCTGATTGCGCGCCGTGGCCTGCGTGACACCCCAACGGGTCGGGCCGCCCTTGTCAGCCGGGTGATTGGAATAGCCGCCCTCACGGCCGATCACCTCGTCGATCAGCTGGTCGATCGTCTTCGCCATATTGCCTCCATGGCCGCGCGGCGGCGGCATGTGTTTCAGATTGGAACGGAAGGTGACCCGGGCTGGACACGCTCGGCGGCATGGCGTCACTCTCCCCGTGAAAAGGGGAGATACATCATGCGATTCGCTCTATTGGCGGCCGCCGCAGCACTGTCGTGCGCGGCGCAGAGTGGCGCGGCTGTCGTCTATCAGGCGACGTTCTCAGCGGTGGGGCGCAACCTCATCTGGGAATGGGGCATACCGAACATCGGCTTCGGCATTGCGCCGGGTGATTATACAATCACCGTCCAGGCCCAAGGCCCCATCGCACGGATGAATGGTGGGTATGCCATCTATAAGCACTACGATTATCAATGCCGATCCGGGCCCGACGCGCCATGGCAAGATTGCGGCGGAAATGATGGCGGAGCCGAAACACCGTTTGCAGGCGGTGCCGTCCAGACGATGACGAGCGCTTTCACGATTCTACCACCTTACCAGATCGAGACTGAGGATTGGCGCGAAGCTGGCCGCTATGACCTTAGATATTTCCTGATCGACTATGACGTCGGCAACTTTGATCCGACAACAATCACCGTCACGATCTCCGACGCTGCAGCGGTGCCAGAGCCCGCGACCTGGCTCACATTGATCGCGGGCTTTGGGTTGATGGGCGCGGCGGCGCGGCGGCGCTATGCAAGCGCGCCGATGCGTGACGTTGCCGACCGAGAGGCATTGGTCAGATCGAACTGAAGCAGCGAAGTCGTCGATGCCAAGTTTCCACCTGCCTTTGCCGAGAAGTCGCCGTTGGCCTGATCATTGATCAGCGCGGCGACCGTCGAGCCAGCATTCTTGGCATTGGAAACGGTGACCGCCGAAGCAAAGCTCGTCGCCTCGGCGAAATTGCTGTCGAACGCCAGCGACAGCGTCTTGCCCGCGTCACTCGAAATGCTCCGGAAGACGCTCGCGCGGATAGAGGATCTGTCGTCCATGTTGCCGCGCAGAGCGAAGCGGGCGTCGGCGAAGGTGCAATGGAGAAAGTGCGCGTTCTGGAGTGCGACGCCAACCTGCGCGAGAATGCCCGTTGCGAAACCACTTCCGCCTACAGCGTAATTGGCGACGACAATGTCGGAGATGGTGGCGACATCGCTCAGGAAGAATTGCTGGGGAGCGATAAGCGCCGATCCTTTGACATTGATCAGCGCCATGTTTTCTACCATCGGCGAGCCGTACACGGTCGGCTGGACCACATCGCCATGGACATCGGCGACGACATAAATTTGCCGCGTCACCGATTTGACGCTTTGCGGATTGACCACGCCCCCGAAGCTGGCGTCCGTCCCGCCTGCGATCGGCGGGCTGCCGCTCGCCATGCCCGATTGTAGACAGGCAGCGGGGAGCTTGTTCGACTGGAAGACGGCAGTCCATCCCGACCCGCCGAGCTGGTCGTTGATCCGCGCGACCACATCGGACACGTCGAAGTAGATCGCTCCATCGGCGTCTGCGGTGCCGCCGACGTTGATGACCAGCCGCGTCACACCGCCGCTCTTCAGCGTGATCTTGGTGTTCGTGCCATAGGCCTTTTCCCAAGTTGCCGTTGCGTCCGCGCCCTCGTATCGCAGCGTCATCGCCGCATTTCCGCCATCAGCGGTTCCGAAATAGTCCCGATAATAGTCGTTGCGGCCGTCATCGACGGTCAGGCCATAGATGTTGTAGACCGTCTGCGTGAAGTCGCCCGCGATGGTCTTCATGCGAGCATTGCGGATCAGCGCAATGCCGCTCGCGCCGCCGACGAAGCCGTGCAGGCAATCGTGCATATAGGTGTCATCGAGGATGATGAACTTGTCTCCGCCGCTGCTGCCGGCGTGGACGAATATTTCGTTCCGGACCCCGCCCATCTTGTTGAAAGCGCCGGATGTCGCGAAGATTTCCGGGCCGTCGAGGATGACGCCCTTGGTGGCGGCACCGAACTCGTACGTCAGATAGAACCCGCCGAAATAATCATAGTCGAACTTGATGCCCGAGCCCCGGAAAATCATCCCGTTGTAGCCGCAGTAGATCTGACGCGGATTTGCGACGATCGCGGTCTCGACGCGATAGGTAATGACCACGCCCGGCGCATGGGTGATCGTGAGAAAGCCAGCGCCGCCGGCATAGGCGAAGGTTGGCCCCGTCCATACGAGCGTGGCGCTTTCCATGTGGGTGAGGCGCGGATTTATGGCGCTAACCGAGCGCAGGTAGTTGAGCGCCGCCTGCTGCGTGTTGAAGATTGTCGTGCCGTTGGCCGTGAGGCTCGCGCCGACCTGAATGTCATAATCGTAGCCGGTGAATGCCACGCGAGTGTATTTGAACGGCCCGATAACGCGACGCTGCATCGTCGCATCGCCGGCCGTCGGATCGCAGGTCCAATAGACATTGGCGCTGCCGTTCTGCGCGAAAAGGCTGTGCTTCAGGCGCGCAAAATAGCCCCAGATCGTGCGAGCGTTACCATTGGCGTCGGTATAGCTGTAGCTACCGAAGGGGATGTCGTAGCTGTTCCCCTCGATCCAGACAGAGACAGTCTGCGCGATCGGCCCCGTGCCGTTGAGCGAATAGGCGTGGACCCCGATGACGCGATTGTTGGGATCGACGACATGGCCGCCGACATCGACGAGGGTCCTCAGGACGGGCTTCGCGGTCGTTCGGGTGGGATCGGTCGGTGCTCCCGCCACTGACCCGGCGGTACCGTTCCAGCCGGCACCCGGCGCAATGTCCGTGATTGTCGGCGTGGGAGTTGGGGTCGGGGTAGGCGTCGGAGTGGGCGTAGGGGTCGGCGTCGGTGCCGGCCCGCCCGCCGAAACGACGGCCGCAGCACCCAAGCCCAGCGCGATCGATGCGACAGCCGAAGGCACCGCCAGCCGCACCATGAACTTGCGCTCACCTTCGACCTGTCCGAGCGCGATCATTACGGGATTGTCGGGCGACACCGCGCCGCCGGCCAAAAGGACTCCAAGGTCGCGCGGGTCCACCGGGGTCGCGACGCCAGCACGGACGGCGGCCGATGCAATGGCATCGTCGACCGTGACGCGCTTGGGCTCGGAGAGTGGGGGGCTCCAGATCAGGATCGTCTTCATTCGCCTGCCTCCTTCTCGGATTTGTCGGCCAGCATCCGGCGCAGTTTGATGGTGGACTCCGCGATGCGCAGCGCGGTCCAGACGATGGTGAGCAGCGCGGCGATCGACGGCAGCATGTTGATGATGGCCCCCACGAGAACGGTGACAGACAGGGCGTCGCCGACCGCCTTGGCCGGCTCGCTCAGATGGTCGAGAAGGTGACTGATGTTCATCGGTGCCATTCCCCGCGAATGCAGTGGGTGAATTCGTGCCCGATCCATTCCGGCCGATAGACGGCCGCCGGATCGACGATGTGGATCGTGCAGCGCGGGGCGGCCTCGCTGATCGTCGCGAAGGCCATCAAATCCGCCCCCTCGGCCTTCACCCCTTGATCGCGCGCAGCGGCGCGGAGTGCGGCCTGCGTCGGATAGGCGATGACGCTGACCGTCACCGTGTCGCGCGCCATCGTGGCATTGCCATATTCATAGCCGTCAGCACCGGTCTGCCCGCACGAGGCAAGGGCCAGCACCGCCGCGACCAGCAGCGTTCGCTTCATCGTCGGTCCTTTCGTCAGAGCGTGAGCAGGGTCGCGCGCGAGGCCATGAAGGCCCCGACGAGCTTGATCAGCGCGTCTTCATCCGGCGGTGACGGCCATGCCGGGTTGAACGGGTCCGCCGCCGTCTCGGGCAGATCCTTGAGCGCCTGCCGATATTCGCTCCATGCCGCCCGGTAAGCCTCATCCTTGTCGGCGAGCTGGGTCGGGTCGGTCGCGAACATCAGCGTGTCTCGCCGCGCGCGCAGGTCGGCCAGCGCCTTGGCGGTGTTCGGCACGATGGTCAGCGTGGACCAGTCGATGTCGCTGGTCGCCCAGGAGAAATCATCATCGACGACAATCACGGTGCGATCGGTCAGATCGTGGCCGTCAGTGTTGTCGACAAGCTGGGCCTGCTGCTGATCGGGTTTCAGGATCACATGCCGCATCATCCGCTCCACTGCGTCTGGAGGCTGCCGCCCACGCTGCCCACACCGCCAGCGCCCGTGCGGCGCATCATCAGCCGGACATAGAAGGTCTGCTTGGTCGACAGGCTGACGGATGAACCGCTGAACCCGGCCGTGGCGGATGGCGCGAGCCCTTCGCCCGGCGGGAACGAGCCGCTGCTGCCGCTCGACCCGCTGATCGTCGTCCACGTCGAACCGTTGAGGCTATATTCAAGATATCCGTCGATCGCCGCACTCGACCCGCCGGTGACGATCGCCGAGACGTTCCACGCGCAGGAGAAGGTGCCGTTGGGGCCGCAGAGCAGCGTGTTGCGCGCAACCTCGCCATAGCTCGTGCCGGGCGTGCTGATCGTCGTGTCATCATCGGTGGCGTATGCCGGCGGGTCTTTCCCCTTTGTGTAATTGACTATCGCGCTTCCCGGGCTGGCTCCTGCACGGCTGATCGGAATTTCGATCGAGCCGCTGTCTCCCGGAAACCCGCTGATGCCGGAGACGACACCCGAGCCGCTGACGACGATGGAGCCGGTGAGGCCAGACACGACGGGCGTGCCGTAGGTCGCGCTGCTCGTAACGTCGGCACCGGCCTGACCAACCTTGATCGAAAAGCCGGGTACAGCTGCTTTGGGCGTCCCGTTCGTCGTGCAGGGCACCGAGATTGAGCTCGGCGCAGAAATGGTCAGCGCGTCAACGCCATTTGTGCCCGGATTTCCCGGTTGCCCCTGAATAGCCGCCTGCAAGTTCGCGACGGTCCCATAGGCGCTGCCCCAGCGGGATTGCCATGTGCTGGCGCTGATCGCCGTGTCGGTTGTGTTGTCGGTCCACGAAGGCGAGAGACCTATGAGGTAGCTGTAGAGCGTCCCCATTGCTGAACTGGCGGCAGCGCGCTCCGTAGCAGCAATGCCGAGCGCTGCCGCTTTGGCATCCAGCGCGCCCCAGTTGCTGTTGAGCCCGTCATAGGCGGTGTAGACCTGCGGCTTCTCGCCGCGCGACAGGACGCTATCGCTGCCGATGTTGTTGACGGTGGTGATCAGCGTCGAGGCGGGCACGCCGTTGACGTTGAATGTGTCGAGCGCCGTGTTCTCGCCGGTTACGTCAGCACGATAGGCGCTTGTCGGTCCCTCGTTCCAGACGGGCGGGATCGTCTGCGCCGGGTCGATATAGGCGAGCAGCATGGATTCGAGCGAGATGGTGACGCTGTCGCCCGAAGATATCGAGTTTCCATAAAACTCGATCCAAAGCCATTTCGCGCCAGCCGGCACGTCGACATAATATGCAGCCTCCTGCATATCCGACGAAAGATCGCGCGAATATCCCGGAAAGGCCGTGCCCACCGCCTCGGCGATCGGCGTGGACGTGGGGTTGTCGTAAAAACGAAAGACGCCTGAAAAGTGAGCATTTGTGCGGCTGACAGAGCCTCGTGCGCGCACCGCGATGCGCTGTCCAGGCCGAACCTGGAAGAGGTGCCAGCCACCAAGCAGCGACCCGCCGTCATATGCAGAAACGCTGCAAAAGCCTGCATCCGCACCGGGATCCGGAGCGGGACTGGATAACAGGAGCTTCCCGTCGGACCACGTCAGAACGCCGTTTCCAGCCTCGCCGGACCATGGCTTACCCCACTGACTCACCCCAAACCGAAAGGCGCTGTTGGCGAACTGGTTGACGCCATAGGCCCAGTCCGACGGGAGCAGGGGGTTGTTGAGATAGTCGTAGCGCGTTGGCGTCGGCGGCGTCAGCGCCGGGCTTTCCTCAGCATCCCAGGCGTATATGGCGGGATTTTCGATCTGAAGCACCAGCTCGCACACGCCATCGGGCTGCACCGTTTGCTGTGCAACGCGAAACTTCATATTCGCCCAGCCAAGCGGCGCGAAATTGAGATTGACGATCCGCCCGACCTGCGCCGCCCAGCCCTTGGCGTTGAACGGCGCGGTGAAGGTGCCGAGATATTTGAGCCGCTGGATCTGCTGTTTCGCCAGGCGCTGCGCCTGTCCGATCGATTGTACGCATGGCAGATCAAGCGAGAGGATGCGGTCTATGCCATCGCCGCTGTCGATCGATGCCTGGGGATAATCGACCAACTGGTAAAGCGCGGACGGGCTGGTGTAGCGCCCGCGCACGATATTGCGATCCTCGCTGATCGGCGAGGTCTGCTCCCATGAAAATGGACCGATCACGTCATCTTCGGTGAAGCTGATCACCGGAGCCGACAGATCGTTGTGAAGCACTGAAAGCGACAGCCGCCCGCCGCCGTCGCGCAGCACCGCGTTCATCGATGTTTCGATGGCGCCCCGCACCGACGCGCCATCGTCACCTTCGGAGAATATCCCGTCGAACCGATAGCGCGGCTCGGTCCCGCCTGCCGCCAGCGTTACCGGCTCATCGCACAGATTGGCGCTGTCGATGAATGACGCCATGTCGATCCGGTTTGGCGGTATTCCGCGCCCGATGGCCAGCTTTCCGCCAATCCGCCAGCCCAGCAGGTAATTGAGCTCGACCAGCGCTGGATTGCGCCCGATTTCATCGCCGGAGACCGACCACGCCCATGTCGACTGATCGTCAGCACGCATGGAACCCGATCCGCCCGCCGTCGAATCCCGGCGCGGATCATAGACCTTCATAGCCCGCCCGACGATCGTCATCCGGTTCGGAACGGTCGATGCGAACGGGCTTTCGGCCTTCTTGCTGTTGCCGGTCAGCTTGTAGCGGATATGGACATAGGCGCAGCCCGTCAGGCGGCGATTATTCGCCGCGTTCCACACGCTGTCGATATCGATCATGTTCGATGCTGAGCCTTCGAGCACGACATCGACCTGCAGATAGCCCGAATAGGCCGACGTCACCCCGCCGCTGCTGGACCAGGCTTGTTGCTCCTCGATCCAGATCTCTTCGACCGACTGGACCGCGTGCGAGGCGCAGACGATGATCTGGTGATAATATTCCTGATCGGCTCCGGTATAGGCCTGATACCGAATATCGGTAGCCAGCGCGGTGCGGCCATAGACGATGGTGCGCGGCGTCGTACCAACCAGAGTCGCATTGAGACGATTGCCTGTCGAGCTGCTGATGCTCGGCGATTTCGGTCCAAGCCCCAGCGCCTTCGAGGCCATGCCAAGCCCGGCGGCGAGCCCCAGCGCCGTAATCCCCTGGATGGCCGTCACTGCGACGCCAAGCGCGGAGAATGTGCCCCCCAGTGCGCCAACGATCGCACCGCTGACGGCCTGTCCTGCGCCCGGAATGACGTTCACCGCCACCGCTGCGACGACGAGCGCGATCTTCAGTATCTTGCCCATTTCGTCAGACTCGCCAGGCCAGCGACCATTCGGCGCGCGCGATGCGGACCAGTCCGTCCCGCTCGCCTTCCGCGCCGACGAACAGCGCATCGCCGCCGATCGCCACACCGATCGATCCGCGTGCCTTCACCAGATCGCCGCGCCGCGCGAACGCAGGTCGGCAGCGCGTCAAATAAGTATCGAACGTCTTGACGATCGTGCCAGCGCCATGGATGCGCAGCGCCTCCGCCGCACCGCGCGCATCGCTATATGTCCCGCGAAATGCAGCGCCATGGTCGATGCCGGTCAGCGACGCGACCACGTCCGCGCCCCACAGCGCGCAGTCATGCGATCCCCATGCAAATGGCGCGTCGAAACGCTCGGCGATCAGCACGGAAAGCCGATCGTCCCAGTCTGGCAGCCGCATCATACCTGTTTCACCCATGGAGTGCCGATCGGCGATCCTCCGCCGATCGCAGACGACCCGCCTGAACCGGGCGCAACGCCGCTCGTCGAACCGATTCCGTTGATCACGGCCAGCGTCGCCTCCGCCGATCGGTCGAGCGGATCGAAGTGCGACTGATCGAGATAGTTGCGGTTCGATGCCGGCGTCAGCGCGGCAAGATAGGTCTCGATCGATATCTCGATCACGCCCGCCTGCGCCGATCCACGCATCGTCGCGCTGACCATGCGCCCGGTGTAATAGTTCCAGAAACTGCCCTGTTGGGCATAAGCCTCATTGTAGATTCCGGCCCACAGACGCGCCTCGCGTCCCCGCCATTTGCTCTCGTCGCCGATGATGTTGAGCAGATCGTTGTCAGGCAGGATCAGGCCGGACAGCGAGGCCGTGACGCTCTCCGCCCCACCTTCCTGATATTTGACCGCCGAGACATCGACCATCGTCGGGTCGACCGCGCTGAACGTGTAGCCGTCGAGATCCGAATCGCCGGTCCCACTCATCACCAGCGAAACCGGCCACGTCGTCGCGCGCACGGGATCCCCGACGATATCGAGCCAGCAAAGGAAGGCAGGGCGCACCACTGCGCCGCCCAGGGCGGCGGAGGCCGTTGCGTCGGGCATGGACATCAGAAAGTCTCGGTGCCTTCGATCTTGATCGAATAGATTTGCCCGGCGTCGACCGAATAGGGCTGCGCGCTGGCGTTGAAGGCGATCCGCGCCCAGGGCAGGCGCGTCTCGACCGTCGCACCGCTTAGCGACGCCAGCAACATCGGCTCGACGATCGCTGCGCCTGCGCCGGATTCATTCGCCATCACATTGCCGCGAACGACGACGAGCTGCTCACGCCCGTCGGCATAGGTGATCGTCATGAATGCGCCATCGGGCAGGAATTGCGCCGATACAGGCATGCCGGAAAGCCCAACGGAGAAGCCCCCGGCCACGCCGCTGGTCACAACAGGATTGGCGCCACCATGCTGCGCTTCCTCGACTGCGATCAGCCGCGTCGTGTTCACTTGCCCGCGCATGCCGGCGAGGAACGAGCGCCACGGCCTGAAGGCGCCCTCGCGGATGATCGGCACATGGTCGGCGCTGACGGTCCAGTATGCAGCGCCGGGAAGCTGCGTCACCTGGCGCCTGTTGGTCCATTCGGACTTGTTGACCTGTGTCGGCTGATTGAGCGTCCACTGCGCATTGCGGAAGCTGTTGTCAGGCAGGGTGACCAGCGCCATCAGAGCCTCCCCCGCCGGAGCGCGCTCGTCGTGCGAACCTGCGCTGCCGAAACGATGGCCGGCGCCGCCGCGAGCACGCGATTGTCGCTGATGCTGGAAACGCGGGCATCGAAATAATCGCTGGCCTCGACATGGACGATCACCTGCGTCGGCGCGGTCGGCGCGGCGCGCCTCATTAGCGACGACGACGGAACCGTCGGCGAGACTATCGGCGCCCGTGGCGTCACCAGCCCGCCGTCGGCGAATGCCTGCAGCTTGCCCCTGTTGATCGCGTCGAGCAGGGGAAGGTGATCGCGGGTGGCGGCGGCGTTCACGATGAACTCGCCATTGGACACGCGCGCAACCATACTGTCAGACCGGCCGGTGCCGGGGCCGGAAAGCAATCCGCCGGTAGCGAAGCCGGGGATGCTCACCTTGCCGCCATCGGCGAATCCGATCCCACCAAACAGGGCGGTGGCGAGTGGCTTGATAACGGCCTGCTGGATCGCGATCCGCAGCAGGTCGCCGATGATCTGGTTGGCGACATTCTTGAAAGCAGCGCCGAGCGATTTTGCTCCCATGATCGCGTCGGTCAATTCGCTGTTGAGAGACTGGAGGCCCTGGACCTTGATCCCGTCGATCGCCTCTTTCACTTCGGCCGCCGACTGCGGCAGCGATCGAAGATACGCCTCCCCGGGGCCTGCCGTCGACTGCATGATGCCGGCTTCCCGGACGCCATAGCGGGCGTTGAGGGTGCCCTTGTCGGTGCGGGCACGCGCCTTCTCTTCCGGGCTCGTCGTCGTCGATTTCAGGATATTGTCGAGCGCAAGCTCCTCCTGCTTGCGCTGGAGGTCGAGCAGGCGGAGTTCGATCGCGCGGCGCTCGGCAGCGGTGCGAGTAAGGCCGGCCTGCTGCTCCAGTATATCGCGCTGCGTGTCGAGCGCGCGGGAGGCGACCGAAGCGGCCTCGTCGACCAGCCGCTGCTGCTCGCGCGTGTCGATCACGGCCGTCTGCGCGGCGGCGGCCTGATCGTTGAGCTTCTGCAGCGCCTTGACGCGCTCGGCGGTATAGCGGCCCGCCTTCCCCTGCAGGGCGATTTCGTCGTTCTTGCTGACCCGATCCGCCTCCACCCGGTCGCGCTCGATCTGCGCCCTCTCGGCGGCCGAATTGGTCAACTCGGCATGGGCACGGGCGATGGTGTCGTTTGCGCTGCGCTGGGCCGCCGCATAGGCGCGCGCATCGTTCGCGGCGTCCACGACGGCCTGCGCCTCCTTCCGGCGCGCGGCGGCGGCTTCTCGGGCGGCCTTGGCGGTGTCTGTGGCCGATGGAGTAGGCTTCGGCGCTTCCCGGCGCTGGACAGGCCCCCACGCGTCGACTCCGGCGCCCCGGAACCCGAAGCGATCGAGCAACACCTGCTCGCCAAGCTCCAGCCGGCGCATCCGGGCTGACGCGGTGGAGGCATCCCGATAGCGCCCACCGAAATTGCTGCCGGTGCGCTGGTCGCGATTGGAGAACGGACTGTTGCCCGTCAGCACCGCGCCGAGCGGCCCCTGTCGCGACAGCCAACGGGTGGCGGTATCGACCTGATCGAGCGAACCCTGAATGTCGATCGTGCCGGCGCCGGACTTACCCCAATCCATGCCGTAGATTTCGCGATAGGCGTCGCGCGCCGCGTCGAGCAGCGGCTGAAAGGCGCTGGACAGGCCGGCGAGGCTTGCCTTGATGCTGATCGCCAGATTTTCGGCCGCCGTCTCCAGCGACTTCATGTCGGTCGCGCCCTGCGTGGCGAAATTGGCGATCGACTGCGAGAATTGGCCGCCGCGATCGAAGGCCCCGAACGTGATGACGGCCGCGTTGCGGATCTGCTGCATCGATTCGTCGAAGGTCTGCGGGAGCTTGGCGAACTCGGCGTCGAGCGTCGCAGTGAAGCGCTTGTCGGTCAGCGCCGTATAGAGGATTTCACTCGTCAGCTTGCCCTGCGCCGCCAGCGCGCGCAACTGGCCCGCCGGGACGCCCAGACTGTCAGCAAGCAGGCGGAGAATGCGGGGCGACGCTTCGGCGATACTGTTGAACTCGTCGCCGCGCAGGACGCCAGAGGCGAGCGCCTGGCCGAATTGCAGCGTCGCGCTGGCGGCTTCCTCGGCGGTCGCCCCGCCGATCTTCAGCGCCTTGGAGAATGTCTCCGTCGCGCGCGCCGCATCGCCCTGCGTTCGCCCCGATTCCCCGGCCGCGCGGATGAAATTGCCGTAAAGCGAAGCCGTCGCCTCGAGCGAGGTGCGGGTCTCGGCGGCGATGCGCCGCACGTCCGCCTGCGCTTCGCCGAACGAGCCAAGCCCCTGCGTCGCCAGCCGCAACTGCGCGTCGAGAGACTTGGCCTGATCGGCGAGCGATAGGAAGGTTCGCGCCGACGCGCCGACGCCGAGCACGCCCAGCCCGGCCGCCAGCGCGCCGATCGAACCGCGGACCTTGTCGAGATTGGCCTGAAGGGCAGGCATCCCCCGTTGCCCGACGCGCGCCATGCGACCGTCGAACCGATCGAGCAGGCGTTGAGCCTGCTTATCGAACTTGTCGACAGCGCCGATACCCTGATTCATGCCCCGGCGAAGCAGTTCGACATTGGCTTCGACGTTAAGGAGCAGCGCTTTTACGTCCGCGCGTTCGGCCACCGGATTTACTCCGCCTTGATGGTGCCGTCAGCGTTGAGCTTGCCGGTCAGATAGGCCGACAGGGGGGCGAGCAGGGCGGCCGATACCTTCATCGGCCCCGCCTCGACGATGGCCGCCGCCACGGTGGGCCGGTTGGTCGACATACCCAATTTGGCCGCCTCCACGCCGCCAAAGCCGAAGATCGGATCGCCCGGTTCCGCGACCGCCAATCCCGAGACGGCCCCGGCGAGCTGGTCGAGCGTCAGTCCATCGCCGGCCGCGCGGTCGACGAGACCGAAGATCGTGAGACCAGACAGGCGCTCGACGGCGATCAGGCGATCGACCGAAGGCAGAAGCTCATATGATTTTCCGGAGAGACTAACGCTCCATTCGGGCGCAATAACAGGCGTGCTATTAGTTGACATCGGCTCAAATCCTAAATGCTTAAAAGTCGATATTCGCGGCGTAGGCGCGGCGGCCCTGAGAACTAAATATGCGCGGAACGGGCGACCTGGATTGGCAACTCCGTTAATCTTCTTCGCTCGGACTATTGATCAGCTTCCACGCTTCGAACGCCGACCAGAATTCATGACCGGTGCTCATCCAGAACTGGTCGGCTGTCCACCCGAGACAGGCGCTGGCGAGTCCAGCGATTCGACGGCGGGGGTCTCGGGGATCATCGTCGTCCCCACCGTCTTCAGTTCCCCCGACGGCAAGCACCCACCGCTCGCCGCCAGGCCGAGCACGAGGCTCACGCGCGGCATGACGTTCATGACGCCCACCGAATAGAGCAGTTCGCCGATGCGCTCGGCGTTCACACCACGCGCCGCAGAGGCGTTCGCCTTGTCGATCAGCGGCGTTGCGTCGTCGACCTGAAGCGACTGCCCCCATGCGCGGACCAGCTCGGCGACGATGATTGCCATCTCGTCCTGATTGAGGGCGGACTGTTCCGCCTGCATGGCCAGCGGGATCAGTGCCCGTCCGAGCATGCTTTCGATCTTGCGCACCGCCTGCCAGCTGGGCCGCAGCACGAAGCGCTGTCCGTCGAGTTCGATATCGACTTCGCCGCGCAGTTCATCGGCCAGGTTCATTCGTCATCCCCTTCGTCGATCAGCATGGCCGCGACTTCCGCCGCGACCATGGCGGTTCCGGCCGCCGCGATCTCGCGGGCAAGGTCAGCCGTCGCCGGGCGCGGCTCGTCCAGAAAGGGAGCGAGCGCGCGCGCGACGAGACTGGCCGACGGCCGATCACAGAGAAACTGGCGGGCTTCGTCGACCCCAAGGCCAAGGCCGGCCGCCAGTTCATCGGCCAGGTTGTCGGGGCGAGCCGTATCATACGACTTCGCTCCGATCCTGATCGTGCCGGCCATCAGGCGAGAACGTCGGTCCCGGGCGCAGCTGCCAGCGTCAGCTGGGCCGTAACCTTGAGCACATCGTTCTTCGACATGTCGGTATCGAAGTTGCCGATATACATCGACGCCTCGAACACGACATCGCCCGCAGCACCAGCCGATCCACCCTTGCGGACCTGAAAATTGACCGGCGTCGAGCCCTGCGACAGCGTCTCGAACCGGGTGTAGCCGTTCGCGTCGGGCAGGTTGGGGTAGAGTTCGACGTCGACCGTCAGCGTCTTCAGCCCGGGCGCTTGCGTGCCATAGGGGAAGTCGTCCTTCGTCGACGTGTCGATCGATCCGGCCTGCCGGCTGATCTTGAGGGTGGTCTGACCCTTGATCTCGTTGAAGGTGCCGGCCGTGGCGCTTTCGATCCAGAGCCGGTAGTCATTGCCTAGGCGCTTCGCCATCGTGCTTCTCCTTCCATGAAAATGAGGGGCGCTGGCGAAGCACCCCCCGGAGACGTTGAATTTTCAGAAAAATCAGGCGCGAGAGACGAGGATCGTCAGCACCGATTGGCCGAGGTAGATGTTGCTTTCGTCGTCGCGGATCGCGTCGCCGCTTTCGAACGCGAAGGTCAGTTCCCACCCGTCGAGCGTGGTCGCAAACCCATCGAAAAGCGTTTCGATCTGTTCGATCAGATCAAGGCAGGGCTTCCGCTCTTCGCCTTGGGTGATCGACTGGATGGTGAGGCTGACGAAGCGATCGCCGCCGTCGTCCTTGGCGCCGACGCTGCGCCCATCCATGTCACCGATGATCACGATGGGCAGCGCGGCCTCGTCCGGGACGTGCTGATAGACAGCCGCCCCAACGATGTTCGGCGCGAGCCGCTGGTAGGCGGCAAGCTCCGCGACGCTCAGCGCGCTACTCATAGCCACCCCCGCTGAGCGCCTTCAGGCCCCGCTCGAAACCACGGCTCAATTTGACGGACAGAGCGCGGCGCAGGTTGGTGAACTGGCCCGTGACGAAGCGCGTGCCCTGCATCGCGCGGACGCGCATCTTGTACGAAATGACGCCGGAGCCGCTCTTGATGCCCCGGATATACGAGCGCGCCGATCCACGCTTGAAGCGCCGAACGGTCACGACCTGCGCCCGGCGGCCGCGATCCTGAATGCGCCCGTAAAAAGGGGCGTCTCGACCAAGCAGGCCTATTTTCAGGCTCAAGCGACCCTTGAGAACCCGATATTTTATGCCCCGCCGCAGAGCGCCCGTCTTCTGACGCGCGCGGGCGCGCATGGCCGACACGAACTGCGGACCGGCTTCCTCGAAAGCATCGACGATCTCATTGCGATAGACCTGCGGGATCGCCTTGAGCAGGCGCTTCGTGCGCGCGCGGCCCCGAACTTTCGACCGCGCCATCAGACGCCCGTCCCGACTTCGCAGGTCATTTCCCAGCGGTCGCGCCGACCATAGGGATCACCCAGCATCCTGATATTCATCGGCGTGCCGTTCCACAGCAGGCGGTGCTGGGAGGTGAGGCCGGGCCAATAGCGGATGACGACCTTGTAGAGCATCGTCTGACGCTCAGCGCCGAGCCGAAGCGCCTCGTCGCCGCGAAGGGGGATGATCTGCGCCCATGCGGTCCCGACCTGTGTCCACCCGACGGGATTCCAGCCGCCGCGCCCATTGGGCTCGCGATGCTCGATCTCGATCGACACCAGCTGGTTCAGGTCGCCGGCAGCGAGCGCAACGAACTTCATACCATCCACCGTCGATGAAACTGGCAAAGCCCTTTGGCGCTGTCGGCGGCCTCCGGCGTGACCCGACGATCGTCATAGAGCGATCGGATGATCACCAGCGCCGCCGTGAGCAACTCGTTCGGGATCGCATCGGCCGACGAATATCCGGCCTGCACAGTGACGCTCACCGCATCATCGACGCCGCCCATGGTCGCCGGCCACGCGGCAGCGCTCGGCACACCCGACGCAGCGCGCCCTACCTGCGCGGGGCGCGTGATCGCCATGAGGCGATATTCGCTATCGGCGAGCTGGGTCGCGGTGCCGTCGGCCGCAAAATAGTTGATGCTGACGATCGAGTTGACCGGCCAGGCGCGGAGCCTCAAGCGGTTGAAACACTTGAACTGCTGCGTGACCGGTCGCGACGCGAGGATGATGCCGGTATAATCCTCGACCCAGCCGATGCCCGTCAGCCGGAACTGCGCGAGCGTGTCGTCCTCGGCATCGGTCGTGATCCGCAGCGCCGTCTTGATCTGCGCCAGCGGCAGCAGATCGGCGGCGGACGCCTGATTGAGCACATATTGCCCGTATAGCTGGACGACGGTCTCGGGCGGCGTGCTTTCGGGCAGGCCGAGGATCGCGCGCATCTCGTCGATCGTCATGGCCGCCTCCAGCGATAGGAGTAGATCCGGCCATCGGAGCGCCGCGCGTCCAGCGTGAGCAGCACCGGCTCACCGTCCATAATGCCGCCGCGCGCAGCCTCCGGCCGCATTGCGGACAGATTGGGCACGAACGCCACGATCCCGCCAGACTCCCCCGCCATACCGTCGAACAGTCCGTCGACGATCAGGCGCACCCGGCGGCCATTGTCGACCGACATCAGAGCTGCTCCACCTGAAGCACGCCTGTCCGCTCATATTCCTTGAACGGGTCGGAATCGGTGCGGACGAGGACAGAGAGGCCGATCTGCACGCCGCCATTCTGGAAGGCAGCGTTGTTCTGGAAGCCCGCAGCGCAGAGGAACCAGAACTGCGTCATCTTGCCGTCGGTGCCGATGATCGGCGTGCGCCCGGTCGATGTGTCGATCTCGATGCCCACGGCCGCCCCGGCCGCCGACATGGTGATCTTCTGGATCGCCGATACCTTCTCGTCGCTCAGCAGCAGCCCCGACCAGTCGATCGCGAACGGCGTGCGGTCGGACGGATCGAAGATCGCCGTCCAGCGATAGGCGCTGGTCGGCACGGTCACGTCGCTGGCCCCGGTGCCGCTCGGCACGGGCGTCGGCTTGATCGTGCGCTCGCTCGTCGCGGTGATCGCCCCGGTCGCGGTGATCGGACCGCCGACGACTGCGCCGTCCGCTGCAAGGGTCAGTCCGCCCAGCGTCATCGCCGCCGCGCCCTTCACGATCACGTCGGCATCGGCCGCCAGCGTGACCGCGCCGAGCGTGATCGCGGCGGTGCCGACGATCGGCGGATTGGCGACCGCGCCGGCTGCGGCGAACTGGATCGCGCCGAGCGTAGCGGTAAGGCCGCCCGTGCTGACGATCGGCTGCTCGTTTTCGTAGGCGCCGGCAGCGGCGGCGGCATCTGTGCGCCGCGCGTGACCCTGCAGATCGAAGGGCAGCACACCCGTGCTGACCGGAATGCGGCCATAGGCGGCATTGCTGGAGCCGGTGAGACGCGCATTGGAGCCGCCGGCACCGGCGGTATAGGTGGATCCGTTATAGGTCACCGCGCCGTAGGTCACGAAATTGACGGCGTTGGGCGTCACGCTGCTCGTCCCGATCGACGCCTTCAGGCCCGGATAGTCCTGCCGGAACTGCGGAAGACCGGGGCCGGCGTCGAGATAGAGACTGACTTCGCCGCGACACCCGACCCCGTGGAGATAGGACCAGTTGCCGACATGGCTCGACGCATCCGCCAGCCCCGAATTGACCCCGGCAAACCAGTCGCTCTTCGTGTTGATTTGCGCGTGGATATTCCCGACGAACGATTGCAGCTTATGCGTGCGCAGATTGCCGTTCGGCCCGTCATCATAGAGAATGTTCGATCGCCCGGCGCTGTTCGCGCCCAGGATCGTATTGTGCCAGACGCACAGGTGCGTGATCGAGCCCGTGTCGGCGTCACGCGACGGGCCGAACGAGACCGATATGCCCGCGCCTTTCCATTCGAGCAGGTTCTGGATGAACGCGACACCGCTGACCGCCGCGCCGCCCGGCGACCACACCTCCGCCGTCGCGCCCATGATCCTGTTGAAACAGACCATCGTGCCGTCGCGGCGACCGGCGACCCAGCCGAAGCCGGGGGCGACGGCGAAGCTGCAGCCGAACACGGCGGTCGCATCGAGCGGAAATGGACCGCCGCTCGTCGCAGCGCCGCGAAACAGGCCAATCTTCTGCCCGGTGCTGGCGACGAAATCATTATCCAGGCTGGTCGCGTTCAACCCGCCTTCGATATAGACGTTGCCCGAGAAGCCCTTGAAGCCGCTCCCCCCGCCCGTGTAATCGACGTTGCGCCACACGGCCTTGGCCATGTTGAACGCATAGATGCCGGTGCGCTGGATCGTGACATCCTCGACCCGCACCCAGCTGATATTGTCATAACCCAGATTGGCCGAGCCAAATTGCAGGATCACGCTGGCCCGCGTCGCCGCAGGGTCGCGGGTGATCAGATTTTCCGCCTTCGACTGATAGGTGTTGAAGACGTTGCCCGCGCCGAAGACATGCGTCCCCGCCTTCAGCCGCACCTCGCAGCCATCGACCGTCGCCCCGCCGATCAGCGCGCGCAGTTTCACCCAGGCGCCGCCGATCGTCGCGACCGGCGATGCCGCCGCCGTCGCCGCATTGGCGCTCGCCACCCCCGTGCTGTCGCTGCCGCTCGTCGAATCGACATAGCAATAGAGCGGCGCGGCGGCGCGCGACGTATTCTTGCGATAAAGCTGCGCGCAGAAACCCGTGCTGTCGACCGCGAGCGCCGAACTGTCGGCGACCGCACCGGCACCGCCGATCCACGGATAGACCTTCGCATTCACCGTGATATCGGCATTGTCGGCCAGCGACGTGATATCCAGCACCGCCTTGTAGGCCAGAACCGGGCACTGGTCGTTCGCGGCCGTCGAAATGGCCGGCGCAGCGACCGTCTGCGATATCGTCGTCGTGCCGTCGGTCGCCGTGAATATGACGGCGGCGATGGGCATCAAGCCGCGTGCATTGCGGTGGACCGCGAAAATCTCGACCGAAATGCTATTGCCAACGATGCGCCGGTCGGACTGGAGCCACTGCGCGATCGGCTTGGGGCTGATCTCGGTCGAATTGTTCGTGACTCCGGAGATCGTGTCGGTCGAATAGACATAGTCGGACAGCGAAACGGTGGCAGCCGAAAGCGACGCCTGGTTAGGATAGGCCTGACGCACGCGCTTGGTCAGCGTGATCTGCTCGACATAGACCGCCGCCGCCCCCGTCGCGTCGAAGCCTTGCCGCGAGACCGAAATCGTCTCGGGCGAGCTGTCGGGCGCAAAGGTAGGCGGCGTGCCTGAATATTCGGCCGACCAGCCCGCCGCGTTGATCGAGGCAAGGGCCATATCAGGCGTTCGGGGCGGTGAGCGAGAAGGACGTGACTGTGACCGTCTGCCCCGAAACGATCGACGTGTTGTCGAGCGTCATGTCGCCACCGCCGCCGGTCGCGGTGACCGTGCCCTGCATGTGGCGCGTGGTGCCGTCGTTCGCGACGACCTCGAAATGCGCGGCAACGCCAGAGGCATCGGCGGCGGTGTCCTGCCATGTGCCGAGCAGCGCCTTCACGCCGGCTGCGGCATCCTGCATCCAGTTTGCGGGCAGGTTGAGCGTGGCAAGCACGGTGCCGGTCGAAGCTGCCGCGACGTTCGCGGGCGGCGCGCCGGTGCGAATGCGGAGGATGGCCGAAGCGGCGATAGCCACCTCGATCGCATCGAGCATGGCATTGCGGACGGCGGTGCTCAGTTGCAGCGTCATCGGGATATCCTTGGGAAAAGCGAGGGCCGCCGGGGCGAGCGGCCCTCAGTCAGGGGGGAGGGCTTATTCCGGCTGAGCGGGCGCCGGCTCGACAGACGAGAGATTCTTCTCGACCGCTTCGAGATTGGAGAGAGTGGGATCGTTCATGTCGATCTGATCGGTCACCGGCGCCTGCGCAACGGCGGCCGCCGGTTCCGGCTTTTTAGCTGTGGACATCATGTCCTCCTTCTGGGTTGCTCGGGATCATGGTGCGGAACCGGCCAAAGCCGGCTCCGCGTTCACAATCAGGCCTGCTTCATGGCCCGCATATATTCCGGGTTCTGGACGCCCCCGCCGACGCGCTTGGTCGTGTAGAAGTGCACGTAGGGCTTGTTCGTGAAGGGATCGCGGAGCACGCGCGTGCCGACGCGGTCGATCACGAGATAGGTGGCTTCCATATCGCCGAAGAGCATCGAAATGTTGCCCGTCGCCATGTTCGGCATGCCGGGAACCTCGATCACCGGATAGCCGACAAGCGTGGAGGGCTGGCCAGCGGTGTAGCTCGGCTGCCAGATATAGTTGTTCTGGCCATCCTTCAGCTTGCGGATGTTGCCGAGCGACGTCCGATTGAGGAAGAACTTGGCGTTGGCATTGCGCTCGCTCGGGAGCGAATAGACCAGCGTCAGCACCTCATCGGTCGTGACCGCGCCGACTGCCGCTGCGGTCGTTGCGAGGATCGCGCCGAACGGGTGCGTCGCGGCATTGGCGCCCCCGGTCACGTAGTTCAGGATGCCGATCGGCTTGTTCGTGCCGTTGCCCGACAGGAACGCGATGTTTTCCTGAATGGCGAATTCGCCGTCGACCTCGTTGGCCAGCCATTGTTCGAGATCGATCGCCACATCGTCCAGCGCGATCTGCGAAATTGCCGGGTTGGCATAGAGCTCACCGGTATTGAAGGTGAGCGCGGTCCAGCCGGGAGTCGCGGTAATCGGGCGAGCAGCGGTCTCGCCGACCCAGCCAGAACCGATCACCCCGTCGTTATAGACGCGAGAGAAGCCGTTGGTGCTGATCGAGATCACCTGCGCATTCTCGCGAATGGGCGAGATCTGCTTGAGCTTCTGCGTGATCGTGCGATCCCACTCGGTCGGCGCGAGGTAGCCGCCGTCAGTCGCGACGCCGACAGTCATGGCCGCCGACACGTCACCCCGTCGCATGTGCGCCTTGAACGCCTTCAGATATTCAGGGTCGGTCGGCTCAAGATCGCTGCCGCCGCCGAGCTGGGCGACGGCGATCTTCTTGGCATGCTCGTCGATCGCCTTCTCGAGTTCGCTCATGGCCGAATTGATCTTGTCGAGCTTCTCGGTCACGAGCGCGTCGTCGGCCTTCGCCTTGAGGTTGGCGTCATTGGTGGCCTTGAATTCCTCGAAGGCGCCGTTGAGCGCCGCGATAAGCGCCTTGGGATCATTGACATCCGCGCGCGGCATGGCGGCGACGGCGCGGGGGGCGGCGGCAAGGTGCGCCGACAGGCTCGCCGTGCAGGCGAGCAGGGCAAACTGCTTCTTCATTTCGATTATCCTTTGATGGTGCTCAGAAGTCCGGCCAGGGCTCCGGCCAGTTCGGGATCACCAGCGCCAGGCGTGGTGGGCTCGGGGGCAGAGTCCGACGTGCCCCGGATCTTGTTGATGCGCGCGCGGGCTTCGGTGCGCGTGGCGCCTGCGGCGAGAAGCGTGAACTCCATCGCCCTGATTTCGTTGATCTCGCGGTCGCTCGACTTCGCTTTCTCGTCGACCTTCGTTTGATCGGCGGCGAGCAGCGCATCGGCAAATCCGCGCTCGATAGCCACGCTGCCGGACATGTAGGTCTCGGCATCCATCCATTTGATGACATCGGCGCTCGACTGGTTGGTGCGCTGAACATAGACGTCAGCCATGGCCCGATCGAACGGCTCGAGCCACGCCGCCGTCTCTGCCATGTCGTGGCGGTTGCCGATCGCCAAAACCCAGCAATTGTGGATCATGATGAAGGATGCGGCCCCGATCTCGATGGCATCACCCGCCATGGCGATGATCGATGCCGCCGATGCCGCCATACCCATGACCTTCACGGTCACCTGCTGCGGATGCTCGCGCAGCACGTTGTAGATCGCGAGGCCCTCGAACATGTCGCCGCCCGGCGAATTGATCTGCACTTCAACCGGCCGATCGCCGATCGCGCGCAGCTGCGATGCAACCTTCTTGGCCGTGATGCCGCCGCCGCTCCACCAGTCCTCGCCCACCACATCGAACATGGTGATGACGTTGTCGCCCTGTTCGAGAGCGGCGGGGCGGATGCCTGCGGCATCATCGGACCAGCGCGACATGACGTCGGCCTTGGTGAAGGCGCCGACACGCTTGTCGCCGGGAATGGGCAGCGCGCCGGGACGCGCCATCGCGAAAATCGGTGACATCCTATGCATCCTGCTTCTGCTTCTTGTTGGGCGCGGGTTGGGGGTCGGGCTCAGGTTCGGCATCTTCGACAGCCGCGGCGGCAGTGGTGCCGGGGCGGGGAAGATCGTTGCCATCCTCGTGTGGGTTCATGTCGAAGGCATCCCGCGCCTCGTTCTGGGTCGACCATCCGAAGCCGCCGCCAGCGCCGAGCGCCTTGGAGAAAAACTCGGCCTGATCTTTCATCGAACCGCGCAAAAGCGCGCGCTCGTTGAATTTCGCGTAGAGCATCGTGCCATCGGCACTTTCCTGCTCGTCATCGTCGAGCAGGCGCCAAACGGCCTCTTCCCAGATGACGAACCACACCATCAGGCAGTATGTGACGAAGAATAGCCCGAGCTGCTCGATCCCGCTGCCCCAGCTCGTCTCGTCGAACATGAGCAGCGGGCGAGGAACGCCGGTAAAGCGCGACATTTCCTCGGCTTCGGCCTTTCGCGTCTCTGCCAGCTGAGAATCCTTGGCGTTCGCCGAAAGGCTCTTTGCTTTCAGGCCCTCCTCAAGAATGAGCCAATCGTTCGATGCGTCGACGCCCGAATAGTCCTCCTGAAGACTGGCCTTCAGATTGGCGATGGCCTCTTCCCCGAGCGAATTGTCGGTCTCGAGCGAGCCCGAAACGATCGCTCCTTTGGTCAGGATGCGCGCAACGGCCTTCGTGGCCTTGCTCGCCAGTCCGATCGTATCGGCGGAAACTTTAAGCAGAGAAACGCCCGTCAGCCCGTCGATCGTGACTGGCGAGCGGAAGTACATGACATCGCGAGCGGAGAGGATGCGCGTGCCGCCAGAGGGCCGGCGGTATTCGAAGGTCAGTTCGAAATCGTCGTTGAGCTTCGGGCGAACTGACTTTCGGGGAAGCGGAATAAGCTGGGTAATCTTGCCCCGCGAACGGACAACCAGCGCATAGGCGGTGCCGTCGAGCAACGCCATGATCTGCATCCAGGTCTTGAACTCGACCGCCGTCTGATAGGAATTGGGCTTGCGGTGGAGCACGCGGAACAGAGGGTGGTTGCGCGCCTTCTCGATGCGACCGTCGGGCAGGCGGCGCATCAGGTGCAATGGAAGCATGCCCATCGAACCGGCGATCAATGCGATCGAGCGATAGAAAGTGCTGTTCCGAAGCGCCACATGGTCGTTGACGACGACGCCCGATACCGATGGCGATCCGTCGCGCAGAAAATCGATCAACGCCGGGTCGTTCATCTCATAGGCCGTGTACGCGCGGACAGGCACAGCGATCTTTGCAGGCGCCGACCCCGGGCTAGCGCTCGAACGGCGATATCCGGCAGCGGCCTGATAATCTTCGGGGGACATTCCAGCCATCTGTCCTCCCTCAGCGCAGGCGGATCACGCCGCGCGTTGCATAAACCGACGCTTTCTTGGCCGCAGGATTACGGCTCATGAGCATTGCGGCGTTGAACGCCGCTACCAACGGGTCGATCTTGGCCTTGCCGGAAACCTGTTTGGTGATCAGCACCGCGTTCCCGCGCGACTCCGACTTCGCGTTCCCGACGCACCACGCCATCAGCGCTTGATCGGCGTGAATGAACGTGCCGTCCTTCAGCTTGCGCTCTGTGCCCCATACGGCCGACGACAATCTGAACCCCTGCGGGACCGCGAGCAGTTGAGTGGCGGTGAAGCCGCGTCCGCGCAGCTCGTCCACCATCGCCGTGATTCCGGCTGGGTCGCATCCGATCGCCGCCTCGTCAGGGAGAAGACCGGCATCCTTGACTTGATCGAGCAGGTTCGCCACCTCGACCAGATCCTGCGTCGGCTCGGTGCACTTTACCAATGATCCGTCCGCGACGAAGTCATTCAGGCGGCTGACGATGTCCTTGCGGCGCTCGAATACATCCATCTGCGCCCACGCTTTGCACCACAACAGCCACTGCTTAGTCTCGCGATGGCGCCCGAGCAGAGCCAGTCCGAGAAGGTCGTCGAGCCCGCCGCCATCGATCCCCGCGACGACCACCTCGACGATTTCGAGGAACTGCTCCAGCGTGCCGTCCCAAAGCTCGGGGGCTGCTGCCGCACCCTCCCAATAAACCCCGCCGATCCATGCGTCGTGGCGAAGGCCGACGCCGATCTCCACATTGAGATGCTTGGCGAAGAATATCTGCTTGGTGCCGTCCTCGGCATTTTCGTATTTCGTGAACTCCGTTTCCAGCCAGCGCTGCCGAACGGAGAGGCCGATGTTTGGATTGGTGATGTAAAAATTTGCCGGATCGAGGTGCTCATCGGCCTTGAGCATCGAAAGCGGATATTCGTACAGGACCGGGAGAAATTCGCGGTCATCGACTATGCCATCGCGAACGTCCCGCGCGTAAGCGAGCTTTTCCTTGAAAACGCCGGCCGGCGGCTTGTCCGACTGCGTGGTGAGGAACAGGCTATAGCCCTCGGGCCTCCCGATCTGGCCGCCGGTGGCCTCCCCCAGCATGCCGTCCGCATTGTTCATCTCACCGAACAACCACAACTCGTCGACCAGAACCCGACTTGCCTTTTTCCCCGCGACCGTACGCGTATCCGCCGCAACGACCTTGAGAGTGGCCTTTGTCGCTCGGTGCGTGATCAGTCTAAGATGGTCCTGAATATGAAGCAGGTCGATTAGCTCAGGGTCGGCACGCACCATGGCGGCGGCAGGCTTGAAGCTGTTTCCCGCCACCTCGATCGTCGGCGCCAGGATGATATTCTCGTCGTGCTCCCGCCATCCGCAAATGAGCTCGGTCAACATGATGCCGGCCGCGATCGTCGATTTCGTGTTCTTCTTGCTGACCAGAAGCAGGGCGTTCTTGATGAACTGCTCACCAGTTTCAGGGTCATACGCACCGAAGATTGCTTCGGCGAACTCGAGCATCCACGGCGCACAGGCTTCGCCGATGGTAGGCTGCCCTGGAAGATCTGGGATGCGAAGCGATTTAAACGTGGCCATCTTCGCCTCGGCTGAGGCGGGAAATAGCGGCTTGAATGGTATAAGTGATTGCCGGCGCCTGATCCGGTCTTCCCAATCAGGACAGGCGGTGGTCCAGTCGGCCACGCGCTATTTTACCGACTTGAGCGCTGGCGGCCCCATCGGCCTGAATCGCTGGGCAACTTCATCTGCCCGCTCCTGTGCAGCGGCCTTCTTGCCCTGCGGGGCACTGGCCTCGTTGATCGTCTTGAACGCGAGAGCGAGGGTTTTGAGGGTCGCAGCTCGACCCGGTAGACTAACAGCTTTCATCATCGCCTCACGGCGCGCGGCATCGTCGTCGCCGTCAGTCGCGTCGATAATCATATCCTCCAGCTCGCCGCGGCGGCTGGTAATCACATCCAGTTCGTCGAGCATCCGAGCGACGAGCGACCGAGCCTCACCGGCGATGGCGGGGGATTCTCCCGATTTCTCAGACGACCGCGGTGGCGGGGGCGGTGAGCGCACCGGTTCGCGATTTTTCGGCGTGCGAACCTTGCGAACCCAGCCTTCGACCTTGGCGCGCTTCCGAATAGCCGTGTCAGAAATCTCATGTCTATCAGCTATTTCGCGAATGGAATCTTCGCCGGCCAAGTATTCAATCTCGATCCGGGGCCAATCGATAGTCGTTTTGCGATCTGCCATCAGGCACCAAGTCCCCAGAAAGTTCGCTCCAGCCTCCAACCCACCACGAAAAAATCCCTCCGTGTCTCGGGGCCGGTATTACGACGCCCCGGCCGCTCAGACTTTCGACCCGGGGGTGGCCATCGCGGCTATGCGCCGCGCTGTTCCATGCGCTGCTTCGGGCCGTCGTGGCAGGGCTTGCAGAGTGTCTGAAGGTTGGAAGGTGACCAGAACAGTGCCGCGTCGCCGCGGTGAGGCTCTCGGTGGTCGGCGATCAGCCGAGAGGTGTTGCCGTCGAGCCGACCGCACATCTGGCATGTGAAATCATCGCGTCTGAAGATCGTGAGCCGCAGAGCGCGCCAGCGCGCGGTGCTGTACCATTTGCGCCATGGTGAGAAGATGAGACGCCGGCCCTCTGCACTCCTGGGCTTGTGTTCAAGGTAGTCTATCGTCGGCGCTAGAGGCGTGAGCAACGGGGGCAATGAGCTCAGCTTGGCCATGGTTGCCTCGCGATGGTTGGAGCGGACAGTCGGATTCGAACCGATCATTCTCAGCGTGGAAGGCTGATGCTCTACCGTTGAACTATGCCCGCATGATCTGTTCGCCCGATGTGGCTAGGTGGCGCCGGCCACCACGACACTGCCAGCTAAGCCCGGCTCGGACGAACACCGGGGGCTGCGACCCGACCGCTGGGGAAAGGGTAACCAGCGGGGCGGGGACGAGAATAAACGTATACCAGACGATACATTCTCTTGACCGGCTCGATGATGTATCTTATAGGATACGCATGATCGAGGTTCGCCAGACAATCCATTACACGACATGGTTCAACGACCTGCGTGATGTGCGAGCCAAGGCCAAGATCGACGTTCGCATTCGCCGCCTGTCGCTCGGCAACTTCGGCGACATCAAGCCGGTCGGCGAGGGTGTGAGCGAACTGCGGATCGACTACGGTCCCGGCTACCGGATTTATCTGACCCAGCGCGGCCCGGTCGTGGTGATCCTGCTCATGGGCGGCGACAAGTCTTCGCAGAAGCGGGACATCAGGGACGCAAAGGAAATCGCGAAGGAGGTATGAAAATGGTTACGACAACCCGATGGGATGTGGCTGAGCATCTCGATAACGACGAAGCAATCGCGGCCTATCTCGACGCCGCGCTTGAGGAAGGCGATCCAGCGCTCATCAAGGCCGCCATCGCCGACGTGGCGCGCGCTCGTGGAATGACCGAGGTGGCGCAGAAGGCTGGCATCACAAGGGCTGGGCTCTACAAGGCACTGGCCGATACCGGCAATCCGTCCTTCTCGACGATATCGGCGGTGATGAAGGCGCTCGGGGTCAGGCTCGCGGTTTCGGCGTAATCAATGCTTCGCACTTCCGCAGAAACGCCACATCTGGCGGTCTCCGGTGTGCGGCGCGCCGATGGCTCAAGCCCCGCGCATCTCCGACAAGCTGCTCAGGCAGCGGTTCCCAAATCGGGACGGTTTGTTCCTATTTCATTCTCACGCAAAAGGAAAGTGTCAATCTTCACGCCGAAGCGCCCGTTGAACATCACCAGCGTGTGCTTCCCGTCGCTGAGCTCGACGACGCCCGACATGCCCGCGAACGCGCCATCAGGAGCCTTGACGATCTCGCCACGCTCAAAGGGATCGGTCTTCTTACTCTTCAGAATCCTGATCCGCGCCCGTTCCTCGCGCCGACGCAGAGCCTGCAATTCGGCGTCGGCGATCAGCGGAATCCTGTCCCGATAGCGGAAGACCGAAAATCCCGGCAACGAACGGGTCGGATCTGATGCCAGGGCGAACAGCTGGGCGATGTGTATGGATCGAGCAAAGACGTAGGCCGGCATGATTGGTGAGGGTCGCTCCACGATAGCCTTGCGACGACGCGACGCTCGCAGCCTCTCGATCTCGATCGGCGTCCACACCTCGTACCCGGCTTCGGTGAGCCCCGTCGCCAGCGCCAGCGTACTGCGGCCCGCCATCCTCAATATGCACCAATCGCTCATTGTCGCCCCGCTCTTGTCGTTATCTATGCCGCCGCCCGCGCGGCTTCCGTCTGCGCGATCGAACCCTTCGCCGCGTCAGCCCTTTGCCTCGCAACCAGCTTCTCGGCGTCTGCCTGCGGCACGCCGATCGCGAGATAGTCCTCGACGGCGGGGAGCGGCTTGGGCGCATCAGTCGCCGGCGCTGATGAGCACATGCCGTGTTCGGCCAGAATTGCCGTCGTCTCGCCCGGTCGCGGCTTCCAGCGCTGATGGGTCAGGCGAAGCCGCTGCTCCTCGTCCTCCGACGCCCGAAGTGCATCACTCCGCACGGTGTTTCGTCGCCATTCCACGTCGCCCGAAACTTCGGCCATGATCGCGGCAACGATCTTGCTCGGGTGATCCACCCGCGCCATCGCCGCTTTCGCGCCGCGCTTCAGCAAATCGACCGGGATGTGACGGAGAACCGCGAAAGCCGCGTGCAGCCATTCGCGCCGCGCCCGATCGTCCATGCCCGTTGCAGCGACCAGAGCAAGGCACGGCGTCAGCACAGCGGCAAACTGTTCACGCGTGACCGGCGTCAGATCGGTCAAGGTCTTCAAGGAATCCGATTGCGGCGCGAGTGCTCGGCCCGTGGGGGCTGTCGTCGTCAGCGCTTCGCCTTCCATTTCGCCTGCCATTCCGCTGTTCCTCATCCCTTGGGTCGTAGATTCCGCACCAGCCGCGCTCGGCGGCGTGTTGCAGCAGGCGGCCGGGCGGCCATTCCTCATCGGTCAGCCGGGCAATGTCGGACAGGAACCGCTTGTGGGCGGATGGAGTGTTCGGAAGCCGCTTCTTCGCCCGGTTGGCGAGAAAGTCTTTCCAGGCCTGCGCATCGGCCCAATCCGGCATGGGGAACGGGTCGGCCTTACGCGTGCGCGGGATTTCGCAATCCGGGTGGGGGTGTGGGGGTAGGGGTTTGTTGGGGGTCTGGGGGAAGGAAGGGGAAGGGGGCGAGGGGGCGGGAGTGTCCGCGGCGTCACGGGATGTCACGTGCTGTCCCGTGATGTCACGTGACTTGGCCTTGCGGTCGCGGTCGGATGATCGCCGCTTCCCGATCGCCTCGATCGCTGCCTCGCCTCGGGCAAGCGCCATCGCAACCTCGCCGATCAGGTCGGCGGGCACGCCAGCAGCGACAAGGCGCCCAAGAAGGTCGCCAGCGCTCATCTGGAACCGATCTCCACCCCAGCGGTAGTCTCTATGCGCACGATCATCCGATCAGCGTCCGGGAGTGGCGTGGGGTAGGCGCTGCTCCCGGTATTGGCTTCCAGATCGAAGACCACCCGAGCGAAATCCTCGTCGTCGCGGACAAGTGTTTCGGCGCGCCGCAGCGCGTAGAGGATCGATGTGTGATCGCGATCACCAAGCGCGCGCCCTATGGCCACCGACGATCGCCCCAGCTTACGGCTGGCGACCACGCAAACCGCGAACCGCGCGCGGGCTACCGTCCGCTGCCGGCAGTCTCCGACAATCTCCGCCCGCGTCAGCCCGGTCAGCATCGCTGCCCGCTGCACGATCTCCTGCACAGTGCCCGGAACCGCGCTCATAGCGCACCACTCGCCGCCTGGCGCTGCGACTGGGGCAACATGCCGGTACGCGCGAAAGTCCTCGCGTCAGCCGCGATCTGATCGAGGATGATCCGGCGCGCCTCTTCGGCGGTGATCCGGTGATTCTTGACGAGGTTTCGATAGTCGTCGCGATATTCGAGCGGACACCAGCCCATGTAGAATTCGGACTGTTTGCGGGCCGCGCGGACGCGGCTGGGCGATCCGGCCGGCGTGAGGGTATTGCCTTTGTTCAGCTTCCCGAGCCGCCGACCGGTTTCGGCGAGTTGCGCACGCAATGCAGGCTTCTCAGCGAGGGCGCGACGCCAGCCGGCCTTGCAGCGTGCGGAAATCCGGGCACGCTCATCCGGATCGGCGAGGCGCGCTTTCATCGCGGCGCTGCACTTCTGCCGGCGCTCGATCGAGAGCGCGGCGACCTGCGACGCATGGCGTTGGCACATCGTGCCCTTACGGCGCGGGTTGTGCGCCAGCGGCGTTGAGCATTCGAGGTGAGAGCAGATGAGCGCGACCATCAGAACGGCACCTCGTCAGGGACGGTGAAGCGCTTCGTTTCGAAGCCGGCGACGAGGACCGAGTAGAGCGGCGCGACGACGAAGAATTTCTTCCCCGGATTGGCGCGCGCCAATCGGTCTGCTTCCGCCTCTGCTGCGTCCTGCGTTCCATGGCGGTGGCGCGGTGGCGTCGATCCGGTCGGACTCCAGACCAGATAGAATGGGACGTAGCTGTCCATCAGCGCCCCTCCCGAAGCCGGGCGAGGATCTGCACCCGCCGCGCCTCGTCAGCCTCCCGCTGGCGCGCGGCGCGGGTCCGCCCACCCGAAGACAGGCGATCTTCCGCGATGGCCAGCAGCCGTTCCGCCTCCGCCAGCTCGCGCGCCAGCGTGACCAGATGGTGCTTGTCCGAAGACCACTTCGCATAGACGATGCAGAAGCCCGTCCATGAGAGAAGGGTCAGGGTGGTGAGGGTGGTGACGATCATGCCGCCCTCCACTGTTCGCTGACCTTGGCCAGCCGGGATCGGACTTCGGCGATCGATTGCTCGATCTGTGCATGATGCTCGCGCTCAAGGTCTGCGAGCACGACGATGTCGGCGCGGAGCGAAGCAATCTCCGGCGGCTCCTTCAGTTCGCCGAAGGCGGCCGTCCGGAACTGCGTCACCATTGCGGGCGACAATCCGGTTTCCGAGGCCACGCGGCTATCGGACCAGCCGGAAGTGAACGCACCCTTGTCCTTGTCGAAATACACCTGGAGCAGTTCGAACATCTTTGCCTGCGCCTTCATGGCGCTGGCCGACGGCGTGGATGCCATCTTCTTCTCCTTTTGCTTGTCCGCGGCGATATCGGCGCGACAGCCGGTGCAAAGCCGCTTCCGCACGTCCCAACCCTTGGCCGCGAACTTCTGGTCGATCTGGTCTGCGGGCGGCATCGACGTCGAGAAGTTGATCTCGCCCACCTTCGCGCAGCGCGCGCAGGCGAGGGAGGCGACCAAGGTCGCGCTCCCCACACCCGGCCTGGACCGGAAGCTCCGGCCGTGGTGGCCGTCACGATAGGCGTGACCGCGAGACACGATCAGGCGAGGCCCAACGCGGCCTTGTAGGTTTCGAGCAGCGCGTCGGCCTCTTCGCGGACATGCTTCTCCATGCGGCGCAGGCGCACGATCTGGCGGATCGTCTTGACGTCGTAGCCGGTCGACTTGGCCTCGGCGTACACATCCTTGATGTCGTCGCTGACGCCTTTCTTCTCTTCTTCGAGCCGTTCTATCCGCTCGATCAGCAGGCGGAGCTGGTCCGCCGAAATAACGTCCGTCATCGTCACTTCTCCCTTTCAAGCCGCGCAAAACCTGCGTGGCGGTTCCAATCCGGGTCGGTGAGAAGAGCGGCAGGGTAGACTTCGCCGATGGGCTCCCAGCCCGATTGGCCCAGCCGATACCGCCGAAATGGCGGACGCGGCTTTCCACCCACCGAAGCAGCCCTCGCTGCCCCGGAGCCCTTCGCACCGACCATGAAACTGTCCCGTTTTAACTACTTAACTAATTGAATTAACTGTGAATAACTCTTGTTAGCCCGGCTCGCGCCGTGGTTCCTCGTGGGCATGACGAAGCTCGCAATCAGGCGCGGTGCAGCTGTAGGCCTCCGGATGCCAGGCGCTAATGCCGCACGTGTGGCAGGAACCCGCGCACCAGTCGGGGCGCTGGTCGTTGGCCGGGATGCCGCCGTTGAAGCGCACTGGCATCAGGCGGGAGACCGAAAGGGCGGCGGCGAGGGTGAGGGCGTTCATCTACTTTGCACCCGGGCCGGCGGTCACAAAGGCAAACACCTCCTCGGCGCGCGCGAACGTCACACTATCCGGCTCTTCGGCAGCGGCGGCGGCGGATGCGTAGTCGAGACATTCGAAGCGCAGCCTGACAAGGGCGACGTCCGGCGCGGCAGCAATCTCCTCCCGCACGATCTCGCGAATGCGATCCTCGGTCAGGGTGGTGACGTAGTTGGTGGGGTGGGAGTCGGTCATGCGGCCTCCTGTCGCGGCGACCACGGGTCTATCTTTTCGAGCAGCCCAATCTCCTCACCGGACAAGCTGGCGATTATCGGGTGAGACCAGCCCGTCACACGAAAGATGTGGATCGCCAGCGCCCTTGCGGGGGTGCGGGAGCCTTTGAGAATCTGGCTGGCGTACGGCACGCTGATACCGGCCTCGCGAGCCAGGGTGGTTGGGGTTGGATCGGCGCTCATAGAAATGAGTTTGCATATTACAAACTCAAATTCAATAACGAAGTTTGCATTGCGCAAACGACTATCATCTGCCGCTCGGGTAAGGTGCGGTGATGGCCCACTCACGCCCCAAGCGATATACCAACTGGTATCTACGCGACTGGTTGAAGACATTGGAGGTTTCTCAAGCCCAGCTCGCCGAGAGAACCGACTTGGGCAAGGCGGCGATCAGCCTACTGTTTAACGATAGGCAGGATTACTCGCCTCCCATAATTCGCGATATTTCTAAGGCCCTGAACATCGCGCCCTACGAACTGTTGATGCATCCAAAAGATGCCATGGCCTTAAGACAGTGGAGGAAGGATGCGTTCGTTGTAGTGCGTACATCCGAAGCTTTCGAAACACCCATGCCGGACGAGCCTAAAACCGGCACCGGAGACTGATTGGATGCGGGAAGAAACCTTCAAACCGAGCCCCGGCTCGCGAAGTTCGCAGGCTGCCGCCGATGCGCGGATGGGTGATCCGCTGAAGGTTCTGCCCGATAGCGATAAGCCCGGTGGCTACGTGTTCGTCGATGGCGCGGGGCGGACTATAGGAGCGGTGACCGCGCGGCATTGGGTGGCTCGAGGATTAACTGCAGGACAGCGGCTTCTGCATGCAAGTATCAACTGCGTCACCATAGGAGAGTCTGGAGCTTCCATTACAGTCCGCGTGGTTATTGGCGGTCAAAGTGATAGGTACGAAATACCAACCGTGCCGCCGCGCCAGTACAAGGCCAGCGTCGTGGGAGAGTCTTTCTACCAAGCCAATATAGTTGCGTGCCGATGGGGCGATCCAGTGACGCTCGTGCATATCACAGACAACGAGCACGACCCCAGGGCGGTTGCCGTTTTAAACGCCCAGCGTCTGCAAATCGGCTTCCTGCCGCGCGACGGATGGCTCACGGCCGCGCTGCTTGATCAGGACAAGAAATACAAGGCATGGATCGACGAGGTTCACGCCCCATCAGGGTCGCGGAAGTTTACAGCCGTGGTGCTCAAAGTGGAGATCCACTAAGCAGTTTGCGAAATGCAAACTTAAATGTTGACTGGCGGTTTGCGAAATGCAAACTACCTCCCATCGCCCCAGATCATCCGCCACCCGGCGTAGCGGATCGCAAGACGGGGCTCCGATGGGAGGTCCAATCACATGGCCACGCGCAAAAAGGCCGAGCAGTCCAACACCAAATACGAACTGCTCAAGGATGACACCGTCACCACGTGGGACGGCCGCACGCTTTTCAGGATCAGGGCTCTCGTAGCGATCGGGCTGAGTGTCGCTGCCGGCGATCTCGGCGGCTATGTCGAGAGCGAGAAGAGCCTGCAGGTCTCCGGCGATGCGTGGGTCTCCGGCGATGCGTGGGTCTCCGGCAATGCGCAGGTCTACGGCGATGCGTGGGTCTCCGGCAATGCGCAGGTCTCCGGCAATGCGCAGGTCTCCGGCAATGCGCTGGTCTCCGGCAATGCGCGGGTCTACGGCAATGCGCGGGTCTACGGCAATGCGCGGGTCTCCGGCAATGCGCGGGTCTACGGCAATGCGCAGGTCTCCCTGCCTATCGTCGCGGCCACTCGGACGGACGGATACACGTTCGTCGTAGCGGCGACGCCTGAAGGCGCGCGGATCATCGCGGGATGCCGCTACTTCACCTTTGAGCAGGCTCGCGCGCACTGGTCCGCGACCCGCGCCGGCACCCGTCTCGGCGACGAGAGCATGGCGCTCGTCGATCATCTGGAGCGGATGGCGGCCATCTGCGGCCTGATCGAGCCTGCTGCGCCTGCGCCTGCGCCTGCGCCTGAGACGGAGGCTGCGTGATGCGCGTCACCTTCACCAGTGAGCATCGCTCGTTCGCCATAACCGGTTGGCAGGCCGCCATGTGGATGGCCGCCGGTGCCGCCTTCTTCTTCGCTGTCCCGGTCGTGATGGCGGTGGCGCGGTGATGCTCGATCACCTCAAGAACGCGCCCGTCAGGGTCAGCGACATGCCGCCCGATGCGCTGCGTCGCTATTGCGCGCGCCGGCACGAACAGTTCCGCGACGAATGGCTGCGGGGGCGGGAGCGTCCGTCCGTGGCCCAGCGCATCGCGGCATTCCTATTCTCGAACCCCCACAGCCCCGGCTGCAAAGCTCCCGCAGCGCCCGCAACCAAGCCGACGCCTTCGGGGCGGGCGTCGGCCAACCTTCGGGGTTCGTGATGGCGCGCGAACTGGACGTTATCGACGTCAACCGTCGCTGGTCGGCGTGGACCGGCTCCCGCCGGCATGGCTACTGGCAGGGGATCGTGCTGGGCGCGACCTACAAGGCCGCATGGGAGGCCGCGAAAGCGCGCTGGCCCGGCATCCGTATCGGCTTTCTGGAAGAGGAAGACTGATGCGGATCGGCGCAGCGCCGCCAGCACGGCACATGTTGCTGCCCACGCCCGACGAGGCGAGGGCGAACAACATCGTCTGGCAGATCATCCCGTCCAAGCCCAACTACTGGCGCGATTGGCGCGTCGAGGGCCAGTGGTACACCTACCGGCAGCGGCGCTGGATGCGCGAGACCGGGCGCGATCCTAATACGGTCGAGACCATGACGGTCTACAGCGTCACGACGGTGCGCGAGTTTTATGTGCCGGTCGGCGACAAGATGCCGATCTACGACATCACATGCCCGGTTCTGGCGCGGTCGCGCGACGGCACGAAGGCGCTCGTCGTGTCGCCCACCGGCGACAAGATCTGGGTCAACGCCAACGGCTCGCTGGTCGGCTCATTCCTCGATCGGAAGGGCTGGGGCGAATGACGCTGATCCCGAAGCGCAAGCACCGCAACAGCGGTCGCCCAGCCGAGAAGGACGCTCGCGGTTTCCTCCAGTGGGTGAGGGGGCACGAATGCGCCTGCGCCAAACAGGGCGGGTGCAGCGGCAAGATCGAGGCCGCTCACGTCGATTATGCGGGCGGGAAGGGCTTCGGGACCAAGGTCGCGGATCGCTTCGCCATCCCCCTGTGTAACGCTCATCATGCAGAACAGCGCGGCGAGACCGGGCCATTCCGAGCGCGCGGCGATTGGACGACGTTCGAGGCCAAATACGGCCTCAACGCCCTCCGTGTCGCCAATGAACTCTGGCGCCGCTGGCCCGGCCGCGCGCGCTGGGAAGCCAACCTCTCAAAGAAGCAGGATCAGTTCGCATGATGAACACCATCACGCGCCTCTGGTGCGCCCTTCGCGGCCACCCTGGCAAAGAGACCATCGGAGAGGACGCGTTCGAAGGCGTCCACCACTACCGCTGCACCCGTTGCGGCGCTCAGTGGGAAGATGTCCTGTGAGCGCGGGGCATACTCCGGGGCCGTACCGTGCCGAAGGGCCGGATTTATTCGGCGACTATAACATCCTGCACCCGGCGGACTCACTCGCAGTGGCGGCGGTGGTCAGCAATATGCGCCCGCCGGAAGAAGTCGCGGCCAACGCGGCCTTATTCGGCGCGGCCCATGATCTGCTGGTCCAGCTACGGTTCGCGGTCAAACTGCTCTCAGCGTTTCCGGCGCTCAACAACACCGCTCAGGTGGACGCCATGCGCGCCGCCATCGCCCGAGCGACGGGAGGCCAGTCGTGAGCGCGCGGGTCTCCGATTTCCAAGAGGACGTGTGGTGCGTCGGTCGCCCTCGTTTGAGCAAGGGAAGCTGGGTCCACGACGGCACGCATCGGGAAAGCGTCTACCGACACCCGTATACGATCGTCGAAATCTCCGAATATATCGGAGGCACGACACCCTTCACGTCAATGACCTTCAACTCCGGGGGCATTCAATATTCCCGCCGCTGGGAAGCGCAGTGGGGCGATCTGACGCTTGCCCGGCTCGCCCGCGAGTTCGTCGAGGATGTATTCTTGGGAGGCCAGTCGTGACGGCCCCCGACATCAAGGCGCTAGCCAAAAAATGGAGAAATCACATGAGGTTTCGGCGCGTTCGCTGGAGCGATAACGATCGCTATTTCGGCCCCTTCACCTATGCCCATGAACCGCGATACCGCAAGATCGCGGTAATGCTCTCGTCTGGGGATGGCGATGAATATCCCGGCTGCAAACTCCGCCTGTGCATTGGCGCTCACACGCTCATCGTGTCCCTGCCTGCGCTCCTCAAGCCCTACCGCCGTTGGGTCGATACGTCGCGCTATGAATGGTCGAAGGGGAAGGGCAGTGGATATTGGGACTGCCATCATCGCGAGTTCGGATTCTCGACGTTCGAAGGCTCCGTGCACTTCCACTACGGGCCGCAGACGCATGACAGCGAGACCACGAAGAGCAAGGTCTGGTTTCTGCCGTGGCGCTCATGGCGGCTGATCAGGCACAGCTATTTTGATCTCTCGGGATCGCTATTCAGCCATCTGCCGCAGAAGCCTAACTATCGAGAGTGGCGCAATCGCTGGAATGTCGAGCGGGCGATTGAAGCGGCGTGCCCCACCGCAGTCTTCTCCTTCCGGGATTTCGACGGCGAGGAACTGACCGCCACGACAAGGATCGAAGAACGTGAGTGGGCGCTCGGCGAGCGCGGATTCAAGTGGCTTGGTTGGTTCCGGAAGCGCGTGTCTCGGTCGCTGAGCATAGACTTCTCGGGCGAAACGGGGCGACGCAAGGGGTCGTGGAAGGGCGGCACTGTCGGCCACAGCATCGAAATGCTGGTCGGCGAACTGCATGAGGATGCGTTCCGCCGCTACTGCTCCGAGCACGAAATGGCATTTATCGCCAAGGAATCCGCCCATGTCTGACGACATCAAGGCGATCGTCGAGAGGCTGACTGAGGCACAGAAGCACGCAGTCTGTGGGATGTTTGCGTGGCAAAGCGAGGTGGAGGCTGAAGCTGGTGAGCGAGCACTGGCGGCGATGGGGCTGTGCGACCGTCACGGATACCTTACCGATCTTGGCTATGCCGTCCGCGACGCCCTCAATGGGGGCGGGGAATGACGATCCGCTATCTCGACGTGTGCAGCGGATACAGCGCATTCACGCTCGCCTCGCGCGGCCTTGGCTACCAGTGCGTCGGCTATTCGGAGATCGAGCCGTTCCCGCGCGCGATCCTTGAGCAGCGTCATGGCGCGGTCTCGGTCGATTGGGATCATCGCTTCTCGCCCGGCTCCAACAACACCAAGGACGACTGAGATGACGCCGATGCTGATCGAGGCGGAGTGCCCCAATTGTCTGGGATGCGGCCTGCAACATTCGCCGGGATGCAATGGAGATCCCGATGACGACGGTGTCCCTTGCGAGCGCTGCGGCGGGACGGGTGTCGTCGAATACGACCTTAACGACGAAATCGAGGAACCACTGACATGACCCAATCAGTTGCAGACCCTGCGGCCGAGGCGCGGGCGAGGGAGGCGGTCAGCGATGTCGTCGAAAGCGCGCATCGTGATGTGGCGAGGACGCAGACGGATTTCCTTGGGCGTATGGGGCAGGCCCTATGCAGCTATGAAGGCATATTCGACGACTATCCTGACGGCGAACTCCCCGATGATGTTCGCGAAGAAGCGGAAGATCATATGGTGGGGCTGGCAGGGCTGGCTCTCGCCCAGTTGGTCATGCTTCGCTGCCCGTCTAATCCGCTGTCCGCCTTCGCCGCCACCGAACAGAATATCGGGTTGGTCGCCGATAAGCCGGAGCATCGTTTGTCGAGCGAGCGATTGTTGAACGACGCCGCTGACCACGGCGCAGGCTCGCGTTCAAGCGATGGCTCCGACTGCCCCGAACATCCTGGCGAAGTCGATTGCTGCCTGCTTTACAACGATCCTTGGGCGCAAGTTGGCTGGTTTCAGGGTAAACTCGAACAGAGCGAATATAGGCTGAACTCGCTTCGTGAGGCCGGTGACAAACTAGTAAAGAAATATCAGGCAGCCATGCTCGCCGCATCCCCCGAGCCACCCGCATCCGACCGCCTCGCACTGGTCGAGGCTCAAGGAGAAGAGATCGAGAAGCTGCGCGCGGATGTCAGATCCATGCTGCGCGACATCCATTGCGGTGGCGAATGGTCCGATGAACATGATGACATCCGTGATCGATTGCGTGCCGGCATGGGCGAAGACGCGAAAGGCGATTGGCGTTGGTGGTGGAAGCCGCACGACGACGAGACCTTTTGCACTGACCACGGGGCCAGGGACGAAGCTATCGCAGCAGGGTTCGCCGCCGAGCCCGGCGCGGATATGATCGATATCGTCGAGGCACGCGTCTGGAGCGATGGCGTCGATATCGAGGATGATATCGAATGGTTCGCCGAGCAGCGCAACGCTGAGACCGTCGCCCAAGCCGCCCTCTCCAACAAGGACACTGGACGATGACCGCCGATAAGCTGGACCCTGCGCTTGTGACGCAGGCGGATAGGGATGCTGCGGCGGAACTGCACTTGCTGCGGTATGGCGATCCTCACAAATATGGAGACATTCTTTGCGGTGAACTGGATGACGATCCCTCCGTCCAAGCCTTCGCCCGCCACCGCATCGCGGTCGCGCGCGAGACCACAGAGCGAGCGGCGGCGCTGGCGGAGGAATATGCGGCTGCTGATCTAGCTTTGCGAGATGCCGCGCGTGCAAAGAACGTCGGCACTGGCGCTCTCGTCCATGCTGCCGAAGGCCTTGCTGGTCGATTTATCGCAGCCGCCCTCCGCCGCAACGAGCATATGGAGGGGTGAAGATGGTAAACCCTGGCCTTAATCAGCGCGGCGACTCTGACCATAATGAAGGTCAGCCCTTAATAGCTGAATGCGGTGATCCCAAAGAGATGGTTGAGCTTCTGCCGTGCCCATTTTGCGGCGGCGAGGCCTTGCTAGGCGAGACTCTCGACAACGCCTGGTATGCCCAGTGTGCGCAGGACGACTGCACGCCGATCGCGCGTCATTGGGGTACTAAAGCCGAAGCCCTTGCAGCATGGAACAAGCGCGCGCCCTCTACCGACCACGAGAAGCTGGTCAGGGCCGTGGTGGAGCGGTGTGCGGAGGTGGCTAACGAAGAGAAGATTAGCGCCCAACAGATGCGCGATGCGGCTCGTAAGGAGAAGGACGGTCAGGGTGCCTTGGTTCATGCCGCCGAGGCTAGTGCAGCCTTCTGCATCGCCTCCGCCATCCGCTCTCTCAATATCGACGATCTGGTGAAGGAGGCCAGAAAATGACGAAAGAACGCATCATGAGGCTCGACGAAGTCGCCGGCCGCTGCGGTCTTCATCGCGCGACGATCGATCGCCGGGTGATCGCGGGGACGTTCCCGCCGAAGGTCAATCTCGGCGGGAACGCCGTCGGCTGGTACGAAAGCCAGATCGATGAATGGATTTCCGATCCGGCCGGCTATCAGGCTCCCGCCAGGGCGGCGTGATCACCTCTGTCGATGATGGCATCCGGTCCCGTCATGCCATCCATGAGCAAGCCGGCCCAGATCTGGGACAGTTGCCGCCGCCGGTTGAGATAGGCGGCGCGGTTATAGGCGCGCTCTGATCCCGAGACGCCTTTCGGCACGTGCGCCAGCATCAGGTCAATCACCATGCGATCGTCATCCTGCCCGTGGCGCTTGGCCCACTCGTTCATGACGGTGGACATCGTAGCCCGCCAGCCGTGGGGCACATGCTTTCCCGCATAGCCGACCCGCTGATAAAGCGAGTTGATCGTATTGCCGCTGAGCGCCTGACGGCCGTTGCGATAGCTCGGGAACACCAGCGAACTCGCCCCGCTCAGGCGGCGGGCGGTCCTCAGCACGGCGACTGCCTCACTCGATAGCGTCACAATGAAGTCGAAGGCCGCCTCGACCTTCCGATCCTTGTCGAGCTTCATCCGTCGAGCTGGTATGGTCCACGTCGGCAAATCCGGGCCGTAGCGCTCGTCATCCCAATCTATGCCCGTCACCTCGCTCCATTCCATGCCAGTCGCGGTGGCGACACGGACGCTCGTCAGGGCGATGAAGCGGGAGCAGAGCTTCGTCACGGCATCGGCGGTCGATGCCTCCGCCGCTGACAAGACGCCGCGCGCGGCATCGGTCGTCAGCAGCGCGGGCTGCGGCTGCTTCTTGGGCATGGGCTTCAGGGCCTTGGTGACGACGGCCGCAGGGTCGGTGCTCGCGATTCCTTCGCTGATGGCATGGACGAAGATGGCGCTGGCGCTCTGGCGCACGCGATGGGCCATCTCGACGACGCCCCGGCGCTCGATCTTGCGGAGCGCCGCCAGCATCATCGGCGGGTCGATTTCCGCGATCGGTATGCTGCCCAGCGCGGGGAACAGATTCGCCTCAAGGCGCTGTATGACTTTGTCCGCATGAACAGAGGACCAGCGCGGGCGCATTGCCTCATGCCACCGCCGGCCGACTGCCTCGAGCGTCGTGGCGGCGCTGACCTGGGCGGCAGCGCGCGCCTTTACCTTGGCGATGCCCGGATCGCGATCGTTGCGCAGGTGCCGGCGCGCCTCATCGCGCATATCACGCGCGGCGAGCAGGCTGATTTCAGGGTAGGGGCCGAACGTCAGCCGCCGCTCTTTGCCCGCGAAACGGTATTTCATGCGCCACGAACGAAATCCGGTGGGCGTCACGAATAGGTATAGCCCGCCAGAATCGGCTAGTTTATAAGGCTTGTCCGCCCCTTTGGCGTTGCGGACTTTCGCATCAGTCAGGGGCACCGAACCCTCCTTCATCGCCAGTGCCCCCAGAAGTGCCCCGACAAGGGGCGCGGTAGGCTGCGGAACTATGCGCAATTCTGCGCATATAAACCGGCGGAAATCTAGGGTTTTATTGGGGTTCTGCGCATATATGCGGGGTGTAGAGCGGCCTGACTGGTGGGCTCGCCGGGATTCGAACCCGGGACCTACAGATTAAAAGTCCGTTGCTCTACCGACTGAGCTACGAGCCCGGTCAGGCCAAGGCGCGTCACCTAGAAGCGGGACGCCTCCGGGTCAACCGCGCATGAAGCTGGGCGATGGTCAAACCGCTCAGCGGATCGCGCCAGTCGCGTGCGATGCTGGCCAGCGGGCGCAGCACGAAGTCGCGCTCGCGGAAATGGGGGTGAGGGATGACCAGCCCTTTCGAGACCCACGGCCCTTCCGACCACAGGATGATGTCGAGGTCGATCGGCCGGTCGCCCCAGCGCCGCCCGCGCCGTCGCCCCAGCTTGCGCTCGATCGTCTTGAGGCGACGGAGCATCTCGGGCGGCTCGAGCTTCGATCGCACCACTATGGCCGCGTTGGCAAAGCGCCGCCCAGCCGCACCCATGGCCGGCGTCGCGATCACGCGCGATTCGGCCGCCGCATCCAGCTTGCGCATCACCGCACGCAGCGTCGCCTCGGGCGACCCCTTGCGCGTCCGCCGGTTGGAACCAAGCGCGATGGCATAGCTTGTCTTCGACATGGTTTTGCCGACTATCGCGCCATGACGTTGCTGGAAAGCCCGCTCGCCGCCACGGAGCCACCGCGCGATTGCCCACGCTGCCTGAGGCTTGTCGCGCTGCGCGATCAGTTGCGGGTCGAATATCCCGATTGGTGGAACGCGCCGGTCCATGCCTTCGGCGATCCGGGTGCCTGGCTCGGCATCGTCGGGCTCGCGCCGGGCAAGCATGGCGCCAACCGCACGGGGCGGCCTTTCACCGGCGACTTCGCAGGGCCGCTCCTGTTCGAGACGCTGGACAAGTTCGGGCTGAGCGAGGGGCGCTACGATGCGCGTGTCGATGATGGCCTGCGCCTGAAAGGCGCGATCATCGTCAATTCGGTCAAATGCCTCCCGCCCGAGAACAAGCCGACGCCCGAGGAGGCCCGCAATTGCCGGCCGTTCCTGGACGCGCAGGTCGACGCACTGCCCAACGCCCGCATCTTCGTCGCGCTCGGCCAGATCGCGCACCAGTCAGCGGTCAAGGTGCTCGGTGGCAAGCTGCCCAAGGCGCGTTTCGCCCATCTTGCGGAGCATCGCATGCCCGATGGCCGGATCCTGATCGATAGCTACCATTGCTCGCGCTACAATCAGAATACCGGCCGCCTGACGCGGGAGATGTTCGAAGCTGTGTTCGCGCGCGCGCTCGATCTGCGCGATCAGACGATCTTCAGATAGTCGAGATAGGCGCCATCGGGCGGCCCGGCGAGCGCGGCGCCGAGCGGGGCGAGCACCTCGCGCGGCAAATGCTGCCCAGCATTCTTGTGCGCCTCGACCGATTCCCATTTCTCGATAAAGACGAAGCGATGCTCGTCGGCCACATCGCGCAGCATGTCGACGCCTTCGCTGCCCGGCACGGTGCGCACCTTGTCGGCGAGATCGCTCAGCGCGGTTTCCAGCGCGGCGCTTTCACCCGGCTTGGCGATCATCACATAGTGGCGGGCAACGCTCATCGCTCTCTCCTCGATTATATGTCTTCGGCGATCCTTCCGTAGAGATCGGGCCTGCGATCCCGGAAAAAGCCGAAGGCGGCACGATGGCGCTTCACCCGGTCGAGGTCCAGCGTCGCGGTCAGCACGCCGGTTTCCGTAGCGCCAAATTCGGCGATCAGGTCGCCGCGCTCGTCGGTGATGAAGCTGTTGCCGTAGAATATCTGGCCGTTCTCGTTGCCGATTCGGTTCGCGGCGATCACCGGCACGACATTGGACACAGCATGGCCGACCATCGCGCGCCGCCATAGGCGGCTGGTGTCGAGCGAGGGATCGTGCGGCTCGCTGCCGATCGCGGTCGGATAGAAAAGCAGGTCCGCGCCCATCAGCATCATCGATCGCGCAGTCTCGGGATACCACTGGTCCCAGCAGATGCCGATGCCCAGCGTCGCGCCGGGAGTCGGCCACACCTTGAAGCCGGTGTTGCCGGGGCGGAAGTAGAATTTTTCTTCATAGCCCGGGCCATCGGGGATATGGCTCTTGCGATAGACGCCCATGATCGCGCCCTTGTCGTCGATCATGGCGAGGCTGTTGTAATGATGCGGGCCGTCGGCCTCGAAGAAACTGGTCGGGATATAGACGCCCAGTTCGGCGGCGAGCTTGCGCATCGCGATCACCGCCTTGTGCTGCTCGGTCGGCTTCGCGTTGGCGAACAGCCCCTCGTCCTCGACCTGGCAGAAATAGGGGCCTTCGAACAGCTCGGGCGGCAGGATCACCTTCGCGCCCTTCGCCGTCGCCTCGCGAACCAGTTCGGAGACGTTGGCGATATTCTCGTCGATATCGGCGGTGAAGCCGAGCTGGAGCGCGGCGACGGTGATTTCGGTCATCGGTCGTCCTGAAGTGACGGGATTTGCTGGCTGATGCAGTGGAGGCTGCCGCCGCCCGTCAAGATATGATCGGCGCGCTGTCCGACAACCCTGTGTGCCGGGAAAAGATCGGCGATCGCCTTCACCGCCGCATCGTCGTTGGGTGCGCCATAGACGGGAACGACGACGGCGGCATTGCCGATATAGAAGTTCATGTAGGATGCCGGCACGACCTCGTCGTCGCGGATGACGCGGCCAGGCGAGGGCAGGGGAACGACTTCCAACTCGAACGCGCGCGCGCGCGCCGCGGCATCGGCATAGATGGCAGCATTGGGATCGTCCGTGCCGGCGGCGATCGGGATCGCGATCCGGCCCGGGCCGACGAAGCGCGCCAGATTGTCGACATGCCCGTCGGTATGGTCGTTGGCGAGCCCATCGCCCAGCCACAGGATGCGGTCGAGCCCCAGGTCTGCCTTCAGCCGCGCTTCGATCTCGGCCTTGTCGAAGGCCGGGTTGCGGTTGGGATTGAGCAGGCACTGTTCGGTGGTCACCGCCAGCCCGCTGCCATCGACGTCGATTGCGCCGCCTTCGAGGATCCAGTCGCAGCGCATGGCGGCGATGCCGCGGGCGTCGGCGAGGCGCATCCCGACATCGTCGTCGCCCTCAAGCTCGTACTTCCCGCCCCAGCCATTGAAGTGGAAGGATCGCGCGCTGCCGTCCGAAACCAGGATCGGCCCCGTGTCGCGCAGCCAGATGTCGCCGAACGGCGCAACCTCGATCGCGACGCGCGGCACCGCAAGCGCACGTGCCGCCTCTGCCGCCTTTTCGTCTGCGGCAACGAGGATCACCTGCTCGCCCGCACCATCGGCATCGACGGCATTCGCAAAGGCTGCGACTTCGGCTTGCGCGGGGGCGAGATCATCTTCCCATAGCTCGCCATGGCTCGGAAATCCGATCCAGACGGCGTCATGGGCGGCCCATTCGGCGGGCTGGCGAGGCGTGGTCACAGGCAAGAATCCTTGGGCGGGAACGAGGGCGGGCGCTGAATGGCAGTGAAGCCATCGCTAGGCAAGTTGACGACTTGCCGAATCAAAACGCTTGCGTATTCATCTGCCTGGGGAAGCAATAATATTTCGGGGGGAGCAGCATGTTGAAAAGGGTATTGCTGTGCGGACTCGCCATGTCCGCACTGGTGGCTGCCGACGCGCCCGACGATCTGGCTGCGAGATTCGGCGCGATGGAGTCGGTGATGGACATCAGCCTGTCCGCCGATGGCGCCAAAGTGGCTTATCTCGCACCGATGGGTGGCAAGTCGAACGCCCTCTTCGTCGTGTCGCTGGCGACCAACGAGCCGAAGATGGTGTTCAAGGCCGACGGCAATCCGCTTCGGCTCGATTGGTGCAACTGGGTTTCCGGCGATCGGCTGGTTTGCCGAGTGTCTGCTGCGCAAAAGGGGGCCGGTAAGGATACAAAGTTCGTCAATTCGAGTCGGTTTGTCTCCGTGAATAGCGATGGCTCGGAGGTTATGACGTGACCCCCGCTTTTTCCTCCAGTTGGAGCTAGAGTCCGACCCGACAAAGGGACGGACAGATGAAGCGGAAGC